>JBMONM010000062.1:0-17231 GCA_049324675.1 Thermodesulfobacteriota bacterium
CCGGTCTCGACAAAGCCGCCGGGCAGCGCCCAGCCGCCGGCAAAAGGCGGTATGCGTCGCCTGACGGTCAGCACCCGCACCCCCCCCGCGGCAAAGCCGAACACCGCGCAATCCACGGCAAGACTCACCCGGCCCCGGTCAAACGCCACGCAACCTCCGTCCCGTCATTGACGTCTTCTTTTTTTCAGGTTATTGTATTAGAAACAATAAGTCAAAAACGCTTTCCGCAATGGAGTTCCCATGTCCGTTTCGCTTTTCGCGCGCATCCGCGCCGACGCCGCCCGGGTCTGTCGCGACGCCCGCTTCGTGAGCATCGACCATG
This sequence comes from Thermodesulfobacteriota bacterium, assembly GCA_049324675.1. Classification (GTDB taxonomy): domain Bacteria; phylum Desulfobacterota; class Desulfovibrionia; order Desulfovibrionales; family Desulfovibrionaceae; genus Desulfolutivibrio. Next base: position 323 of record JBMONM010000062.1, read on the forward strand.
AGGCCATTCCAGCCTATGCCGCGCGTTGCGACGTCGCCGCCCTGGCCGTGCCGACCCACGACCCGGCCAGCCATTACCTGGGGCATGGGGCGGACACGGCGCATTTTTTCCTCGTTCTCGACACCGTGAATTTCGGCTCGGGCTATTTCCCGCACCTGCGCAAGCTCCCGGGCAGGTCCGGCTATTTCACCATCGCCACATGTCTTGCCGCACGCTTCGCCGGCGAGGGACCCCTTGGCGCGGACGCGCTTGCCGCCATGACGCCCGGGGACGCGGCCCGACTTTTCAGACAGGAGCCGGCCGATCCCGTGGTCATGGAACTCATGGGGCTTTTCGCCCGCGCCCTGCGCGACCTGGGAGAGCTGTTGCGGCGCGATTACGGCGGCAGCGCCCGTGCCCTCGTCGAAGCGGCCGGCGGCAGCGCCGAGGCGCTGTGCCGCGATCTTGCCCGGATGGAGCTTTTCCGCGACGAACAACCGTATGCCACCGGTCCGGCGGCCTTTTACAAACGCGCCCAACTTACGGCGGCGGATTTGGCCGTGGCCTTTGGCGGAAAGGGGCCGGGCCGGTTTCGCGACCTGGAAGATCTCACGGTGTTCGCGGACAACCTCGTGCCCCATGTCCTGCGCCTGGACGGCATCCTCAAGCTGGAGCCCGGGCTGGAGGCGCGCATCGCAGCCGGAGAACCGCTGGAGAAGGATTCGCCTCAGGAGGTGGAGATGCGGGCGGCCACGGTGCAGGCTGTGGAACTGCTCGCGGCGGAACTCGGCAAGCGCGGGGTGCGCGCTACGCCTTTGCAGTTGGATTTCCTGCTTTGGAACAAGGGACAACGCCCGGCATACAAGGCCGTTCCCAGGCCGCGCTGCCGCACTTGGTTCTACTAGGCGAAACGCGCGGCCTAATCGTACTTCACGGCGCTGAAGCGCATGAGTTTTTCCAGGGAGATGTAGGTCTCGATGCGCCGCAGGGTGCCGGTCTTGCCGCGCAGCACCAGGGAGTGGGTCACCGCGCCCCGGCCGGTGAAGCGCACCCCGGGCAGAAACGTGCCCCCGGAGATGCCTGTGGCCGCGAAATAGGTGTCCTCACTGCGAACCAACGTCTCCTCGGTCAGGATGCTTTTCGTGTCCGTGCCGGCCGCGGCCAGGGCCTTTTTCTCGTCGTCCTTCTGGGGGTCGAGCCGGGCCAGCATGCGGCCGCCCACGGCCCGGATGGCGCAGGCCGAAAGCACCCCCTCCGGCGTGCCGCCGGTGCCCATCATCACGTCCACGGCGTCCGTGGGGTCCACGGCCATGAGCGACCCGGCCACATCGCCGTCGGTGTGCAGTTGGATGCGCGCCCCGGCCCGCCTGATCTCGGCGATGAGTTCCTTGTGGCGCGGCTTGTCCAGGACGAAGACCACCAGGTCGCCGACGTCCTTTCCCAGTGCCCTGGCGATGCCACGCAGGTTGTCGGGAACCGGCGCGTCCAGGTCGGCCGCGTCCCTGGCCTCGGCCGGGACCACCAGTTTTTTCATGTAATAGCTGGGCCCTGGATCGAACATGCTGCCCCGGGGGGCCACGCCCACCACGGAGATGGCGTTGGGGCGGCCGTAGGCCAGGAGGTTGGTCCCCTCCACGGGGTCCACGGCCACGTCCACGGCCAGCCCGCGGCCCATGCCCACCTTTTCGCCGTTAAAGAGCATGGGGGCCTCGTCCTTTTCCCCCTCGCCGATGACGATGACCCCGTCCAGGGGCACGGTGTTGAAGGACAGGCGCATGGCGTCCACGGCGGCCTGATCCCCGGCGATCTTGTCGCCCTTGCCCAGCCACCGGGAACAACTCAGGGCGGCGGCCTCGGTGACGCGGACGAGATCCAGGCCGATGTTCCTTTCAGGGGCTTCCATGGCGGCTACTCCTTGGCGGAAAACGCCCGGCGCACCAGGGTGGCCAGGTTCTCGGGGGTGAATCCGTATTCGGCGGCCAGAAGGCTGGCCGGGGCCGAGGCCCCGAAGCGGCTGATGCCCAGGACCCGGTCCATGCGGCCGGTATACTTGCACCACAGCTCGGGACGTCCGGCCTCCACGGCGAACCGCCGGGTCACCGCGGGCGGCAGGACGCTGTCGCGGTACTGCCTGGGCTGCTCGTCGAAAAGCTCCATGCAGGGCATGCTGACCACCCGCAGCTTCAGTTCCGGCAGAAGGTCGCGGGCCGCAAGGGCCAGGGAGACCTCGGAGCCCGAGGCCAGCAGGATGCCGTCCGGGTCGCCGCCCGGAGCGTCGGCCAGGACGTAGCCGCCTTTGGCCACGCCTTCGGCCAGGCCGGGGAAGCTGGCCGCGTCCAGGACCGGCAGGCCCTGGCGGGTCAGAAGCAGGCAGGTGGGGCGGACGGACTGTTTGAGGGCCGTCTCTATGGAAAAACACGTCTCCCGGGCGTCGGCCGGGCGCATGACCAGCATGTTCGGGATCAGCCGCAGGGAGCTGGCGTGCTCGATGGGCTGGTGGGTGGGGCCGTCCTCGCCCACGTAAAAGGAGTCGTGGGTGAAGACGTGCAGAACGGGCAGGCGCTGTAGGGCCGACATGCGCAGGGCGTTTCGCTCGTAGTCGGAAAAGACCAGGAAGGTGGCCCCGAAGGGGACAAGGCCGCCGTGCAGGGCGATGCCGTTTACAAGCGCGCCCATGGGGAACTCGCGCACTCCGAAGCACAGGTTGCGGCCGGCGGGGTTGTCCGCGCCGAAGATGCCCGTGGCGTCGCGGAATTTCGCGGTCTGGTTGGAGGGGTCGAGGTCGGCCGAACCGCCCACGAAAAGGGGCAGCTGGTCGATGAGCGCGGAAAGGGCCGCGCCCCAGGCCTTGCGGGTGGCCACGGCGGAGCCGGGTTCGAACTCGGGCCAGGTGAAGCGGCGGTTGCCCGGGTTGCGTTTGCTCTGCCGCCACAGGTTCTCGAAGGCGGCGTCCGTGTCCAGGCGCTGTTGCAGGGCCTTTTGCCAGGCCAGACGTTTCTCGCGCACCGCGCCGTGCCGGGTCCGGAAGCGCTCCACCGCCTCGGCGGGCAGGTGAAAGGGCGCATCGGCCGGAAGCCCCAGACAGGTTTTGGTCTTTTGGATTTCCTCCTCGGAGAAGGGCGATCCGTGGGAATCGCAGGAGTTCTCCATGGAACAGGAGCCCTTGGCGATGGTGGTGTGACCGATGATCAGGGTGGGTTTGCCGGCGTCGGTTCTGGCCTCGGTCAGGGCCGCCCGGATCCGGTCGTGGTCGTGGCCGTCGATCTCGATGACCCGCCAGCCCAGGCCCTCGAAGACCTTCTTGTGGTCGGTGCGGTCGCAGCGGCTGGTGGGGCCGGCCAGTTGCACCTTGTTGTTGTCGTAGCACACGATGAGCCGGGAAAGCTGGAAATGCCCGGCCAACGCGGCCGCGCCCAGGCATACCGGGGTCTGGATGTCCCCGTCCGAGGCCAGAACGTAGGTGGAGTGGTCCACGATGTCCCGGCCGAGCCTGGCCCGCAGCATGGCCTCGGCCACGGCCATACCCACGGACATGGCGAATCCCTGGCCCAGGGGGCCGGTGGTGGCCTCCACGCCCGGGGTCAGGAAGTTTTCGGGGTGGCCCGGGGTGCGGCTGCCGAGTTGCCGGAAGCGGGTGATATCCTCCATGGTCAAAACGCCCTGAAAGAGGAGCAGGGCGTACAGCAGCATGGATTCGTGGCCGGCCGAGAGCACGAACCGGTCGCGGTTGAACCAGGCGGTGTCGTCCGGGTCGGTGTCGAGAAATTCCCGGAACAGCACGTAGGCGAGATCGGCCGAGGACATGGCCCCGCCGGGATGGCCTGAATTGGCCTTGCGGGTGGCGTCCATGATCAGGCCCTTGATGACGTTGACCGCCTGGCGGTCGGGATCGGCTGGGGAGGGCATGGCAAGTGGTTCCTTGAGCTACGGGTTGCGGATGGGAAAAAGGATGTGGCCGGAGACGCAAAAAGCGGCTTTCGGGAGAAAGCCGCCGGCTTTGGCATCAGGGAGCGCGGGAAACGGTCCGTTCCTACGCGTCCGGATGGTGGGCGGCGCCATGGCAGGATTCCATGAGGTCCAGACGGCGCTGGTGCCGTCCGCCCTCGAAGGCGGTGCTGAAAAAGACGTCGGCGATGGCCAGGGCCAGACCCTGGCCGATGACCCGTTCGCCCAGGCACAGGATGTTGGCGTCGTTGTGCTGGCGGGCCATGCGGGCCATGAATTCGTCGGTGCACAACGCGGCGCGGACGCCCGGCCGGCGGTTGGCGGTCATGGACATGCCCAGGCCTGTGCCGCAGATCAGGACGCCCAGGGCGTTTTTGGTCAGTACGGCGTCGCAGACCCGGGCGGCGAAGGTCGGGTAATCCACGCTTTGGACATCCGAGGGGCCGACGTCGACGACTTCATATCCCTGGCCCGCGAGGTGGTCGGAAAGGAGCTTTTTCAGGGCGACCCCGGCGTGATCGGAGCCGATGACGACGGTTTTGGGCATATCCACTCTCCGGTTGTGGGACGGTGTTGCGGGGCGATCCTGTCCGCCCGGGCCTTAGATGTCCGGGATGGCGACGGGACCGTTCGCCTCCAGGGAACGCACGGCGGTACCTGGAGGGATGGGCAGGACCAGGGCGCTTTCCGGCCAGGGCTGGGCGAGGCCTTCGACCTTTTTGATGCGCAGCTTCACTTCGGTTCCGCCCGGGGTGGTCAGGACGATCCGCCTGGCCTGGGCCGGGGCGTTCGTCTCCGGAGCCGGCTGGTAGTCCTCGAAGGCCACCCGCCAGGGCTCGATTCCCCGCCCGGTGAGATGTATCGGTTTGCCCTCGAAGTCAAGGGTGATGGAGGCCAGGCGCGAATCGGAACCGAGCGCGTACTCGTAGCCTTGGGGGCGTTTTTTCGCCGAGGCGTAGGCGGTGGGGATGAATTCCCCGAAACGGCCGATGGCCACGGCGGCCAGTTCCCGCAGGTCGAAGGGCAGGGGCAGCCCCAGACGGGAGATGCCCTCCCGGGTGTTTTCGTGGGTGAAGGCGGTCTGGTTGCCGGGATAATAGGCGGTCCAGCCCCCGCCGTCCTCGCGCCAGAAGGCGTAGGGGCCGCCCATGGGCAGGGTGAAATCCACGCGCAGAGGCAGATCGAGGTTCCCGTAGAAGGACAGGTTCAGGCGGCCGCTGCGCTGCTGCGCCGCGTAGCTCAGGCTCGCGTCCACGCGGAAGGCCTTCCAGGCCGTGTGCGGGGATTTCTCCCGGGAAAGGAAGGCTTCCCAGGCGGTTCGGGCCTGGTCCGGACCGGTGGGGGCGATGGTTTTGGCGGCGCAGCCGGAAAGCAAAAGGACGGCGGCCAGAAACGCCATGGCGTGGCGAATGGTGGTCATAGGGCGTCCTTTTTGCGCCGGATCTGGTCCGCGTTTTCGGGCTTGCCGGACAAGGCCTTGCGGTATCCCTCGGCGGCCTCGGTTTTCTTGCCGAGCGCCGCGGCGATGTCGCCGTAGTGTTCCCAGATCACCGGATCGGACACGGGATGGGTCACGGCCCGCCGGATGATCTCCCAGGCCTTGTCGTTGTTGCCCAGCCGATGGTGGACCCAGGCCAGGGAATCGAGGAAATAGGGGTTGTCCGGTTCGACGGCCACGGCCCGCTCGATCAGTTCCAGGGATCGCTTGAGGTCGCGGTTTTCCTCGGCCAGGGTGTAGCCCACGAAATTGAGCGCGTCGGCGTGGTCGGGGTCCAGGACGATGATCTTTTCCATGGTCCTGACGCTTTCGTCCCGGCGTTTCTGGCGTTCGAGGATCACCCCCAGCCGGTAGAGGATTTCCTGGTCGTCGGTCCATTTTTCGCTGGCCCCGATCAGCACCTCGGTCGCGGCCCCGGCGTCGCCCGACTTTTCCAGGGCCGCCGCCACAAGCAGGGTGAACTCCTTTTTGTCGGCAAACCGTTCGGCTGCCTGGCGGGCCAATTCCAGGGCCTTGGCATCCTGGTTCATCTCCAGGAGGATCTGGATGCGGAAGCCGAGGCTCTTGTCGTAGTGGGCATGGGACTCCGGGACGCGTTCCAGATAGGCCAGGGCCTTGGCCGGGTTTTTTTCGCCCTCGAAGGCCACCACGGCCCGGTAGAACAGGATGTCCGGAGAGGCCGGGGCGGCCTTTTCCAGGCGGTCGAGCAGTTTCCCGGCCTCGGCGGCATAGCCTTCGCCCAAAAACGCGGAAAGGGTCTCCAGGATGAAGGCGTTGTCCTGCGGGGCCTTGTCCAGGAGGGCCATGGCCCGGGACGGGTTTTTCTGCTTGAGGCTGAGCCTGATGAGTCTGAGCCACACCTCCGGTCCTTCCTCCCCCAGTTCCAGAAGCCGGGTGTAGCATTCCTCCGCGCTCTTGAAGTTTTTGTCCTGCTCCAGGAGAAACCCGAGTTCCGCCCAGGCGGCCGCCATGTTCGGGTCTTTTGCGAGGGCCGAGCGTAGCGCCGCCATGGCCGCCTTGCGGTCGCCGAGGCCGGAGAACGCCTTGGACTTGAAAAAGAAGACGGCGGCGGTGGGATCCGCGGCCTGGAGTATCTCAAGGGACTTCAGGGCGTCCTTGTACCGTTCGGAATCGATGAGCAGGGAGGCCATTTCCTGATGCGCGGTCAGGTCGTCGGGTTTTTTATCCAGGTAGTCCTTGATCACCGCGATGGCTTCGTCACGACGGCGTTGCATCTGGTAGGCGCTGGCGAGATAGAAGACGACCTGCTTTTCTCCGGGATAGTTTTTGACCCCCTCGCGCAGGATATCGATGGCCTTGTCGCGCTGGTTCATGCCCCAGTACAGGTTGGCCAGATCCAGCAGGACCTGCGGGGAAGGCGACAGACGGGAAAGCGTGGAAAGCACTGCGGCGGCTTCGTCCCGCTTCCCGGAGCGCAGCAGATCCTGGTAGACCAGAAAATAGTAGTCGGCGGCGGCCCGCTTGGACAGATCTCTGGTTTGCTGATCAAGGGAGGTGGGATTTTTTGGCGAGCAGGAATTGCTGATCAGGCACGGCAACAGTGCCAGAACGAACAGGAAGTGAAAACGGTATCGCATGGAGAAGGTCCGGGGTTCGTCCGGCATGGCCGTGTCGGGTTTGTCGTGTCGGGGGCGCATGCTGCTCGCTCCCCAGTGGCCGCAGGCGCGGCGGGACGTCGCTCGCGGCAACCGATTAATCGTGTTTCTTGATCCACTCCGAGGAAAAGTCCTGGATCGTCTTGGACAGATGCTCCTTGAGTTTTCCCAAAAGCCGCGATTCGATCTGCCGGACCCGTTCGCGGGTGATGCCGTATTTGGCCCCGATCTCGCGAAGTGTGAGCGGCGAGTCCGAGAGGATGCGATTCTCCAACAGATCGCGCTCCTTGTCCGAAAGCCGGGGACGAAGGGAACGTATCTGCTTTTCAAGCTGTGCGGAAATCTCGTCGTCGGCCAGCATATCCTCGATGCCCGGGCTCAGGGCGGGTAAAAAATCGATGCGCGTGGCCGAGGAATCCTCCCCCAGGGAGACGTCCAGAGACAGATCGTTGCCGCTTAAGCGCTGCTCCATCTCCAGGATGTCCGATTCGCTGACGTTCAGGCTCTCCGAAAGCTGCGAGGTGCTCGGATCGAATCCCTGGGTCTGCAGCCGCTGCCGCTCCTTGTTCAGGTTGTAGAAAAGCTTGCGCTGGGCCTGGGTGGTCCCGATCTTGACCATCCGCCAGTTGTCCATGATGTATTTAAGGATATAGGCCTTGATCCAGTAGGCGGCGTAATAGGAAAATTTGATGCCTTTTTCCGGGTCGAACTTCTTGACCGCGCGCATCAGCCCCACGTTGCCCTCCTGGATCAGGTCCAGGACGTTTTGCATCCAGCGGCGTTGAAAGTCCATGGCGATCTTGACCACCAGCCGCAGATGCGAGGAGACCAGCCGGAAGGCGGCGTCCTGGTCTCCCTGGTCGCGCACCTTGCGGGCCAGGTCGAACTCCTCGTCCGGCCCCAGCATGGGAAATTTGCTGATTTCCCGCAGATACAACTGCAGGGGGTCGCGGGTGACCATGCCCGTACGCTTGAAGTCCAGCGGCGCGGGAAGATGGGCGGACGTGTCCGCCTCTCCGGGATTCTCGGTCTCGGAGGCGTCGTCGTCGGGGTCCCGAAGATATTCCTCTTCGGGGGGATAAGCGGTATGTTCGTGCGTCGTCTTCATCTCGAGTGAAAAAAAAGCGTGGTTCGCCTGGTGGCGAACGATCCGTTTATCCGGGGATATGCCTGGAGAACAGGGACCTTGGGTGGAGACGGCATGCCCACTTGCCAAGCATAGAGTTTTTGTTTGTCCTTTTCAATGTTTTTCAGTAGACGGAGGCGCGTTTTGCCTCCGCTGTGACCCGAGGCGCACCCGTTGCGTCGCCGGACCGTGTGGCCCGGACGAATCGCCAAGGACACCGCATGAACAGAGCCAGAAAGGCGCTCGCCTCCAGCGAGATTCTCATTTTTGACGGGGCCACCGGGACATTGCTCCAGCAGCGCGGACTGCCTCCGGGCCAGTCTCCCGAACTCTTCGGCCTGGACAACCCCGACGCCGTCAGGACCTCCCATCTCGACTACATCCGGGCCGGGGCCGGCGCTGTGACCAGCAACACCTTCGGGGGCTCCCGCTTCAAGCTGCCCCCGGGCACGGACGTCACCGCGCTGAACCGCCGCATGGCCGAGATCGCCCGGGAAGCTGCCGGGGACGACGTCCTGGTGGCCGGGAGCATCGGGCCCACCGGAAAGTTCGTCCAGCCCATGGGTCCCCTGACACTTCGGGAACTGGTGGACGCCTTTGCCGAACAGGTCCGGGGGTTGGCTCAGGGCGGGGCCGATCTGCTCATCGCCGAGACCCATTTCGATCTGGCCGAGGCCAGGGCCATGGTCCTGGCCTGCCATGAGACCTGCGACCTGCCCGTGGCCGTGAGCATGACCTTCGAGGGCCAGGCCTCCCTGACCGGCACCACCCCTCTGGTTTTCGCCGACACCATGCGCAATCTGGGCGTCGACCTGATCGGGGTCAATTGCGGGCTGGGACCCGAGGGCATGCTGGATGTGGTCAGGGACTGGCTGCCGCGGGCGCGGATGCCGTTTCTGGTCAAGCCCAACGCCGGCCTGCCCCGGCTGGAGGACGGTCGTACCGTCTTTCCCATGGGACCGGAGGAGTTCGCCGCGAAGACGGCCAGGTTCGCGGAACTGGGGGCCAAGGTGCTGTGCGGCTGCTGCGGCACCACCCCGGCCCACATCGCGGCCCTGGCCAAGGCCGTCGCCGGAAGACCCTGGCAACGCCCCGAGGCCGATGGTCCGCTGGCGGTCACCTCCCGGTCGCGGACCGTTGCCGTGGGCGGGAACCATCCCCTGGCGGTCATCGGCGAGCGCATCAATCCGACGGGGAAGCCCGTGCTCACGGCCGAGCTTCAGGGCGGCGAGTTGTCCGAGGCCCTGCGGTTGGCCTCGGAGCAGGTTGCCTCCGGAGCGGCCATTCTGGATGTCAATGTCGGGGCGCCCATGGTGGCCGAGGCCGAAGTGCTGCCCAGGCTGGTGCAGGGCCTGATCGGCCGGGTGGAGGCCCCCCTGTGCCTGGACTCCAACGACGCCGCGGCCCTTGAGGCCGGGCTGTGGGCCTATCCCGGATCGGCCCTGGTCAATTCCATAAGCGGCGAGCCCGGCCGCATGGAGCTTTTGGGGCCGATATGCAAACATCACGGCGCGCCGTTCATCCTGCTTCCCCTGGAGGGTCGCAAGCTTCCGGTCACGGCCGCCGAGCGCCTGGGCATCGTCGAGCGCCTGGTGGACAAGGCTTTAGCCATGGGCATCCCCAAACATCTGATCCTGGTGGACGCCCTGGCCCTGACCGTGTCCTCCAAACCCGAGGCGGCCCAGGCCTGCTTCGAGACCATCCGCCATTGCCGCCAGGCCTGGGGCCTGCCCACCTGCCTTGGGCTCTCCAACATCTCCTTCGGGCTGCCGGCCAGGGAATTGGTCAATTCCACCTTTCTGGCCATGTGCATGGGAAGCGGTCTGGCCGCGGTCATCGCCAATCCCAATTCCGGGCGGCTCATGGAGACGGCGTTTTCCGCCGAGGTGCTCCTGGCCAGGGACCCCCAGGCCGGACGGTTCATCGCTTCCTATGCCGGGTGGAAACCCGGTGGGGAGGGGGGCGCGCCCGCGCCGGGAATGGGCATGGCGGCGGGGGGAGCCCCGGCCGCAAAGCCGGCCGCATCCCTGGGACAGGCTGTGATCCAGGGGGACAAGGCCGGCCTGCCGGGCATGATCGATGCCGCCCTGGCTTCGGGCACGTCCGCCTCGGAGATTTTAAACGGCGAACTCATTCCCGCCATCCTGGAGGTCGGGCGGAAATACGAGCGCAAGGAATACTTCCTGCCCCAGCTCCTGCTTTCGGCCGAGACCATGCGTCTGGGCTTCGACCGGCTCAAGCCCCTTCTGGCCGACGCGTCCGAGGGCGAGGCCGCCGGGCGCATCGTCATGGCCACGGTGGAGGGGGACATTCACGACATCGGCAAGAACATCGTCTGTCTGATGCTGTCCAACCACGGCTACGAGGTTGTGGATCTGGGCAAGGATGTCCCGGCCGAGCGTATCGTGGGCGAGGCCCTGGACCGGGATGCCGACGTCATCGGGCTTTCGGCGCTGATGACCACCACCATGGTGCGTATGGCCGATACCGTGCGCCTGCGCGACGAGCGGGGCTGCCGGGCCAGGATCATGGTCGGCGGGGCCGTGGTCACCGACGCCTTCGCCGTGTCCATCGGCGCGGACGGCTATTCCGAAGACGCGGTTGGCGCGGTGCGCGAGGCGGCCCGACTGGTTGGCGCGGCGCGCGGTTGCCAATCTCTGGAAAACTGCTAGGCTTTTTACTTGGCGCACGTGGGCGCATCCATTTCGTGAGAGGTAATCCTATGTCTCGATCGTTGTCTGTTTTTCTTGCGTTTTTCCTGGTTGTCGCCAATGTCTGGGCATCCGGGGCCGAGGCCCGGGACGATTCCGCCATCACCGCAAAGGAGCTGATAAACCGTATCAGCCAGGCCCGGGGAAAGTTTGTGGTCATCAATTTCTGGGCCTCCTGGTGTCGGCCCTGCCGCCAGGAGATTCCGGAGCTGATCACTCTGCGCCGCGACTATTCCGAGGACGACCTGTTGCTTCTGGGAATTTCCGTGGATCAGGATCCGGCCCAGTTTTTCCGGTTCATCAAGCAGATGCCCTTCAATTATCCGGTGTATCTGGGAGGAGCGGATGTGGCCGGTCTTTTTGCTGTCGGCGCCATCCCGAAGATGGTCGTCTTCGACCGCCAGGGCGAAATGATTTACAATAAGGAAGGCTACCTGCCTTCCGAAGCCCTTCGCGAACTTTTGTCCCGGAAACCCTCCGAAGAAGGCGCATGACCTCCATGTCCGAACTCTATCTGCGCAAGGCCCAGATTCAGGATGTCAAACAGATCCATGCGTTGCTTATGGAGTGCGCCAGAAAGGAACTCCTTCTGCCTCGGTCGTTCAGCCAGTTGTACAGCCACTTGCGTGATTTCTACGTGCTTGCCGAACGATCCGGCCGCGGGGTGCACGGGTGTTGCGCCCTGACCATCGCCTGGGAGGATCTGGCCGAGATTCGATCCCTGGCCGTCGAGGAGGAACTGCGCAAGAAGGGATGGGGGGGGAAGCTGGTCGAGGCCTGCCTGAGCGAGGCGGTCACCCTGGGGCTTTACCGGGTTTTCACCCTGACCTATCAGAAAGGTTTTTTCGAACACCTCGGATTTGTGGAGGTTGCCAAGGAAAAGCTGCCCCAGAAGGTCTGGGCGGACTGCATCAACTGCCCCAAGTTTCCCGAGTGCGACGAAATCGCCATGATCATGGAAATGTAACCGGGGCGGCGTCCGACCGGGGACGCGCGGGCTTTGCGGTCCGGGAAAAGTAGGATATATCGTCATGACCGACGTGTTACGGCAAGTGATCACGGAAAAGGCCATTGCGGCGCGTGTCGCCGAATTGGCCGGGGAAATAGCCGGGTATTACGACAAGGACGAGCCGCCGGTGGTTGTCTGCGTGCTCAAGGGGGCGGTGTATTTTTTTGCCGATCTGACGCGGCTGTTGCCCTTTTCGCCGCAACTCGAGTTCATACGTATCGCCAGTTACGGCGGCGGCACATCGCCCGACAAGGAGATACGGTTTCTGGTGGATGTGGACTGTTCGCTGGAAGGCCGCCATGTCCTGGTGGTGGACGACATCGTGGACACGGGGAGAACCACGGCGAAGTTGCTTGAGATATTTGCGGCGCGCAATCCCAAAAGCCTGCGTATGTGCGCGCTGGTCGAGAAATGGGACCGCCGGGAGGTCGACGTGCGGGTGGATTTCGTGGGCTTTTCCTCCCGGGACGGCTTTCTGGTCGGTTACGGCATGGACTATGCCGAACGGTACCGGCAGTTGCGCGGGGTTTACGAGATGTCCACGCGTTGATCCTGGCCCGGAACTTGCTTAGAGTTCCGAAAAAAACCGAAGTATTTCGCGGAAGAAGGCCTATGATCATCACATGTCCGAATTGCGCCTCCAGGTTTCGGCTGCCTGACGGGAAAATCGGTCCCGACGGCGTCAAACTCCGATGCGGCAAATGCAAGCACGTTTTTCACCAGGCCCCGCCTTCCCCGTCGGAGACGCGGGATTTCGACTATCCTGATCTCGACGAAACACCGCAAGGTGGTCCGGCCGCAGGCGCGTCCCCGCAACGGGCGGCGCAGACCCGCGAGACAGCCGCGTCCGGCCGTCCGGAGCGGGATGAGACTTCGGACCAGGAGCCCGGCGATCTCTTTCATGGCGAGACCTATGAGGGTGAGGAGGAGGCTCCGGTCAAGCCGGGTTTCAATCTGGACGATGTGGACGACATCGACATCAGCGGCAAGCCGGGGAAAAGCCTGTCCCAGAAGGAGGCCAAGCGGCGCTCCCTGATCGTGGCCTTGTGTCTCTTCGGGCTGGCCATCGTCACCCTGGCCGCCGTGTTTTTCTTGGATTTGTGGCCGGGGGCTGAAAAGCAGGGCGAACAGGCGCCGCCTCCCGCGGCCGAACAGGCCGCCCCTGCCGAAAAGGAGGCCGAACAGGCCGCGCCTCCCGCGGAAGGGAAGGCGGCACCCGGCAAGGCCGAAGAATCCTCCAAGGTCAAGGACATCGTGCTGCAGAATGTCCGTCAATATTACGTCACCAACGAGAAGGCCGGCCAGCTTTTCGTCATCGAGGGCAAGGCGGTCAACAATTTCAAGTCGCCCAAGGAGATGGTCAAGCTCCAGGCGGCTCTTTTCGACGAGAAGGGCAATGTCCTGGCCTCCAAGGATATCCTCAGCGGCAACGTGGTGTCCCTGTTCCAGCTTCAGGTCATGACCCGCCAGGAACTGGAGTCCGCGCTGACCTCGCAGGTCGGAATCCTGACCAACAACACGAATCTGGCGACAGGTGCCGAGACGCCGTTTATGATCGTGTTTTTCGACCCCTCGGAAGCGGTCAAGGAGTTCGGGGTCAAGGTCGTGGACGTCAAGGACCCGCCGGGGAAATGAGCCGGCGCATTCCTCCCTTTCGATGAAGACCCGGCAACGCTACGTCTGTTCCGAATGCGGCGGCGTGTCCCTGTCCTGGCGGGGGCAATGCCCCCGGTGCGGCAAGTGGAACACCCTGTCCCTTCAGGCCGTGTCTTCGGGGGGGAAGGGCGCGCCCGCCGATCCCGACCAGCGGCCCGCGTCCCTGGCCGCCCATCCCGACGCCGACGGTGCGGCCGCTCCCACGGGACTGGCTGATCTGGACCGGGTCCTGGGCGGCGGGCTGGCCCCGGGCGGGGCAATCCTCCTTGGCGGGGAGCCGGGCATCGGCAAGTCCACGCTTCTGCTGCAGTTGGCCGGACGGCTGGCCGCCTCGGGCCGGACCCCGGTGTATTTCTCCGGCGAGGAGTCCCTGTCCCAGCTCAAGTCCCGGGCCGCGCGCCTGCATTGCCTGCATGACGGACTTTTGGCCGTGTCCTCCACCGACGCCGCGGCGGCGGTGGCCCTTTTGTCCGGTCCCAACCCGCCGGGCCTGCTCATCGTCGATTCCGTGCAGACCATGCATTCCCCGGCCGCCGAAGGGGCCAGCGGCAGCGTGGGACAGGTCCGGGCCGTGTCCTCGGAACTGGTCGAGGCGGCCAAACGGTCGGGCACGACGCTGATCCTCGTGGGCCACGTGACCAAGGACGGCCAGATCGCCGGCCCGAAGGTCATGGAGCACATGGTGGACACGGTGCTCTACCTCGAGGGCGAGCGCCGCCACGTGTTCCGCATCCTGCGGGTGCTCAAAAACCGCTTCGGCCCGACGGACGAACTGCTGGTTTTCGAGATGCGTGAGAAAGGGCTTGCCGTGGTGCCCGATCCCTCGACCTTCTTTCTGGGCGAGCGCGATGCCGGATTGTCCGGATCGGCCGTGGTCATGGCCGTGGAGGGCAGGCGGCCGCTGGCCGTGGAGGTCCAGGCCCTGGCCGCCCATTCCTATCTGGGCATCCCCCGGCGCACGGCCCTTGGCGTGGACCAGGGCCGGCTGCACCTTCTGCTGGCCGTCCTGGAAAAGCGGCTGGGCGTGCACCTGGGACAGTCCGACATCTACGCCAAACTCGGCGGAGGTCTGTCCATGCGCGATCCGGGGCTCGATCTGGGCCTTGCCGCCGCGATCCTGTCCTCCTTTCATGACCGGCCCCTGCCGACGGGCGCGGTCTTCTGGGGCGAGGTGGACCTGGGCGGGCGCATCCGCCCGGTGTCCGGGCACGACATGCGCCTCAAACAGGCCAAACGGCTGGGATACGGCCCGCTGTTCTTTCCCCGTCCGGGCAAGGCAGGACAAGGCCTTTCCGATCTCGCCGCCTTTCGCGACGCCCTGTTCGGTTGATTGTCGTCCCCGTCTTCCGGGCCTTGCCTTGAGCCGCCCGCCGTGAAAAAATGATATCTATGAAACGGACACGCATTCTCGAGGCCCTGCGAAGCGACGCCGCCCGGGCCGATATTCTCGTCAGGGGCTGGGTGCGCACCCGCCGCGACGCCAAGGATTTTTCCTTCCTGGAGATCAACGACGGCTCCTGCCGGGCCAACATCCAGGTGGTGGCCGATCCAGACGCGGACGGGTATGCCTCACTCAAGGATATGGGCGTGGGCGCGGCCGTGGAGGTGCGCGGGGAGCTTGTGGCCTCGCCCGGAAAGGGCCAGAAGTGGGAGATCCGGGCCGCGGCGGTGACCCTGGTGGGCGCGGCCGACCAGGAGTCCTATCCGCTCCAGAAAAAGCGCCATTCCGACGAATTCCTGCGGACCATCGCCCACCTGCGGCCACGCACCAACAAGTACGGGGCGCTTTTCCGCATCCGCTCGGAGATGGCCTTCGCCATCCACGAGTTCTTCCACGCCCGGGGTTTCGTTTACGTGCATTCGCCCATCCTGACCGCCTCGGACTGCGAGGGCGCGGGGGAGATGTTCCGGGTGACATCCCTTGGCCCGCAGGAAGGCGCTTTGCCGCCGGCCGAAAGGGCGGCCAGGGATTTTTTCGGCAAGGACGCCTACCTGACCGTGTCCGGGCAGCTTGCGGCCGAGGTCTTCGCCTGCTCCCTGGGAGACGTGTACACCTTCGGTCCCACCTTTCGGGCCGAGCATTCCGATACCTCGCGGCATGCGGCCGAGTTCTGGATGCTCGAACCGGAAATGGCCTTTGCCGACCTGGCCGACAACATGGATTTGGGGGAGGAGCTGCTTAAATTCCTGACGGACGCGGTGCTGACGCGCTGCGCCGAGGACGTGGAGCTTTTCGCTTCCTTCGTGGACAAGGATCTGCCCGCCAGGCTGGAAAACATCCGCGACCGGCCGTTCGCGCGCGTGCCGTATGCCCAGGCCGTGGACATCCTGGCCCATTGCCGAAAGGCCTTCGAATATCCCGTGGGCTTCGGGCTGGACCTGCAAAGCGAGCATGAACGGTACCTCACCGAGGTCCATTTCCGCTGCCCGGTCATCGTGTATGACTATCCCAAGGACATCAAGGCCTTCTACATGCGCCAAAACGACGACGGACAGACCGTGGCGGCCATGGACGTCCTGGTTCCGGGCATCGGCGAGATCATCGGCGGCAGCGCCCGCGAAGAGCGTCTTGACGTGCTCGAACGCCGGGTGGCCGAGCTCGGGCTGACCATGGACGCCTATTGGTGGTACCTGGACCTGCGGCGCTTCGGCAGCGTGCCCCATGCCGGGTTCGGCCTGGGATTCGAGCGCCTGCTCATGCTTTTGACCGGGGTGAGCAACATCCGGGACGTGATCCCCTTTCCCCGGACCTATCGCCACCTGGAGTTCTGACGCCCGGGCCGCCCCCGCGGGCGACGAGGACGTCTTTGGTCCTGGGCGGATGACGGCCCGTCCCTGGCCGTGCCGCGTGTGGCTTGACGGTGCGTCTCGGGGAGGGTCGTCCGGGAGTGTGCGGGCCGGGGCGAAATGTGAGGTCCGATCAGATAAAGATGATGAATTTCATGGGAATACATGGATTGTGGCGGGGGGCGGGATGGTTTTTTTCGAGGTTCTCCCAAAATTGTGTTGACACTGTCGGGCCATCTCCTTATACCTCCGCTTCTGCCTGACGGGGAAAACGTTTTCGGAAGGAAACACTTCCCGGTTGACAGAAAAGCCTCGGGCGGTTATTTTTATCGTCCGCCTGAAGGTGGAAGGGCCGCAAGCAATAAGGGTTCCAAGAGAGCCCGAGTGGCCGTGATCTTTGACAATTAAATAGCGAGTCGGGTGATTCGAGACGCATCGGGTCCGGTTGATCGAGTGATCGGTCGGCCGGGCGCAAGCGACTGAACAAAGGATTTGAACTGGAGAGTTTGATCCTGGCTCAGATTGAACGCTGGCGGCGTGCTTAACACATGCAAGTCGTGCGAGAAAGGGGACTTCGGTTCC
>JBMONM010000063.1:0-17125 GCA_049324675.1 Thermodesulfobacteriota bacterium
GTCCTTGTCGTCGATGAACAGCTTGTAGTTGATGGAATCTTCCAGGGCCTGCCAACTGGCCTCGATGACGTTGTGGGACACGCCCACGGTGGTCCATCGCCGGGTCTGGTCCCCGGACTGGCACAGGACCCTGACGTACGAGGCCGTGCCGGACTCCTCGCGGTTGGAGGAGGTCAGGACCCGGACCTTGAAGTCCAAAAGGCGCATCTCGCTGATGCGCGGATAAAATCCCCGCAGGGCCTTGCGCAGGGCCTTGTCCAGGGCGTTGACCGGACCCCGGCCCGTGGAGGCCGTGTGCTTGAGCCGGCCGCCGACCTTGATCATCACCGTGGCCTCGGTGCCCAGTTCGTCGCGCTCGCAGGCCTTGTCGTCCAGGATGCGGTAGCGGATCGGGGTGAAATAGGACCGGGCCCGGCCCAGGACCCGGTTGAGCAGCAGTTCGTAGGAGGCCTCGGCCGCCGAATATTCGTAGCCCTTGCTTTCGCGCTCCTTGATGGTGGTGAGGAGCTCCAGCACGAAGGGGTCGTTCTTGTCCAGGTCGAAGCCGTATTCCCGGGCCTTAAAGAGGATGTTGCTCTGGCCCGAGAGGTCCGACAGAAGCACCCGCCTGCGGTTGCCCACCAGGGCCGGGTCGATGTGCTCGTAGGTCATGGGGTTTCTGGCCACGGCGCTGACGTGTACCCCGCCTTTGTGGGCGAAGGCCGAATCCCCCACGTAGGGCTGGCGGGAAAACGGGGCCAGATTGGCCACCTCGGCCACGAAGGTGGCCGTCGCGGACAGAAGCGGCAGCCGGCCTTCGGGCAGGCAGGGTCGGCCGAGCTTGATCTCAAGGCCCGGGATGATGGCGCACAGGTTGGCGTTGCCGCAGCGTTCGCCGTAACCGTTGATGGTCCCCTGGACCTGGATCGCGCCCCGACGCACGGCCTCCAGGGCGTTGGCCACGGCCACGCCCGAGTCGTTGTGGGGGTGGATGCCGAGCCTGGCCTCGGGGAGGGCCTCGCGGACCCGGGTCACGATGTCCCCGATCTCGTGGGGCAGGGTGCCGCCGTTGGTGTCGCACAGGACCAGGACGTCCGCCCCGGCCTGGTGCGCCGCGGCGAGGGCGGCCAGGGCGTAGTCCGGATCGGCCTTGAAGCCGTCGAAGAAGTGCTCGGCGTCGAAGAGAAGCTCTTCGGCGTGGGGCCGCAAAAAGGCCACCGAGCCGGAGATGATCTCCAGGTTGTGTTCCAGGGTGGTGCGCAGGGCCTCGGTGACGTGGATGCCCCAGGTCTTGCCGAAAATGGTGATCACCGGGGACTCGGCCGCCACCAGGGCCTTGAGGTTGGGATCGTCGTCCGGCGTGGACCTGGGGTTGTGGGTGCTGCCGAAGGCCGCGATCCTGGCGGTTTTGAGGTCGTAGTTGCGTATCTCGGAAAAAAACCGCTTGTCCGTGGGGTTCGAACCCGGCCAGCCGCCCTCGATGTAGGCCACGCCCAGTTCGTCGAGCTTGACCGCCACCCGGACCTTGTCCTCGGTGGTCAGGTTGATGTCCTCGGCCTGGGTCCCGTCGCGAAGCGTGGTGTCGTAGATGTCGATCCTGTCCATGTCCGTCCTTGGCCCCCGTTTTCGCCGCCGGGAGGCTTGGATCAGCAGACCCGGCCGCCTTCCGGTTTGTCCAGCCCGAAGGCCGCGTGCAGCGCGCGCACGGCCAGTTCCAGGTATTTTTCCTCGATCAGGCAGGTGATTTTGATCTCGGAGGTGGAGATCATCAGGATGTTGATGTTCTCGTTGCGCAGGCAGGTGAACATCATGGCCGCGATCCCGGAGTGGTTGCGCATGCCCACGCCGATGACCGAGATCTTGCACACATTGAGGTCGTGTTGTACGCCCTCGGCCCCGATGTCCGTGTTGTTGCGCGAGAGGATGGCCAGGGTCTTTTCCAGGTTGGCCCGGGGCACGGTGAAGGTCATGTCCGTGCGTCCCTCCCGGCTGGTGTTCTGGACGATCATGTCCACCAGGATGCCCGCGTCGGCGATGGGGCTGAAGATGGAGGCGGCCACGCCGGGACGATCCATGACGTTGACCACGGTGATGCGGCACTGATCCTTGTCGTAGGCGATGCCCGAAACCAGCACGTCTTCCATCTGCGCGTCCTCCTGGGTGACCAGCGTGCCCGGGTCGTCGCAGAACGTCGAGCGCACCCGGACCGGAACGTTGTATTTTTTGGCGAACTCAACGGACCGTATCTGCAGCACCTTGGCCCCCATGCTGGAATATTCCAGCATCTCGTCATAGGAGATGCGGTCCATTTTGCGGGCCGAGGAACAGATGTTGGGGTCCGTGGTGTAGACGCCTTTGACGTCGGTGTATATCTCGCATTCCTCGGCGGAAAGCGCCGCGGCCAGGGCCACCCCGGTGGTGTCCGATCCGCCCCGGCCCAGCGTGGTCAGCCGACCGTGACAGCTTATGCCCTGGAAGCCGGCCACCACCAGCACGTCGAACTCCTCCAGGAGGTCCGTGAGCCGGGCCTTGTCGATTTCCAGGATGCGCGCCCGGCCGTAGTTGTTGTTGGTCAGGATGGGGATCTGGAACCCGAGCACCGAGCGGCATTTGATGCCCGCGTCCTTGAGCAGCATGGCGAAAAGGGCCACCGAGACCTGTTCCCCGGTGGTCACCAGGGAGTCGCATTCGGACGGGTCCGGGTCGGCCGAGAATTCCCGGGCCAGGCCCAAAAGCCGGTTGGTCTCCCCGGACATGGCCGAGAGCACCACCACCACCTTGAAGCCGTCGGCCAGGGCCTTCTCGACCCGGGTCTTCACCTGCTTCATGCGATCAAGGCCGGCAACGGACGTGCCGCCGTATTTCTGCACGATGATGCGCATGCGTCCTCCGCATTGGCGGGCCGCCCGCGGGAGGCCCCGAAAATCCGCGTCCGCGCGGCCTGCGCGGCGCGTGTCCGCTCCGGGCGGTCAGTCCGCCCGGTCCGGGGAGCCGCCGGACTCCCCGAAAAATTCGGCAAGGGCCGAAACGAGCGCCGCGCCGATTTCGTCCCCGGTCTCGATGGCCACCGTCCGGCCGGTCCCCTCGCGCCGCCAGGACAGGGTCAGGTGGTCGTCCGCACGGCACGCGTCCGGAAGGTGCTCGGCCCATTCCACGGCCAGGATGCGCCCCGGGCCGGTTCCGTCGGGCGGCGCGGCCTCGGCGTATTCCTCGAACAGCTCCCCGGCCTCGCTCCCCCGCAGGCGGTAGAGGTCCATGTGCACCACTTCCGGCCGGGTGGGGTAGATGTTGACCAGATTGAAGCTGGGGCTGGCGACCTCGGCCTCCTCGCCGCCCGGCAGGGCCGCGACCAGGCCGCGAACGAAGGTGGTTTTGCCCGATCCCAGGTCGCCGCGCAAGAGCAACGTGGTCAGGCCCGGCTTCAAGAGCACTTCCTGAGCAACAAGTTGACCCAATTTGTATGTATGCAAGATTGATGTTAAATTGATAGATATGACCATAGAAAATTCAAAACCTAACTGTTGGTAAATGAAGGCCGATATATCCTATGGTAATTGTTTTTGGAGGGTTATATGGATCAAAATAAATTCTAATATCACCAGATTTTGCATGATAATTAAAAACATGTGCTGTGCCATCAGGCAAGACGAATCGACGGTAGTTACCATACATATTTAGTGTTTGTTCTGTTTCAGGAGAACAATCACAATCAATATGTTGAAGTGAGAAAGGACCGGATAACCAATGTTTAGAATATGTATCTAGGCATTGAAGAAGGCGCATAATATTATCCAAATAATTATTGCTGAGTTTTGAAAGGTTGTCTTTAACGGAGTCACAGAATACCAAATCTTTAAAAATAATATTTTTATGCGTCCATATTTCCAAGCAACATTTAATGTTATTGCAAATACAAACCACTTTATCTTCAGAAATATTTAAAAAATGTGATGGAGTGCTGACATGATAAATAGTAATGGGCGTGATGATTGTTTCATCAGCATCAAGAGACAGTTTTTCTAGAATAATTTTAAAGTTATCCCACTGTATATTTGTGCAAAAACTGATGGGTAAAAAGTTGAAGTAATGAGCAATTCCCAACCCATTTGCTTGTTTATTATTGTATTTATATTCATGTGACAAAAAGTCATTCTTTGAATCAAGAAGTTGCTTTAAAGATGTTTTCGTGGATATTGTATAAAAATAACGTAAAAGATCTCTAGAAATAGTATCATTAGAAATTAGTTGAATAAATGTATGCTTGCCATCTATTCTATAAGTAGAGAGAACTTCGGAATTGATAAGCGAACGCTTTGTTTGATTCGAATTAACACCCTCTAAAATTGTCTGGATGAAAATACAAAAGATATTTTCAATATTGATTATTGAACTATTAAAATCATGCAACGAAAGCTCGTTGAGTACCAAGTCTTTCATGATTATTTTTTGGGTTTGATTAATATTTCAAGATTATTTTCCCACTCGTCAAAAAAACCAATAGGCCATTCAGTGATTCTGCCGCTAGAGTCTATTTGAATTTTTTTGCAAGTTGACCTTGTTCCAACGGTATTTTCTTTTCGGGTAAAAAAATAGAATAAAATATCATCAGCGGGAATCAAGTCATGATATGCCGCAACTCGGACGCCATTAAGTAAATGATCACTATGAGTTTCTACAATAATTTGAATCCCGTCTGATGCCGCTTTCGATATCAGCTGCCCAATCATTGATTGGCCTTGTGGATGAATATGGGCTTCTGGGTTTTCTACTATTATAAGCGATCCAGGTTTTGCACTTAATATTGATACTATCACAGGCAATGCGTATGTTAATCCGAATCCGACATGCGATGATGTAAAATTTTTGCTGCGATGTGTAGATGTTGCGAAAGAATATTCTAAGTTCATAAGGCTCATATTGTCATATGCTGTTATCCGTAGGCTAGTCCCTGGGCTAATTTCACTTAGCCATGCATTAACTTGGGATTCCAAGGTTAATGATTCTTCTTTGGGGTGAGCTAATTTTTTTGATGAAATTTTTTCATCTCTAAATTTGTGCAAATAGTGAATTGCATATTCTCCTGATATTCCTAGTTGTTTCGATTCAATGGTCTTATCATCCGACATGTTGTAAAAAGATTTTGGGCCTATCCGTTCTGCATTTATGTATTTTAAGTCAGAAAGGTATGCGTTATAGTTGCTTGCTGATGGAGAAATTTTCGCATTGATAAAACCATTTGCTGCATCATAGTTTGCTTTTAAATAAGTTTTTATTTTTCTATATAAAATAATATAAAAAACATCGTCATTTGCATCTTCACAAAAAACCGAGCTTGCTGAACCAAGATGTGCTAAATCACCATTTAATATAATTCTTGGTTTATTTTCAATGGCATGTTTTAATGATTGCCATAGTAAAAGAATTGCTTGAATTACTGTCGATTTTCCCATCCCATTTAAGCCGGTTAATACTGTCAGTGGTGACAAGTCAACGCTAAGTTCGTCGAAGCATTTAAAATTTTTTAGCATTAGTTTAGTATTCATAAAAAATCTCTTAAAAATTTATCCAGAGTTTCTTGACGATACTTGATGTTTTTAGGATCACCGGTTGCTTGTGTTATCGATCTGATGAATTGATCGTCAGTATTTAAAACCTCTGAAAATTTATTGATGATATCTTTATTATTAATTATAAGTTTATTGATGTGATCATCATTGAGATTATTTAAGTTGACAGTCCAAGTTTCGAACAATGCTTTATTAATTGGACCACGGCCCCATCCAGGATAATATTTCCGAAATGCATTTTTCCCAAGTATTTTATGGGCAGCGCTCATACAGCGAATAAATCTATTCTTGAGATTTGCTAATTCTTTTTCGGGGTAAGCGTTGATTTTTCGCATAGTTTGAATCAAAAAAATATCAAAGCTATTTTCCTTATAGCTGGAATATGGAGTGATAATAAATGCTAATGCACGGAGGATACATTCACGATCATCCATTCTTGATGGGTTAATACTTTTACATGTGGCTTTTAAAAATTCATGGCATTCCGAAAGTTCTTTAAGTAGTTGAGTTGAGGGGCCTTGATTCAATGCGTGTCTGATTTCTTGGGGAGAAAGCGGCAATCCTCCAGTATTAATGCGTTTAAATACGTTAAATTTTACTTCTTCTGGTGTACCTTTTTTTATAATATAGGCTGTTATTTGCGTTTCTTCAATTCTTCGTTGAAACTGCCTTGGAAGTTCTTGAAAAGTCTTGTTGTTTAGATCTGTTAAATATTCAAGTTGTTGTAGTCTTAGTGTGCCATTGATGATGAAATCACGAATCGTTGACAAGCGTTGTAAACCATCAACAACAACCCATTTGTCGTCATCTGTTCCATCCATGTAAAATGCTGGCAGAGGAATTCTAATAAGTATTGATTCTATCAACTTGCTCTTTGCATCAATTTTCCATACTTCTTTCCGTTGGAAATCAGGAGATAAATCAATTTCATTTTCTTTGATACGTTTTGTAAGGGTATCAAGACTCATTTGTCGAATGTCAATATCAATAAGTGCTGGATTAAAAGGGTTAAGAATACCGATTTCTTCATTTTCACTGCCATCTAATGAGCGATTCTGGTCGTCAGGTGGCGTCGAATACATGGAGTCCCCTGAGTTCATTTTTTTTCAATTTTTATATTAAGCATAGTAGTTAGAATGTCGCGCATGCCGATGATGCCCACCAGCTTTCCGCCGTCCACCACCGGGATGGTGTGGAAATTGCGCTCGGTCATGAGCGTGGCCACCTCGTCCACCCCGGTCTCCGGGGTGACGGTGACCGGGTGGGCGGTCATGGCCGCGCCCACGGTCAGGGCCGTGATCTTGCCCATCTCCCGGTCCAGGTCGGTGATCGAGCTTAGGGGCACGAAGCCGTCCAGAAGCGAGAAGACCGAGGGCAGGGGGATCTTTTTCTGCTGGGCCACCAGGTCGCTCTGGCACAGGATGCCCACCAGACGGCCCTGGGGGTCGGTCACCGGCAGGCCGTTGAATCCCTTGTCCAAAAGCAGCCGGGCGGCCTGGGAAATTTCCATGTCCTGGGAGACGGTGAAAACCTCCCGGCTCATGACGTCCTTGGCTTTGAGCATGCGCCTTCCTTACCTGTTGCGGTCATGTGCGACCCGGGGCAGGGCCTCGGCGATCTCCAGGGCCGTGTTCCCCCGCATGGGGAAATCCCGGGCCAGGAACGCGCCGCAAAGACCATGCCAATACACCCCAAGGCAGGCCCCTATCAAGGGGGCCTGCCCTGCGGCCACAAGCCGGGCGATCACCCCGGACAGCACGTCCCCGGAGCCGCCCACGGCCAGATTCGGCGCCGCGTGCGGGGACAGGACGGCCGGTGCGCCGTCTCCGGGAACGATCAGCGTGCCCGGTCCCTTGAGGACCACGGCGGCTCCCGTGGCCCGGGCCAGTCGTCCGGCCGCGCCCGGCCGGTCGGACTCCACGGCCTCGATGGAAATTCCCAGAAGCCGGGCCATCTCCCCGGGATGCGGGGTCAGGACGGCCTGCGGGCCGAGGCGTTTCGCAAGTTCCGGCCGCGCGGCCAGATGAAAGAGGGCGTCGGCGTCGATCACCGCCGGCGTCGGCAACGGCCCCGGGGCGAAAAGGGCGGCCAGGAATTCCCCGGCCCCGGCCTCGCGGCCGAGTCCCGGGCCGAAGACCACGGCGTCCGAGGCGGCGGCCAGTTCGCGCACCCGGTCGGCCATGCCCGCACACCACCCCGCACCCGGCGTCTTTTCGGCCAGGGGCGCGGTCATGATTTCGGGCCGGTCGGCCTTGACCCGGGCCTCGATCCCGGCCGGGCAGGCCGCGGTCACCAGGCCCGCGCCGGAACGCAGGGCGCCCATGGCCGCCAGGTGCGGCGCGCCGGTCAGCCCCGGAGAGCCCCCGACGACCCAGACCCTGCCGGCGCCGCCCTTGTGCAGCAGGGGGTCGGCCGGCGGCAGAAGATCCATGACCGCCCCGGTCAGCCCGAAAAACGAGGCCGGATGCGCGGTCTTGACCGCGTCCGGGATGCCGATGGGGCAGACGTGCAGGCGGCCGGTGAAGGGTCTGGCCCGGGGCAGGAAAAGCCCGATTTTGGCCGCCTCGAAGGTGGCCGTGGCCGTGGCCCGCACCGCGTCCGGACCGGGCAGGCCGGTCGTCCCGTCCAGGCCCGAGGGGATGTCCAGGGCCAGGATGAGGCATTTTCCGGCCAGGGCGTTTACGGCCGCGACCATGGCCGCGAAATCCGGGCTCAGGGGACCGGTGAAGCCCGTGCCCAAAAGTCCGTCCACGACGATGTCCGGGGCCGTACGCGCCGCCTCCCCGGCCCGGGACACGGGACGCATGGGCAGGCCGAGCCGTTCGGCCAGGCGCAGGTTGTAGGCCGCGGACTTGCGGAAGCGGTCCTTTGGCCGGGCCAGGAGGATCAGGGGATCGGCCCCGGCTGCGGCCGCGATCCGGGCCAGGGCCAGGGCGTCGCCGCCGTTTTGCCCCGGGCCGGCGTAGAGGTGGACGCGGGCCCCGGACACCGGACCGTATTCCTTTTCCAGTACGGCAAAGGCCGCCCGGGCCGCGTTTTCCATGAGCACATGGGGGTGGAAGCCGACGTCGCGCACGGCCGCCGCGTCCCAGGCCGCCATCTCCCGGGGCGTGGGCAGGGGCGTGAGCGCCCCCGGCGGCAGGTCCGAAAAACCGGTCATGGTCAGGCCCTCCGTTTCCGGCGCGCGGGATGGCGGCGTTTCCCGGCCGGGTCTGGAAAGACGCGCTCGGCCGGAGCGCGCCACAGGCCCGGGTCGGGACCGGCCTGGGGCGATCCGGATGCCCCGGACCCGGCCGACGGGCAGCCGGAGCAGGATGGGGGCGAAAGAGGCGCCGGGAACAGGCGCTCGGCCACCACCACGGCCGCGGCCGTATCCCGGCCGTGGG
The DNA here is from genome assembly GCA_049324675.1 of Thermodesulfobacteriota bacterium. Taxonomy (GTDB): domain Bacteria; phylum Desulfobacterota; class Desulfovibrionia; order Desulfovibrionales; family Desulfovibrionaceae; genus Desulfolutivibrio. The sequence continues at coordinate 8,933 of JBMONM010000063.1, forward strand.
TGATGCTCATATGAAACACGTCCGCGCCGATCTCAGAGGCCCTGTTCCGGGCCGGGCCGGACAGGCGCAGCACCGGACGCCCCAGGGCGTCCGGCAGGATCTCCAGGCACTGGAAGCCGATGCCGCCGGAGAATCCCGTGCCCAGGGCCTTGACCGCGGCCTCCTTGGCCGCGAAGCACCCGGCCAGGGTGGGCACCGAGAGGCGTCCTTCGCGCCAGTCCCGCTCCGCCGGGGTCAGGATGCGTCGGGAAAAGGCCTCCCCGAATCGCCCGAGCGTCCGTTCGATGCGCGAAAGCTCCACCACGTCCAGGCCCAGTCCCACGATCATGGCCTCTCTCCGGTCACGAGACGAACCCGGCCACGATGCCCGCCATGCGCGAGACCGCCTCGGGCAGGCCGGTGATGATGGCCCGGGCCATGATGGCGTGGCCGATGGAATATTCGTTGACCCCGGGCACCCCGGAAAAGGCCAGGATGTTCTGGTAATCCAGGCCGTGCCCCATGTTCACGGTCAGGCCGAGCTTGCGGGCCTGGTCCAGGGCCAGGACGAGCCGGTCGAATTCGGCCTGCCGCGCGCCCGGTTCCCGGGCCTCGGCGTAGGTGCCGGTGTGCAGTTCCACGTAGCGCGCCCCGGTCTTGGACGCGGCCGCGATCTGGGCCGGGTCCGGGTCGATGAACAGGCTGGTCTCGATGCCGGCCTTGGCCAGGGGGGCGATGAACGCGGCCAGTCCGGGCCCATGGCCGGCCACGTCCAGGCCGCCCTCGGTGGTCAGCTCCCGCCGGTTCTCCGGCACCAGGCACACCAGATTCGGGACAACACGCAGGGCGATGCCCTGCATCTCCGCCGTCGCGGCCATCTCCAGGTGCAGCCGGGTCTTGACCGTTGTGCGCAATAGCTCGACGTCGCGGTCCTGGATGTGCCGGCGATCCTCGCGCAGGTGCACGATGATCGCCGCGGCCCCCGAGAGTTCGGCCAGGGAGGCGGCCAGGACCGGATCCGGTTCGGCGGCGAGCCTCGCCTGGCGCAAGGTGGCCACGTGATCGACATTGACGGCGAGATGCGGCATGGTATTCTCCTTGCATTTACGTCGACGTCGTGCCGCCCGGGAGTCGCCGGGAAAGGCGCGGCGCATGGGGCCGCCCGGCGGGAAAAGACGTGGGCGGCATGCGTTTTTTTCGGTGTAGGCGAGGCCGGGGGGCTTGTAAAGGCCGTGCTGGCAGGTGCAATTTCTGTACGCGGCGCAGCACGGTTTTTTCCCACGGCGACGATGCGGGGACGTTTTTCGTCCGCGCGAGACCGTCCGTGAGCCGGCAGGGTCCGGATGGAAACCTTGAACAAAGAGCATACGCTATGAATCTGTGCATTGTGGGTACCGGGTACGTGGGGCTGGTCAGCGCGGCCTGTTTCGCGGAAATGGGCAACGAGGTGTGCTGCGTGGACATCAATCCGCGCATCGTGGAGAACCTGCGCCAGGGGGTCATCCACATCTATGAACCCGGGCTTGAGGAACTGGTGCGGCGCAACACCGCCGAGGGACGTCTCAAATTCACCACCAGCACCGTCGAGGGCATGGAAAACGCCCTGTTCGTGTTCATCACCGTGGGCACCCCGCCCAGGGAGGACGGTTCCTGCGACCTAAGCTACGTGTATCAGGTGGCCCGGGACATCGGGGCGGGGATGCGCGACTACAAGATCGTCGTGGACAAATCCACCGTGCCCGTGGGCACGGCGGACAAGGTCCGCGAACTGATCGCCGAGGAACTGGCCAAGCGCGGCGAGGCCATCGAGTTCGACGTGGTCTCCAATCCGGAGTTTTTGAAAGAGGGCGACGCGGTCAACGACTTCTTCAAGCCCGACCGGGTGGTGGTGGGCACGGACAACGTGCGCACGGCCGAGCTGCTCAAGGCCCTGTACTCGCCGTACGCCAGAAGCCGGGACAAGCTCATCGTCATGGGCGTGCGCAGCGCCGAGATGACCAAGTACGCGGCCAACTGCATGCTGGCCACCAAGATCTCGTTCATCAACGAGATCGCCAACCTGTGCGAGAAGGTGGGCGCGGACGTGCGCGACGTGCGGGTGGGCATCGGCTCGGACCACCGCATCGGCTACCAGTTCATCTATCCCGGCATGGGCTACGGCGGCTCGTGCTTTCCCAAGGACGTCAAGGCCCTGATCGATACGGCCCGGCAGCACGACTACGAGCCCGAGGTGCTGGCCGCCGTGGACGAGGTCAACGCCCGGCAGAAACACGTGCTTTCGCGCAAGATCGAGGAGTGCTTCGCCTCGCGCGGCGGCGTGGCCGGAAAGACCCTGGCCCTGTGGGGACTGGCCTTCAAGGCCAATACCGACGATGTGCGCGACGCCTCGTCCTTCGAGTTGATCAAGGACCTCACGGCCAGGGGCATGAAGATCCGGGCCTTCGATCCCGTGGCCGGACTGAACGCCCGCCGGCATTTCGAGGAGAACGAGCTTCTGACCGTGGTCGACGAGCAGTACGCGGCCCTGGACGGCGCCTCGGCCCTGGCCGTGGTCACGGAGTGGAACCAGTTCCGCAACCCGGACTTCAGCCGCATCGAAAAGGCCCTGGCCGAGCCCCTGGTCTTCGACGGCCGCAACCTCTATTCCCCGGAGCTCATGGCCGGCCTGGGATTCACCTACTACTGCATCGGCCGTCCTGACCCCAGATAGACCCGGGCCGTCGACCGTCATAATGAAGCGCCGCCTCCGGTCTCCGGGGGCGGCGCTTCGTTGCGCGTCCGTTTCCTGCGGCGAGGCTACTGCAGCATGGCCTCGGCCCGGTCGATCTGGGCCGGTGTCAGGTCGGCCGGAACCTTCTCCCGTCCGAGTCGGATACAGACCACATACCTGGCGCATTTCGAGTTGTCGCCACGGCAGTATTTCTTTTTCATCATTTCCGCCATGGCCGGCATGTTGGCCATCCTGTCATTGAAGAAAATGCATTTGGAGAGCATTTCACAGTCAGGCATGATTCTCCTCCTGGCATGACAATTTGGAGGAAGAATAGCCTATCGGCAGGACGGATACAAGGGGAGGGGAATTACTTTTTGTTTCCGAAAGTCAGGAGGTAGGAAAACAGGTTCTCCGCGTCGGGGAAGGTCCCGGTGTGGCGGAACGACGCGAAAACCGCGTCAGCGGCCGGCCTCCAGGGTGCGCAGGCAGGTTCGCAGCATCAGTTCCCGCAGGATGACCCGCTCGTATTCCACGTGGTTGGGCTCGGGCGCGTCGTCCGCGTTGTCCGCCAGGGCCCGCTCCACGAACTGCGTCTCCTCCCAGAAGTCCAGAAGCTCGTCGTCGGCCAGTCCCTTGACCTGGTCCTCCAGGGGGAAATGATCCACATCGAGATAGAATCGACCCATGTATGCATCCTTGCGTGGCGGCATTCGTGGAGGCCGGCCTCCAAAAACGCGTGAAACGCTCGCCGCCCTGTAGCGGGTCTTTTCCGGATGCGCAAGCCTCCCAAAGCCCCGCTTCCGGATTAGGGCCGCGACTCCCCGGTGTTTTCGGGGATTTGGGCCAGGGGCTCCAGGTCCATGCTTACCAGTCCGTTTATGATCGCGCCGGCCTCGATGACCATGGACGGCGCGCGCACGTTGCCCTCAAGGGTGGAACTCTTGTTGAGCACCACCCGGTCCGTGGCTTCCACGTCGCCCTTGACCCGGCCGTTGGAAATCAGCGTGGCCACCCGGATGCTGCCTTCCACGAAACCTTCCTCGCCCAGGACCAGGGTGCCGTCGGAGGCGATGTCGCCGTTGACGCCGCCGTCGATGCGCACGATGCCCTGGAAGTTGAACTGGCCGTTGTATTGGGTGCCGGCTCCGAGGAACGCCGTGATCTCGTCGTGCCGGAGGTTTTTTTTTCGCGAGGTTCGTCCGAACATGTCCTTGACAGCCTTGTTGCAAGTGGGGATGTGGCGGGACCAATCTATCCGACTCTTTCCCGAAAGGGAACCCTTGCCCGAGGAAGGGACCGGGGTTCAGTCCGTGTTTTTCGAGGAAAAACCGACCGGTCGGGACGCCGCGTCCGGTGTCTCCGAGGTTGGGATGATGCGCACGTCCCGCTGCGGAAAGGGGATGGAAATGCCCTGCTCGCGGAAAATCCGGTCGATGATGAAGCGGACCTCGGAGGCTGTGGAGAGGCCGATGGAGACGTCGCCGACCCAGAACATGAGTTTGAAGGTCAGCGCGCTGTCCCCGAAGTCGATGAACTGCACCAGGGGGGCCGGGTCGGAAAGTACCTCCGGGTGTTCGGCGGCGGCCTGGAAAAGCAGTTCGCGGACCTTGCGCGTGTCCGAACCGTAGGCCACGCCCACGGTCACCTCCTTGCGCACCCTGGGATCCCTGTGGGACCAGTTGACGATCTGTCCGGTGACCAGGTCGGAATTGGGCACGAAGATGGTGGCGTTGTCGAAGGTCTGGACCACCGTGTTGCGGATGTTCACCTTCACGACCTTGCACCAGACCGGACCGATCTCAAGGGTGTCGCCGGCCTGGATGGACCGGCCGAAAAGCAGGATCAGCCCGGAAATGAAGTTGTCGACGATGTTTTTCAGGCCGAAGCCGATGCCCACGGACAGGCCGCCGGCCATCACCGCCAGACTGGTGAAATCCGCGCCGACGAGGAACAGGCCGGTCAGGGCGTACAGGCCCCAGACGATGTAGGTGGTCGAGACGGAGAGCACGTCCATGATGCCCTGGTCCCATTCCGGCCGCAGCCGCGACAGCTCCGGGAGGAAGGACTTGAAGGCGGAAACGACCGTGCGCGCCGCATGGTAGCCAAGGACCAGGATGGCCAGCCGGCCCACGGAAAGGCCCACGTCCCGGTAGCCGATCCTGAAATCGAGCACGTCGAAAAAGACCGTGCGGCCGCCGAGTTGGGCGCAGAACCAGTACAGGGCCATGAAAAAAAGTCCCAGGTGGGCCAGGGGCGTAAGCAGCCCGCCGATCGTCCCCCGGATCACCAGCGACACCCCCCGGGCTTCGGCGCGGGCCAGCCACCCGGCCGCCAGCCGGCCGAGGATCAGTCCGCATTGCAGAAAGGCCAGGGCCAGAAACCACGCGGTGACCAGGACGATGGACAGGTTGGCGTAGCCCATGACCGCGGCCACGGCCAGAAGTGGGAATATCCAACGGTTCGCGGCGGCCAGGACCGCGATCGGGTCCGGCTTTCCCAGGGCGTCGGCGCGGCGCGGGGTGGTCGCGGTCGAAAAAACGAGCAGTCCGATCCATACCAGCTCGGCAAAGGGGCTGGGCAGGCCGAGAACCCGCAGGACGAGGCCGCTTGAGAAAAGAAGAAACAGGGGCCGCAGGGGGTTTTTCGCGTTGACGGCCCCGGGATCGCCGTCGAGTACGGCCAGGAATCGGGAAAAGGACAGAAGCGCCGCCGCGAAAAAGATTTCGGCCACAACCGCCATGCCCTCGAACAAAAGAAACGACGAGGCCGCAGCGGCCCAGGCGAAGGCCAGCCCCAGGCCGGCGTTGCGCAGCACCCCGCGAAGGCCGATCGCGCCCTGAAGGCCCGGGAAGCGGCGCATGATCCGGGTGGACAGGATCGATGCGGCCAGAAGCGCGGCCAGGGCCAGCGCCGCCGGTTTGGCCAGGCCGTCCAGGAGCGATTCGCCCTGCTCCCCGGAAAAAGCCGATCGGTAGGCCCCCAGGGAGGACATCCATAACTCCAGCCGCAGGCCTGGATCGGTCCAGGCGCCCCACGACAGCACGCTTGGCGCCGGGGTGAAAAAATAATCCTTCCAGGCCCCGGGCAGGCGCTCCCGGACGTTTTTCCCCATGTCCGCCAGACCGGCCTGGAGACGGGCGGCCGGGGCCAGCTCGCGTTCGAGCGAACCCTTGACCTTGGTCAGGGCCTTTTTCACCCCGGCGACATAGCGCTGGTAATAGTCGATGGCCTGGGCCACCTCGCCCTCGGGCTTGTCCGTCGCCTGTCTGGAGAATTCGGCGTCGAGCGTCTCGATGCGCTCGAAGATGCGGCCGAGTTCCTCGGTCGTGGCCCGGAAGGGCTCCACCAGGGCCTCGCCCTGGCCGTGCAGCCGGTCCACGGCGTGCAGCGCCGCGCGCAACTCCCAGGGGTTGCCCGAGGTCAGGGAGGTGATCACCGTGAGTTGGTCGCGCACGGCCTCGATGGCGCCGAGTTCGCGCCGGAAGTCGCGCATGAGCTTGGGCAGCACGGTTTCCATGGACTTGAAGCGCGCGGCCTGGAGGATCAGCGCCTCCTGGTTCTTGCGCAACACCAGCTTCCAGTCCTCGTTCTCGCCGGTCTGGGCCGCGAGAGGGCCGGGCGCGAAAACGCACAGGACCAGAAGCACCGCCGCAAGAAAGCGGAACGGTCTTTCGATCATGTCGGGTGCGGGGGCGGAAACAGCCGGGCGCCTCAACCACGCGAGGACGGCGGGCGCGACGCTACCGTTTTTCCATGGGCACGTATTCACGCTGGGTCTTGCCAATGTAGACCTGTCTGGGGCGGTGGATCTTCATCTCCGTATCCTTCCATTCCTCATGCCAGTGGGCGATCCAGCCCGGCATGTTGCCGATGGCGATCATCACCGGGAACATGGGCACGGGGATGTTGATGGACCGGAGCAGAAGCCCCGAATAGTAGTTGACGTTGGGATAAAGCCGCCTCTCCAGGAAATAGTCGTCGGCCAGGGCCCGGGCCTCGATGTCCTGGGCGATGTCGAACAGGGAGTCGCGTTTGGCCATGCCCGCGGCCAGAAGATTTTCGTAGGCCTTGCGCACCAGGAGGGCCCGGGGGTCGTAGCTTTTGTAGACCCGCTGCCCGAAACCCATGACCCGCCGGCGTCCGGCCTTGGCCTCCTCAAGGAGTCCGGCCGCCGTGATCCGTCCGTCGCGCACGTCCTCGAACATCTCCATGACCCCCACCCCGGCCCCGCCATGCAGCCGGCCCCACAGGGCGCATACGCCGGCCGAGATGGAGGCGAACAGGTTCGCCTGGGACGAGCCCACCATGCGCACCGTGGCGCAGGAGCTGTCCAGACCGTGGTCGGCATGGGCGATGAGAAACACCGACAGGGCCCGGACGATGGGCGCGGGCGGCTCGTAGAGCCGAAACGGCACGGAAAACATCATGTGCAGGAAGTTGCGGCAATAATCCATGTGCGGGTTGGGATACATCAGCGGCAACCCCTCGGCCTTGCGATAGCTGAAGGCCGCGATGGTGCGCACCTTGCTGAGTATCTTGGCCGCGGCCATCCGGTATTCCGCGTCGGTGCTGATGTTCAGGAGCTCGGGATAGTAGCTGCCCAGGGAATTGATCATGGCCGACAACAGGGCCATGGGCTGTCCCAGGGGCGGAAATCCGTCCAGGTGCTTGAGCAGGCTTTCGTGCAGCAACTCCTGATCCCGGAGCATGCCCCGGAATTCGGCCAACTCCCCGCGCATCGGCAACTCCCCGAACATGAGCAGCATGGCCGTTTCCACGAACGAGGCCCGCTCCGCCAACTGTTCCAGGGGATAGCCCCGGTAGCGCAGGGTCCCCCGCTCGCCGTCGATGTGGGTGATGCCCGACTTGCAGGCCCCGGTGTTGGCGAAGCCCGGGTCGAAGGTGATCCAGCCCGCCTTGGAGCGCAGGGCGGTGACGTCGATGCCGCCCTCGCCCTCGGTTCCTCTGACAAGGGGCAGTTCCACGGTCTTGCCGTCGTAGGCGATGGTGGCCACGGACTCGTTTTTCATGGGCATCCTGGGTGCGAAAATATGAAACCCTAAACAAAAGCGAAAAAAATTTGTATGCCAAGCGCCACGGCTTGTCCATATTCGCGCCGGCCCCGACCCCTCCCGCGCCCCCCTGGATTTTCCATCCCGCCGGGAGTATCCACCCCGCTTCGGCCGTGACACGCGGCCGGCCAAGGAGCCATGCCCGTGCGCGTCATGCTTTTCATCCCCTGCCTGGTCCAGGACGTCCTGCCGGAAGTCGCCGAGGCCTGCGTGCGCGTGCTTCACGCCGCCGGGGCCACTCCGGAGATTCCGTCCGGACAGACCTGTTGCGGCCAGCTTCTGTTCAAGCTCGGGCACGTCCGAAAGGCCACACCCCTGGCCCGCAGGGTCATGCGCCTTTTCGAGCCCGCCGACGCGGTGGTCTGTCCCTCGGGGTCCTGCACCCAGATGATCCGCCGCTATCCCGACCTGTTTCCAAACGACCCCGGA
>JBMONM010000064.1:0-17032 GCA_049324675.1 Thermodesulfobacteriota bacterium
GATATTCTAGACAAAAATAAAAATCAAAACGAGTGTTCCCCGCGCTCGCGGGGATGATCCGCGCAGTTGGTGTGGTGGGAGGCCTACGCCCCAGTGTTCCCCGCGCTCGCGGGGATGATCCGATCTTTTCCAGAATGTTGGCAACATGCCGTTCGTGTTCCCCGCGCTCGCGGGGATGATCCGCCCACACTGCCGGATCACCGTTGGCCGTGTCTGTGTTCCCCGCGCTCGCGGGGATGATCCGCTGGCCACGCCAACCGGAGACAGGGAGGACGCGTGTTCCCCGCGCTCGCGGGGATGATCCGGCCGGATGCTCGCAGGCGTTTGGCAATCGTTTGTGTTCCCCGCGCTCGCGGGGATGATCCACGACTACTGGAACTACCACGGCCATGAATATCGTGTTCCCCGCGCTCGCGGGGATGATCCGACATCGAGACATTGGTTGCCGAGCGCATGAGCGTGTTCCCCGCGCTCGCGGGGATGATCCGATCGCCGACATAGCGTTCACGGTCCATATTTCGTGTTCCCCGCGCTCGCGGGGATGATCCGAACAACTCATGAATGATGGATCCAGGGCCACCGTGTTCCCCGCGCTCGCGGGGATGATCCAGGAGCCAAGACCATGAAATTCAGTTGTCCCACGTGTTCCCCGCGCTCGCGGGGATGATCCGGTCCACCACCGGACGCCCGAGGCGGCACAGGCGTGTTCCCCGCGCTCGCGGGGATGATCCGGTGGCCGAAGGACGATGCAAATGCATATGCAAGTGTTCCCCGCGCTCGCGGGGATGATCCGGTCGGGACCGTTGGCAATCTCGGGAAACTCGCGTGTTCCCCGCGCTCGCGGGGATGATCCGAATGAAACCTAATATGAGGCTTTGAAACATCCGTGTTCCCCGCGCTCGCGGGGATGATCCGTCATCGAGCGACCCGCCCGCACCGGCCGCAACGTGTTCCCCGCGCTCGCGGGGATGATCCGAGCGTCTTGGGCTGTGCGTTTGGCGATGTTCCGTGTTCCCCGCGCTCGCGGGGATGATCCGAAAACAATAATCCCCGCCGCATTGACTCTGGTGTGTTCCCCGCGCTCGCGGGGATGATCCGACGATCCGCCGCCCGTGCACCGGTATAAGGGCGTGTTCCCCGCGCTCGCGGGGATGATCCGTCTTGCGGAGCGAGGCGGGGAAGCAAACCACCGTGTTCCCCGCGCTCGCGGGGATGATCCGACCCAGCCGCCGTTCACGTCCAGGGTCAACCGGTGTTCCCCGCGCTCGCGGGGATGATCCGCCCGGCGAGGTCGCGGGCCTGATCCAGCTTGTGTGTTCCCCGCGCTCGCGGGGATGATCCGCCAGGCCCCGGCCTGTGATCTGCTTTCGGCCCGTGTTCCCCGCGCTCGCGGGGATGATCCGCTCGATGAAATTTGCGACATTACCAGCCTGCCGTGTTCCCCGCGCTCGCGGGGATGATCCGTCCCACGCTTCATTTGCGCAGTGGGCGATTCCGTGTTCCCCGCGCTCGCGGGGATGATCCGTGCCGAGCCAGGGCGGTAACGGAGGACATGTCGTGTTCCCCGCGCTCGCGGGGATGATCCGTAGTTCGCCTCTTCGGGGGTGAGCCACACGTCGTGTTCCCCGCGCTCGCGGGGATGATCCGGCCAAATTCATCAATCAGGTAATGAAAGGCGAGTGTTCCCCGCGCTCGCGGGGATGATCCGACACTCTTGTAAAGTATGCATCAAAAAGATTGGTGTTCCCCGCGCTCGCGGGGATGATCCGATTGGATGCTGTTTTTTGAGCAGGACACGGATGTGTTCCCCGCGCTCGCGGGGATGATCCGGCTCAATCCCGTAAAATTGGCCCGGTGACGGCGTGTTCCCCGCGCTCGCGGGGATGATCCGGTTCCGCGTAGCGAGGATTCCACCGTCTACGAGTGTTCCCCGCGCTCGCGGGGATGATCCGGCCTAATGCCAATGCTCCCCTTGTCCGCTGTTGTGTTCCCCGCGCTCGCGGGGATGATCCGTGCATCGCCTGTCAATACGCAGGTCCAGCCGTGTGTTCCCCGCGCTCGCGGGGATGATCCGGCCGCGCGGGTGCCGGGCGTGACCGGGGTTCCGTGTTCCCCGCGCTCGCGGGGATGATCCGGACACGATTTGTTTCACGCCCCCTCCTCTTGCGTGTTCCCCGCGCTCGCGGGGATGATCCTGCGACACATCGGCAAATACCGGATACTGGGGCGTGTTCCCCGCGCTCGCGGGGATGATCCGCTTGAGGAGCTGGATTGCGTCCCGCGCCAGGGGTGTTCCCCGCGCTCGCGGGGATGATCCGGCCAGGATCGTCAAAGGCGAATGGGTGGTGACGTGTTCCCCGCGCTCGCGGGGATGATCCGTTCTTGAGGTTGTTTCCATCCGCCATGAGCAAGTGTTCCCCGCGCTCGCGGGGATGATCCGCCCGGCGGGGAAGGAGCTAGGTCATTGATGAAGTGTTCCCCGCGCTCGCGGGGATGATCCGTTGATCGTCGGCATCGGCTGGCGCACCATGGTGTGTTCCCCGCGCTCGCGGGGATGATCCGGCGCTGTCGTCCCTCCCCCGCTACTTCGAGGAGTGTTCCCCGCGCTCGCGGGGATGATCCGGAGGTATGCCGACGCCCACCGGCAATGCCCCGGTGTTCCCCGCGCTCGCGGGGATGATCCGCGGCCCGGCCTCGATCCCCGTCCCTCCCGTGCGTGTTCCCCGCGCTCGCGGGGATGATCCGGAATAAAAACATGGCAACACTGCATTACATTAGTGTTCCCCGCGCTCGCGGGGATGATCCGACGACATCCTACACATCCCGAACATCGGGTGGGTGTTCCCCGCGCTCGCGGGGATGATCCGCGTAACGAGCAGCTATATAGCGCGGCATTCCAGTGTTCCCCGCGCTCGCGGGGATGATCCGTTCCATGCGCCCTCCATAAGTTAAATGATCTCGTGTTCCCCGCGCTCGCGGGGATGATCCGACGCAATGCCGCATCGACACCACGGACGAGGAGTGTTCCCCGCGCTCGCGGGGATGATCCGATGGCGAACGCCATTTGGTCTGGGCGCGCGGAGTGTTCCCCGCGCTCGCGGGGATGATCCGGCGGGGCTGTCCACCAGCCAGGTTGTCGCGGCGTGTTCCCCGCGCTCGCGGGGATGATCCGCCCCAGGGCCCGCCGCCCTGGACGCCGAAAATGTGTTCCCCGCGCTCGCGGGGATGATCCGGACGCGGTCAAAAAATACGGCACCGAGCTGTTGTGTTCCCCGCGCTCGCGGGGATGATCCGATGGCGAGCTCCCGCTCGTCAGCTCATCCGGCGTGTTCCCCGCGCTCGCGGGGATGATCCGTCCATTGCGGGTCCGTGGCGTCCAGGGTGGCTGTGTTCCCCGCGCTCGCGGGGATGATCCGGCATCGGCATCATCATTCCCACGCTTCTGGCCGTGTTCCCCGCGCTCGCGGGGATGATCCGGCTACGGGTCACCGACGCGCATCGACGCGGCCGTGTTCCCCGCGCTCGCGGGGATGATCCGGGCTACTGGTGGAGCCCGTCCAACACGGAAATGTGTTCCCCGCGCTCGCGGGGATGATCCGTGCACCGTTTTTGTCTTTGTGCTTTTGCTCGGGTGTTCCCCGCGCTCGCGGGGATGATCCGCCAAATACTGAACCGGCGCCGGATCTGCGCGAGTGTTCCCCGCGCTCGCGGGGATGATCCGGCGTGGCTCCATACTTGGCACGGCTAGATCGGGTGTTCCCCGCGCTCGCGGGGATGATCCGGTTTAGGGCCGCGTCAGGGGCGCATTCTGATAGCCGGGGTTGAGCGGCACGAAACGGCCGTTGCGGAGTTGTCGCATAGCCTGCCCGGTCTGGCGGTCGATGACGTAGCTGTTTCCGTCCTGGATCACGGTTTCGTAGCGCGGCGGCGGGTCGGACGGCCAGAGAAGGGCGGTGAGGATGCCCGCCAGGAGCAGGGCCATGCAGACGTAGAACCGGTATTGGCGGCGGCGGTGACGCAATTCGATGCGCCCGGCCACGTAGTCGGCGGGGTGGATGAGCTGGGCCTGGGCCAAAAGAGCGATGGCCGTCTCCTCGGGCGAGGGAGCGGCCATTTTTTGCGCCACGCGCCCGGCGCCGTTGATGAAGGGGCTTGTGATCCAGACCCAGAACCGACGCATAGGGGATTCGGTCTCGCCGTCATTTTTGATGAAGAGAATGGACGCCAGCCCGCCGACGAACAAGACCACTAGCACGCTTTCCACGATCCCCTCCAGGTTTTGACCTCGCGTCCGATCCCACCACCCGGCCCAGGATGCGCGGGGCCTGCCCTTCGCCGCCGGGCGCGGCGGGCAACGGCTCGTCCTGTCCGTCCGCGCCGCACAGGGACACGAACGTGACCCCGGCAGGCGTGACGGCGCAGCGCCAGGCGAAAAGCGCCCTGTCCATGGCCAGCACATAGACGCGGCCCGGCTCCGGGTCAAGACATCCGATATCGAAAATAAGTAGGCCGTCCGGGGTCTCCAGGCTGCGCAGCCCGGGTGTTCCCGCGCTCGCGGGGATAATCCGAGGAACTGGTGAAACCAGTCGCCGGGGTGAAGGTAGCCCGGAATGTAAAAACCGAAGCTACGAGCGAGGGAAAAAAGAGCGAATGAAGTACAAGATGAAATCAATGCCGATGACGACGAGTCCGGCCAGGACGCCATGTCCGAAGGCGGACACAAAGTCCGGAATCCCGAGCAGAGCCCGGATGGCGTACTCACCGAGGAACACCAGCATGGTCACAATGTAGATCATGAGCAAGGCCGTCACGTTGGGGTTGATATCGGGCGCGGCCCTCGCGCACGGGTTCATTGCCGTATTTATGACAGCTCGCGGACAGGTGCAAGGAAGTGTCCCCGCGCTCGAGGGGATGATCCGGACGCCGTATCCTATCAGGTGTCCGCCATGCACAACCCGAAAGCTGGGGAGCGGATGGGAAAAACAACGCGCCCGGAACGCAAAAGGGGCTAGATCGTTTCGACCTAACCCCGTGAATTTCCTGGTGGGCCATCAAGGACTCGAACCTTGAACCAACGGATTAAGAGTCCGCTGCTCTACCAATTGAGCTAATGGCCCCCGCGCAAGCGCGAGACGGCGGTGTACCCCCACGACACCGGCTTGTCAAGAATCCGCACCGGTTTTTTTCTTCCCGCGTGGCGTGCCGCAACGACTTCCGTCATCATGAAGGACCGCCCTCCGATCAAATCGAGGTCTCCCCGTCCCTCTGTTTGCTGTTCGCCGCGATCTGGTTTATTTTTAACGACTCCATGGTCATAAACGCAGCCAATCCCCGCCCGGCGGGGCCACCGGATACCCGATGAGCCAGACACTCGGCCTGAAATTTCGCGATTACGGACAGATATACTATTTCTCCTCCGGCCCCTACGTGGTCCGCAAGGGGGACTTCGTCCTGGTCAAGACCGACCAGGGCCTGGGAATGGCCCGGGTGGCCGACATCCCGGACACCCCGCCCAGGGAGCTGTCCCCCGAGGACATCAAACCCATCTACCGGCTGGCCAATGTGGACGACCTGAGCGTGGGCAAGGAAAACGCGGCTCTCGGCCGCGAGGCCTTCCTCTACTGCCGCGAATGCATCCGCGCCCGGGACCTGGACATGAAGCTCGTGGACGTTGAGGTCTTCCACGACCGCAGCAAGATCATCTTCTATTTCACCGCGCCAGGCCGCATCGACTTCCGCGATCTGGTCAAGGACCTGGTCAAGAACTACCACACCCGCATCGAACTGCGCCAGATCGGCGTGCGCCACGAGACCCAGATGCTCGGGGCCATCGGCAACTGCGGGCAGATATGCTGCTGCCGCCGGTTCATGCGCAAATTCGCGCCGGTGACCATCAAGATGGCCAAGGAACAGAACCTGTTCCTCAATCCGGCCAAGATTTCCGGCATGTGCGGCAGGCTGCTGTGCTGCCTGAACTTCGAGCAGGACAACTACGACGAGTTCCAGCGCAAGTGCCCGAAGATCGGCAAGCGCCTGAACACCACCCTGGGAACGGTCAAGATACTTCGCACCAACCTGTTTCGGGAAACCGTGTCCCTGCTCACGGAAAACGGCGAGGAAAAGGAACTGACCCTGTCGGAATGGCAGGAGGTCTTCATCGGCGCCGCCCCTGAGTCCCAGGCCCAGCCGCATCCCGAAGGACGCCCCGGAACGCCCGGCGAAGCCCCCGCCCCCATGGGCGCGCAGGCCGAATCCGGCCAGCCTCCCCGCCCGGCCGGGCAACGGCAGAAAAACGGCCAGCCCCGCGAGTCGCGCCCCGATCCCCGGGGGCGGCGGCCGCAGAAGAAACGTTTCGGGCCCAGACGGGACGACCAGAGAAACCCAAGCCGCCCGGCCCAGGAACAACGGCCCGGGCCGCGCAAGAACAAACCCCGGGAGGGTTCCGAGTGAATCGGTTTTTCATTTCCACGCCCATCTATTACGTCAACGCCAAACCGCATCTGGGCCACGCCTACACCACCATCGTGGCCGACTGCGCCGCCCGTTTCCACAGGCTTTTCGGCGAGGAAGCCTTCTTTCTGACCGGCACCGACGAACACGGGGACAAGATCGCCGAGGCGGCCAAGGCCGCCGGCCAGACCCCGGCCCAGTATGTGGACGCCATAAGCGCGCTCTTCCGGGATTTGTGGCCGACGCTCGGCATCGAATACACACGCTTTATCCGCACCACGGACACGGAGCACATCCGGACCGTCCAGGCCGCCCTGCAAAAGGTCTACGACCAGGGCGACATCTACTTCGGGGACTACGGCGGCCATTACTGTTTCGGCTGCGAGCGCTTCCTCACGGAAAAGGAGCTGGTGGACGGCCTGTGCCCGGACCACAAGACCAAGCCCGAATACATCGCCGAGAAGAACTATTTCTTCCGCATGTCCAAATACCAGGACCGGCTTCTGGAGCACATCCGCACGCACCCCGACTTCATCCGGCCTTCCCAGTACAGAAACGAGGTGGTGAGCCTGCTCGAAAGCGGCGCCCTGGAGGACCTGTGCATCTCCCGGCCCACCTCGCGCCTGACCTGGGGGGTGAGGCTGCTCTTTGACGAAAACTACGTGACCTACGTGTGGTTCGATGCCCTGATCAACTACATCACCGCCCTGGGCTGGCCGGACGGGGAAAACTTCGCCGCCTTCTGGCCCCATGCCCAGCACCTGGTGGCCAAGGACATCCTCAAACCCCACGCCATCTTCTGGCCGACCATGCTCATGGCCCTTGGCATCGAGCCCTACCGGCACTTGAACGTCCACGGCTACTGGCTGGTCAAAGACACCAAGATGTCCAAGTCGCTCGGCAACGTGGTCGAGCCCCGGGCCATGGCCGAGGCCTTCGGCGTCTCGGGCATGCGCTATTTCCTGCTGAGGGAGATGACCTTCGGCCATGATGCCAGCTTTTCCGAGGAGTCCATGGTGACCCGGTTCAACGCGGATCTGGCCAACGACCTGGGCAACCTGTTCAACCGGGTCCTGGCCATGGCCCACAAGTATTTCGGCGGCGAGCTCCCGGACCCGGCCGGGGCGGAGTTCTCCGACGACGACAGGGCCCTGGCCGGCCTGGCGGTCACGGCCGCCGCCAACTGGCGGGACATGTTCGCCGCCATGCGGTTTTCCAAGGGTCTGGAGGCCCTGTGGGAACTGGTGCGGGCCCTAAACAAGCACGTGGACGCCTCTGCGCCCTGGACGCTTTTCAAGGAAGGCAAAACCGCCCGGCTGTCGGCCGTGTTGCACACGGTCCTGGCCGGCATGCGCAAGACCGCGACGCTTCTGTGGCCGGTGATGCCCGAGGCCGCACAGAGCATGTCGGCCCAGTTGGGACGCCCCTTCGACCTCGCCGCCGTGGACGCGGCCCGGGAGATGACCGAACTGGTCATGCTGCCGGCCGGAACCAGGGTGGAGCCGGCCTCGACCCTGTTTCCGCGCATGGAGCCCCCGGCGTCCACGGGGCCTGGGAAGGCCGAGTCCGCCAGCAAACCCCGCCCGGCCGAGGGCAAGGCCGCGCCCGCGAAACCCTCCGGCCCCGCGCCGGGGACGGACGTCCCGGCCGAGGTGGAGTTCTCCGACTTCCAGCGCCTGGACCTGCGCCTGGGCACGGTCCTTTCCGCCGAGCCGGTCCCGGATGCGGACAGGCTTTTCGTGGTCAGCGTGGATATGGGCGAGGCCGGCCCCCGGCAGGTGGTGGCGGGCCTTGCGGAATTCTTCCGGCCCGAGGACTTGCGCGGCCGCCAGGTGGTGGTCGTGGCCAATCTGAAGCCCCGCAAGCTGCGCGGGGTGGTGTCCCACGGCATGATCATGGCCGTGCGCACCCAGGGCGGCATGGAGCTTCTGACCGCCTCGGGTCCGGTCCCCCCGGGCTCCCGGGTGTCCTGACCACGCGGTCGACATGCACCTGGACCGCGACTCGGAAAGCACGGGACGGTTTTCGGACCGTCCCTCCTTTTTTCCGGGTCGCCCGTCACCCGGCCGCCCCCCGAACCCTCATCGATATTTCACGAAAATCGTTGTCCCCCACCAATCGCCCCCGATCTTGGCGGGCCGGCGTCACGCCTTGCACCCACGGCGTGTCCGCCTTGCCTTTTTGACAATTTCGTTATTTGTGCAGTACATGTGCAGGCAAAACGCGCCCGCACTCCGGACACGCCGTACCCAAAGGACTCGTATCGCCGCACATTCCTTCCTTTCCGCCCCGCCATGGCCGAACCCCATCAAAGGACTCACCCCATGAATTCCCTGCATTTCCGTGTCGCCGCCATCACCGTCGCCGGCCTGCTTCTGGTCGCCCTCGTCAGCGTCGGGCTGTGCGCCTGGCGTCTTTCGGGCGTCCCCGCACAGTCCCTGCGCGCCCTGGAGACCGCCATCTCCCGGGAGGGCGTCGCCCCGGCCGAGATCGACACGGCCCTGGCCAAGACCCGCGCGGAACTGGACGACCGTCTCGGGGGCCTGCCCCTGGCCGTGTTGCTGGCGGGCCTTGCGGCGGCCCTGGCCGTTTCCGGGCTTCAGACGGTCCTGGCGCGCCGGAGCCTGCTCGATCCGGTCAAGGCCCTGGGGACATTCGCCTCGAAGGCGGCCGCCGGAGACCTCTCGGCCACGGTGGAGGGCCGGTTCATCGGCAGTCTGGAGATCCTCAAATCCGCGATCATGGACATGGCGGAACACCTCAAGGCCGAGTCCCGGACCTCGGCCAGGCGGGCCGACGAGGCCCACCGGCTGGCCGAGCAGGCCGGCGAGGCCATGACCCTCGCCGAGCGGGCCCACAAGAAGGACGAGGTCCGACGGCTGGGCATGCTCGCCTCCGGAGAGACCCTGGAAAGCGTGGCCAACACCATCAAGCAGGCCACCGTCGACCTGGGCCTGGAGGCCCAGGGGGTCAGCCGGGGGGCCGAGGAGCAGAAGCATCTGGTGGACGAGACGGCCCAGGCCATGGACGGCATGCTGTCCACCATCCAGGGCGTGGCCCGGGGCGCGGAGGAGGCGGCCGGGGCCGCGGAGGAGGCCCGGACCAAGGCCTTGAGCGGCGCGGAGATCGTGGACCGTTCCGTGTCGGCCATCGGGACGGTCAGCGAGCTGGCGGGAACGCTTTCCACCGAGATGTCCGAACTCGGACGTCGGGCCGAGTCCATCGGCCAGGTCATGACCATGATCACGGACATCGCCGACCAGACCAACCTTCTGGCTCTCAATGCGGCCATCGAAGCCGCCCGGGCCGGCGAGGCCGGCCGGGGGTTCGCGGTGGTGGCCGACGAGGTCCGCAAGCTGGCCGAAAAGACCATGTCCGCCACCAGCGAGGTGGGCGGGGTCATCGCCGCCATCCAGAAGGGGGCCAGGGAGAACGTGGCCCGCGTGGATGAGGCCGCCCGGGCCGTGGACACGGCCACCGGCCTGGCCGGGCGGTCGCGCGAGGCCCTGCGCGAGATCGTGTCCCTGTCCGACGTGGCCTCGGGCCGGGTGCGGGACATCTCCCGGGCGGCCGAGGACGAGGTGGATGCCGGCAAGGGAATCAAGTCGGCCATCGACCGCATCCGCGAGGTCTCGGCCAGGACCGCCGAGGGCATGCTGCGCTCCACCGGGACCATCGAGCGGCTCGGCGGGGAAATCGAGGAACTGATCAAGTTAAACGGGGTGTTCCGGCTCATCGGCCAGGGCGAGGCTCAGGAGGCGGTGGAGGAGGCGGCCGCGCATCCGGATATGACCGGACTTGCGCCCGAGGCCATGCAGCGGCTGATGCGCCGGATGGTCGCCCGGTTCGACTTCTTCGAGCTGCTCTACGCCACGGACGCCGCCGGGGTGCAGTTGACCGAGAACATCTCGCCCCAGGAATCCCGGTCGAGGGGCGCCGCCTCGGTCAAGGGCAGGAACTGGTCCGCGCGGCCCTGGTTCACCGGGGCCATGGAGAAGGGTGACACCCACATCTCGCCCATCTATCTCTCGGAGGCCTCCGGAGAGTACTGCCTGACCATCTCCACGCCGATCATGGGCGACGGCCGGATCAGGGGCGTGCTCGCCGCGGACATCAAGGTCTTCGGCGGCCGGAAGGAGGCTCCGGCCCTGGCGGCCGCGCCCGTTCAGCGCTCGTCGTCGTCCCGGGTGTCCCTGCCGTAAAGCCAGAAGTCGATGGGATTTTTCTCGCCGGGACGGCGTTTTTCCTGATTTTTGGCCCGCTTGTTGAAATAGGTCAGGACCGCGAACCCCAGGGCGATGAAGACCAGAAGGAAAATGCCGGTGTTCATGGGCGCCTCCCGACGCGGGCTCGTCAGCGCGTCGCCTCGGCGGCCCATGTCGCCGCAGGCGTCGGACAAGCCGCGTCCTGTGCCATAAACCCTTCCTCATAATCGAAGCTTCCGTCAAGGCCCGGACGCCGAGAACCCATGGCAAGCCGGCCGAAAAGTTACGGCCGTGTATCGTACCCCCCTCCCGTATGTTGTTGCCCTGATCACGACGACCGGCAATCTTTGGGAAAAGACTTGAAGGCACCGTGCTTCTGTGGCACGTAAGCAAGATTGCGATGTGATCTGCCCTGAGACAACAGCGGGGAGGAATGCAAGACGAATAACAAGTTGATATATATAACGCGATATTGAGAAATGGCCATTTAACAACCAATATACCGCCCAAAACGGTCCGCACGGTCTTAATAGTCTACCGTTACAGTATCATGGGCATCACCCCCTTTTTGGGAGGCATGTATGTTCAAAAAAAGCATAAGCTCGGTCCTCACCCTCGCTGTTTCGATCTCTGTCCTGGCGGGCATCCTGGCCCTGGTGATCTACGTTTCCTCGTCGTCGCACCGGATGGCCCTGGATATGGAGAAACAGGCCATCACCCAGTCCGGAGAGACCATCAAGCAGTCGCTTGAGCACTCCATCCAGGGGACCGTGACCCTCACGCGCACTCTGGCCATCCAGCAGGCCGTGATCGAGGCCTTCCACGGCCAGCCGGAACGGGCGAAAGAACGTTTTAAAAGCTACATGGAAGGCTACAAGGACACCATCTGGGCCATCTTCGCCTTTGACGAAAGCGGTCGGATACTGGCCGGATACAACGCCGACATGGCCGACCTGGCGGGTCAGGACCGAAGCGGCCGGGAATACGTGAAGGCCGTCCGCGACAACTCGAATACCTATATATCAACGAATATATTCAGCGCCGGTTCGGATACCAATGTCCTCATCTACGCTGTGGCCATGGCCGTCAAGGACGCCACAGGCAAGCATCTGGGCGGTGTGGCGGTTTTCCCGAAGTGGTCCGTGGTCACCCGGACCTTCCTCGACCCTCTGCGCTTCGGCGAGCGGGGGTACGGGTTCATCATCGACAACAAGGGCGTGATCATCGCCCATGCCGCGGACAAGGAGCTTTTGCTCAAGGACTTAAGCAGCCATGGCTTCATCCAGGAGGCCCTGCGGGTGAAAAACGGCATGGTGGAGTACGATTGGAAGGGCGAGGACAAGTTCATGTCCGTGACGCACCTCCCCGAAACCGACTGGTACATCTGCATGTCCGCCTATTCCTCGGAGATGACCGCCACGGCCACCACCCAGCGCAACGTGCTTCTGGCCGTGGGCGCGGTGGTCATCGTGGCCGTGGTGCTGGTCATCGTTTTATTCCTGCGCTCCCTGGTGATCCGCCCCCTCTCGGCCATCGGGGCCTTCACCAAACGCATCGCGGCCCAGGACTACCGTGCCGAACTGACCGGGACATTCCGGTTCGAGATGAAAGGCCTCTCGGACAACATCCGAAGCATGGTGGCCGAGATCAAAAACAAGCTGGGCTTTTCCCAGGGCCTGCTCGACGCCATGACCATTTCCTGCATCGTGGCCGATCCCCAGGGCAAAATCCTTTTCGTGAACCAGCCGGTCATCGATTTTCTGGAGCATGGAGGCAAGCCCGCCGACTACCTGGGCATGAGCGTGAGCCGGTTTTTCTATGGTGAGGAAGGACGCCAGTCCATCACCGAAAAGGCCATTGCCGAACGCCGCCCCATCCAAAACGTCCAGATCGAAATCGCCACCCGGAAGGGAAAGACGGTCTTCACCCAGATCGACGCCGCCCCCCTGTACGACCTGGACGGCACGCTCATCGCCGGCTTCGCCCTGTTCATGGACCTGACCGAGATCAAAAAACAGCAGGAACTCATCGCGGCCCAAAACGAGATGATCGCCGACGCCGCGCGCCAGGCCAGCGACGTCTCCGACCTCATGGCCTCGGCCGCGGCCCAGCTCTCGGCCCAGATCGAACAGTCCAGCCGGGGCTCCGAGGTGCAGCGCCAGCGGGTCCAGGAAACGGCCACGGCCGTGGAGGAGATGAACGCCACGGTGCTCGAGGTGGCCAAAAACGCCTCCGCCGCGGCCGCACGTTCGGCCGAGGCCGGGCGCAAGGCCAAGGACGGGGCCGAGATCGTCACCCAGGTGGTGTCGGCCATCGGCACGGTCCAGCGCGAGGCCGCCGGCCTGAAGGAAAACATGGGCACGCTTGGCCGACAGGCCGAGGACATCGGCAAGATCATGGGGGTCATTTCGGACATCGCCGACCAGACCAACCTCCTGGCCTTAAACGCCGCCATCGAGGCCGCCAGGGCCGGCGAGGCCGGGCGGGGATTCGCGGTGGTGGCCGACGAGGTCCGCAAACTCGCGGAAAAGACCATGAACGCCACCAAAGAGGTCGGCGAGGCCATCGGGGGCATCCAAAGCGGGGCCCGGCAGACCGTGGCCCGCGTGGAAGCGGCGGTGTCCGCCGTGGAGCAGGCCACGGCCCTGTCCGGAAAGTCCGGCGCGGCCCTGGGCGAGATCGTGGAACTGGTGGAGAACGCGGGCGATCAGGTCCGCTCCATCGCCACGGCCTCGGAGGAACAGTCCGCGGCCAGCGAGGAGATCAACCGTTCGGTGAACGAAATCAACGCCATCGCCTCGGAGATGGCCGACGGCATGGAGCAGTCGGCCCGGGCCGTCAGCGACCTGGCCGGCCAGGCCCAGACCCTAAACGACCTCATCGCCCGGCTGCAAAGCGGAGGCGATGCCCTGCCCTCCTCGCGGCCGAAGGCCCTGTCCTGACGCCGCCCTGGAAGTCACCCCCACGGGGGCCGCGTCATGACGCGGCCCCCGTTTCTGTTTTCCGCAACCGCGCTCTACGCCCGTTTCCCCGGCTCGAATTTGCCTTCGGAGCCGTTTCCGGCTAGGGTGCGCGGCGGAAAACACGCGCTTCGGGCGGGGGTCGTCCCCTCCCGGGCGACTTTGGTCCATCTTCCGACGCCCCGGCCCGCACCCGGGCGCGATCAGCCCAAGGAGGCCCCATGCGGGTGCTGCTCGTCGGATCGGGGGGCCGGGAACACGCCCTGGCCTGGAAACTCAGGCAAAGCCCCTCGGTCACACAACTCTTCATCGCCCCCGGAAACGGCGGCACGGCCGGACTCGGTCAAAACGTGCCCGTTTCCGACGCCGACGTGGCCGGCCTGTGCGCCTTTGCCAAGGAGAGCGGCGTGGGGCTCACCGTGGCCGGGCCGGAACTGCCCCTGACCCTGGGGCTTTCCGACGCCATGGCCGCGATCGGCATCCCCTGCTTCGGGCCGGACGCCTACGCCGCCAGGCTGGAGGGGAGCAAGTCCTTTGCCAAGGAGGTCATGGCCGAGGCCGGGGTGCCGACCGCCGACTACCGGGTCTTCGACGATCCGGATGCGGCCCGGGTCTATCTGGACCGGATCGGCGCGCCGGTGGTGGTCAAGGCCGACGGACTGGCCGCCGGCAAGGGCGTGGTCGTGGCCGGGACCGTGGCCGAGGCCAAGGCCGCGGTGTCGGAGATGATGGAGAAAAAAGTCTTCGGTTCCGCCGGGGAACGGGTGGTCGTGGAGGCCGCCCTTCGCGGGGAGGAGGCCTCGTTTCTGGCCTTCTGCGACGGCGAGACCTGCGTGCCCATGACCGCCTGCCAGGACCACAAGGCCGCCTTCGACGGGGACCGGGGGCCCAACACCGGGGGCATGGGGGCCTACTGTCCGGCCCCGATCCTGCCCGAATCCGACTACGGCCGCATGGCCGATCTGGTGATCTCCCCGGTGATGCGCGTCCTGGCCGGGCGTGGCCACCCCTTTCGGGGCGTGCTGTATGCCGGGCTGATGATGACCGCCGACGGCCCCATGGTCCTGGAGTACAACGTGCGTTTCGGCGATCCGGAATGCCAGCCCCTTCTGGCCCGCCTGCGCGGGGATCTGGCCGGGATCATGCTGGCCTGCGCCACGGGCGGGCTCGACCCGGACATGGTCGGCTGGTCGAAACGCAGCGCGGTCTGCGTGGTCATGGCCGCCGCCGGCTATCCCGGGACCTATCCCAAGGGCATGGCTATCTCGGGCATCGACCGGGCCGAGTCCGATCCGGACGTGACCGTATTCCAGGCCGGAACCCGGCGCGACGGGGAACGGCTGGTGACCTCGGGCGGCCGGGTGCTCGGGGTGACCGCCCTGGGCGCGGACCTCGGATCGGCCCGGGAGCGGGCCTATGCCGCCGTATCCAGGATCACCTTCGAAAACGCCTTTTTCCGGACGGACATCGGAAACAAGGGCCTTCACCGGGAGGCGGGAAAATGAGCAAGGTGGCCGTCTTTCTGGGCAGCATCTCCGACGAGGACACCATGCGCCCCTGCGCCGAGGTCCTGGCGTCCTTCGGGGTGCCCTTCGTGTTCACCGTGACCTCGGCCCACCGCACCCCGGAGCGCACCAGACGCCTGGTGGCGGAGCTGGAGGCCGCGGGGTGCCAGGTGTTCATCTGCGCCGCCGGCATGGCCGCGCATCTGGCCGGGGCCGTGGCCGCCGCGACCATCCGGCCTGTTCTGGGGGTGCCCATCGCGGCCTCGCCGCTGGGGGGCATGGACGCCCTTCTGTCCACGGTGCAGATGCCTCCCGGCTTCCCGGTGGGCACCGTGGCCGTGGGTTCGGCCGGCGCGCGCAACGCGGCCTGGATGGCGCTTCAGATCCTGGCCTTGGGCGATCCGGCCCTGGCCGAGGGTATTGCCGGGGCCAGACGGGATTTCGTCCAGTCCGTGGAAAAGGCCGCGGCCGAACTGGAAACCCGGATGACCGGAAAGACGTAGCCGGCCCAGGAAACGACAAAGCCCGGACCGGGGTCCGGGCTTGACGTGCCGCGCGAACGCGCGGCGGGGTAATGCGAGTCGCGATCTAGGCCCCTTTCCTGGTCCTTTTTTCCCACAGCCGCATATCCTTCATCTTCTTGCGGCGCTCACGCTGCAATTCCTTGCACACCAGGGGCATGTTCTTGGGGTAGCCCCACTTGGCCCGGTATTCGTCCGGAGTCAGGCCGAATTTGGCAAGATGCTTCTTGGTCAGAATCTTGAAAGACTTTCCGGACTCCAGGCAGATGATGCTTTTTTCCCGGACCGCCTTTTTGGGGTCCACGGCGACCACCGTGCCGGCCTCCCCGGTCGGGACCGCACCCTCGGCGATGCCCCGGATGCTGTCGGCCAACCGGCGGACCATGGAGGCGATCTCCTCTTCGGCCATTGTGCGCACGCTGGCCTGGGCCTTCACTATTTCCAACGCTTCCTTCAAATAATCATCCATGACCGTCTCCTCTCGTAAAAAAGTCGAAATTCTCTCCTTCAACTCGCATTCGGTGGCCATTTACTGCTTCTTGACTGCTTTTTCAATATGCGATTGACAAAAAAATTCGAAATCTGAATCCTTGGGAAAAACCTTTCACGCGGACATGGAAAGGACTTTGTGAAATGTTGCTCGATTGCCATCTTCACACCAGGAACTATTCCTCATGCTCCATGCTCGATCCTTCCCAAGCGTGCACCCTGGCCGCAAAACGCGGCCTTCACGCCCTGGTCTTCACCGAACATCATCGCCTGTGGGACGTTGACGATCTGACGATCATACAACGCAAACATCCGGAGATCGTCCTCCATCGGGGCATGGAAATCTCCTTGGCCGAAGGGTATGATCTTGTGGTCGTCTCTGCGCGCGTCACGAAGGAATTCGACCCTGGAACGCCCTTTTCGAAACTGGAAAAGGCCCTGGACCGGGTGCGTCAGGAGTCCTTCGTATTTCTGGCCCACGCCTTCCGCTATACCGCGCGGGCCGACGCGGCCATGGAAACGATCCTGGACTATGTCGACGCCGTGGAGCAGTCGTCCATCAACATTCTCGGTCTGGGATGCGCGCGAGAGGGAGGCCGCTTCCGGTCCCTGCGCGCTCCCCTGTATGAAGACGCCTCCCGCCGGCACGGCCGCCCCGGCATATACAATTCCGACGGCCACCATCCCCGGGCCGTGGGGGCCGTGGCCTCGGCGACCGACGACGCCGTTTTGTCCGCCGACCCCGAGGAATTCGTGGCCCAGCTTCGGAGGGCCGTCTTCCGGGAATACCAGAACACAGCCCTTCTGGACGCCCTTTTCGGCAAAAAAAAAGAAGACGGGGTGTGAGGGCACCCCGTCTTCACCGACAATACGCGACGGATGGGAGGGAAATCCGAGGGCAG
>JBMONM010000065.1:0-16809 GCA_049324675.1 Thermodesulfobacteriota bacterium
GGGTGCGGTCTGTGCTGGCAGGTCTGCCCGTATGGGGCCATCGGCCAGGACGAGAAGGGATTCGCCAAGGTCAACGAGGTCCTGTGCAAGGGATGCGGCACCTGCGTCGCCTCGTGCCGTTCGGGCGCGCCCAACCTGCGCGGCTTCACCAAGACCGAGGTCATGGCCCAGATAACGGCGCTTTTGTAGAGCGCGCGCGGAGCGAGAGGACCTCTGCCCGGCAAGGGGCCTCCGCCTTCCCCATAAGAGAGGAAAACATGAGCGAATGTATCCACAACAACGGCTTCCGGCCGCGCATCGCGGCATTTTTCTGCAACTGGTGCACCTACGGCGGCGCGGACCTAGCCGGCGTGAACCGGCTCCAGTACCCGGCCGATTTCCGGGTGGTGCGCCTGCCCTGCACGGGCAGGATGAATCCCGAATTCATCCTGCACGCCTTCCGCCAGGGCGTGGATGGCGTGTGGGTCTCGGGCTGTCATCCCGGCGATTGCCACTACATCGCGGGCAATATGTACGCCCGTCGCCGCTTCACGATGCTCAAGGAGCTTCTGGAATACGTCGGCCTGGATCCGGGGAGGCTGCATTTTTCCTGGATATCCTCGGCCGAGGCGGAAAAATTCCAGCGCACGGCCAGGGAGGTCATCGAATCGGTGCGGGCGTTGGGGCCGGTTGACGCGGCGAACGCCGCCACCAGGACCATGGTCATGGAATTGCGGAAGGTGATCTGATGAAAGCGCGAGCCGAGAGAATACGGGAAATTGCCAAACGCTTGCTCCAAGAGGGCAAGGTGGACGTGGTCGTCGGCTACACCAGGGGCAGCCTGCCCATGCGTGCACAGCCGCATTTCGCCCGCACCCCCGAGGAGGCCGACCAACTGACCTGGTCGAGCTTCTGTGTCGGGAACACGGCGAACTTCCTGCCCCAAGTCGCCCGGGTCGGGGAACGCGCGGCCGTGGTCGCCCAGGGCTGCGTCAGCCGCAACATCGTCGGCCTGATCGTGGAAAAGCAGGTGCAGCGCGACAAGGTCTCCATCATCGGCGTGCCCTGTCTGGGCATGGTCGACTCTCACAAGGTCGAGGCCCTGATCGCCCGATCCGAGGGCCGGCGGGCCGAGGCCGTGGAGGAGGACGGCGAGGAACTGGTGGTGCGCGGCCGGGGCTTCGAGAAGCGCCTGAAGCGCACGGACCTCCTGCGCGACAACTGTTCCACCTGTCGGCACAGAAACCCGGTTCTGGTCGACGAACTGGCGGCCGAACCCGTGGCGGAGACCGGCGGCGGGGACATCGACAAGACCGCCGCGCCCTGGGATGCGCTCCCCCCGGCCGAACGATGGGCTAGGTTCCGGGACACCTTCCAGGACTGCATCCGCTGCTATGCCTGCCGCGACGCCTGTCCCCTGTGCTACTGCACGACCTGCTTCGTGGACGACTCCAGGCCCCAGTGGTTGGGCAAGACCCAGGACTTCACGGACGTGGCCTCCTTCCACCTGATGCGGGCCTTCCACTGCGCCGGGCGCTGCACCGACTGCGGGGCCTGCGAGTCGGCCTGTCCGCAGGGCATCAAGGTGCGGCGGCTGACTTCCAAGATCGAGAAGGACATCCGCAAGCTTTACTCGTACGAGGCCGGCATGGATCCGGACGCCGTTCCGCCCATGACCACCTTCCGGACGGACGATTCCGACGACTTCATCAAGCAGGGCGGTGAGTAATGACCACGGCATACAAAATACTCGACAAGGATGCCTTCGATGGCTTCTTCCGAAGCCTTGCAAAAGGGCGGGAGGTCTTCGCCCCGGTCCAAAAGGCCGACAGGATCGTCTGGGCGCCGATACACAGCTCTGCGGACGTGGACTGGAACCTGGACAACACGGACATGTCGCCCAAGGAGTTCTTTTTCCCACAGACCGAGTGTCTGATGCGCTTCAAGAACACCGACGGCGAGGGCGGCAGGGTCATGGTCCCGGTCGCGCCCCTGGCCACGCAGCGGGTGCTCCTGAACATCCGGCCCTGCGACGCCACGGCCTTCGCGCTCCTAGACCGCATCTTCGTGCAGGACGACATGACCAACGATCCTTACTGGCGGGACAAGCGGGAAAAGACCCTGCTGATCGGTCTGGGCTGCGTCGATCCGTGTCCCGAGTGCTTCTGCACTTCCACGGGCTGCGGCCCCTTCCATGAGCAGGGGCTGGACGTTCTGCTCACGGACCTGGGCGACCGGCTGCTGGTCAAGCCCATAAGCGGGAAGGGCCAGGCCCTGGTCAAGGGCCTGCCCGAGGCCGCCGCCGGGGACGTCGAGCAGGCCGGGAAGATCGCGGCCGCATCCGAGACCGCCGTGCCCAGGCATCCCGGCTTCGATCCGGCGAAGCTGGCCGGGCGCACGGTGCTCGACATCTACGACCTGCCCCTGTGGTCGCGCCTTCACGAGACCTGTCTGAACTGCGGCACGTGCGCCTTCGTGTGCCCCACCTGCCACTGCTTCGACATCCAGGACGAGGTCAAGGGCGAAACGGGACGCCGGGTCCGCAACTGGGACACCTGCATGCAGCGGCTTTTCACCGAGCACGCCTCGGGACACAATCCGCGCGGCGAGAAACGCGACCGGGTGCGCCAGCGCTTCATGCACAAGTTCACGTACATTCCTATAAGGCGGGACGGCGAGCTGGGCTGCGTGGGATGCGGCCGGTGCGTCCGCTCCTGCCCGACAAACATCGACGTGCGCGAGGTGGTGCGGCGCATGTGCGAGGACGCGGAGGCGATGAGCAAATGAATAATCCCTATCTGCCGTATCCGGTGCGCATCGCCGGCGTGCGCGTGGAGACCGAGGACAAGAACCTGCGTTCCTACTGGCTCGCGTTCGAAAACAAGGACGACGCCGCCGCGTTTCGCTACGTGCCCGGCCAGTTCGCCGAGCTGTCCGTGGCCGGCTGCGGCGAGATCCCCATCGGCATCGCCTCCAGCCCCACCGAGGGTGATACCCTGCTTTTTACGGTGAACAAGGCCGGCGTGGTGACCACGAAGCTCCATTCCATGCAGCCGGGCGACGTCATGGGCGTGCGCGGCCCCCTGGGCAAGAGCTACCCCCTGGTCGCGTCCGAGGGCAAAAACATCGTGATCATCGCCGGCGGCTTCGCCGTGACCACGCTACGCTCCACCATGGTTTGGCTGCTCAACCCGGACAACCGTCCGAAGTACGGCGACATCACCTTCATCTACGGGGCGCGCACCCCGGGCATGCTTTTGTACAAGGACGAACTCAAAGACTGGCAAAAACGCGGCGACGTGCAGTGCCACATCACCGTGGACCGTCAGGCCGACGGCTGGGACGGCAGGGTGGGCTTCGTGCCGGCGGTGACCGATCAGGTCGCGCCGAGCCCGGACAACGCCGTGGCCCTGGTCTGCGGCCCGCCGGTCATGCTCAAGTACACCCAGCCGGTGCTGGACAAGCTGGGCTGGAAGGCGGAGCAGATCATCCTGTCCCTGGAAAACCGCATGAAGTGCGGCATCGGCATCTGCGGCCGGTGCAACGTCGGCCCGTACATGGTCTGCAAGGACGGACCGGTGTTCACCAAGGCGGAACTGGATCACCTGCCGAAGGAATATTGAGGACGGCCGGCAGCGCACTGCGGCATGCAGCTTGGCGCATCCTGGACGTGGCCAGGCATGGCCATGGCCTGAATCACATGAAATGAAACGGAATTTCACAAGAAATATCCTGAAGGTGTGAGCACGCTTTATTGCTGGATGTCCGTTATGGCAATGGAGAACAACACCTGGGGAGGTGGTCATGACCGAACCGACGATTCGACTTGACGGTGGGCGATACGAGACATTTCTCGATAACGTAGCGTCTCTTCTGCCTCATGGCGGCAATCTGAACCTGTGTCTCACCTGTGGGCTGTGCTCGAGTGGCTGCCCGGCCACGGGCCTGGAGGGTATGGATCCCCGGCGGCTGTTGCGTATGGCCGCCATGGGCCTGGACGAGGAGATCGCGTCCACGCCTTGGGTATGGATGTGCACCATGTGTTTCCGGTGTTCAACGGCCTGCCCCATGCAGGTGGACATCCCAAGCCTGGTCTCCCGGCTGCGGGCCAGTTGGCCTCGCGACACAAAGCCCAAGGGGATCATCGGGTCCTGCGACCAAGCCTTACGCACCGAGGGGGCCAGTGCTGTGGGCATCTCCAGCGAGGATTTTCGATTCGTGGTCGAGGACGTTTTGGAAGAGGTCCACGACACCCAGCCCCAGTTCGCGGATATGCGGGCCCCCGTTGACAAGAAAGGGGCCTTTTTCTTCGTCAATCAGAACTCCCGGGAGCCGCAGCAGGAGCCTGACGAGATGGTCCCGTTGTGGAAGATCCTGCATCTGGCCGGGGCGGACTGGACGTACGGCTCGACCGGTTGGGGGGCGGAGAACTATTGCATGTTCGCGGCCGAGGACGACCATTGGCGGGAGGTGTTGCAAAAGCAGGCGGCGGGGGTCAAAAAGCTGGGCTGTTCTTCATGGATCAACATTGAATGCGGCCATTCCTTTTATTCCATCTGGGCCGGCCTGAAGCGCTTCAACATTGATGCCGGGGTCGAGTTCGACCATGTCGTGAACTGGTACGCCCGCTGGATACGCGAAGGAAAGCTGCGTCCCAGCCCGGACTGGAACAAGGACCTCAAGTTGCGCTTCACGGTGCAGGACCCGTGTATGGCTGTCCGGAAATCCATGGGCAACCCGTTTGCGGAAAAGCTCCGATTCGTGGTCAAGGCCTGCGTGGGCGAGGAGAATTTCGTGGACATGTTCCCCAACCGCTCCAACAACTACTGCTGCGGCGGGGGCGGCGGATTTTTGCAGTCGGGCTACAAGGACGCCCGGCTGGCCTACGGGAGGCTGAAGGCCGAACAAATCATGGCCACCAAGGCGGAGTACGTGATCACCCCCTGTCACAACTGCCACGCCCAGATCGAGGAACTGTCGAAGCACTATAACGGGGGCTGGCACACGGTGCATCTGTGGACCATCCTGTGCCTGAGCCTGGGGGTGCTCGGCGAGAACGAACGGGCGTATCTCGGGCCGGAACTGGCCCAGGTGGCTTTGGCGTAAGATCCGCGGCGGTCCATGGAGGCGGTGTCCATCCGGAGGCCACCTCCATGGACTTTGAAAGATGAAGAAAAAGCCATGGGAAAGGAACATATTACCGAGGAGCAGACGGCCGGCATTTCGTGCGCGGCCGATAAGGGCCCGGTGGCCTAGGTCCCCACATGTCATGGCGTCAGCCAACAGACGATCTGCACATGGCGGCAACGCTTCAACAGACTGAAAGCCGATCCTCTTTCATGCCGATAGCAGGGGTTCGAAGCCCCTTCCCTAACCATATTTCCAGGCGGCGAAAAACGATTCTTCCGCATCCCGATCGCGCCGGCGCCAGCGGCCCACCATGGCCGGAACTGGGCCATCCGTGGCACAACGCCTGGGGGCAGGGCCGGGGTTCGTAACTCCAACATAATGGAATAATGAGGGAATATTCGTCGTCGCAGGTGTCTTTTCCTGGCATGCTTGTTGTAAAATCGTGGTCCGTGTCTGTCCCGCGGAAACCAGGAGCCTGCGATGAACATCTTCCCTTCGGCGTGCGGCCATACACAAAAGTCCCACACGGCGCACCGTGAGGCCGGCGCCGCGATCAGTCCCGGAAATGCCGACTGCCCCGACTCGGTCGCGAGGCGGCAATCCCAGCGTGCGCCGAGCGTCCCGCTCCTGCTTTTCTCCTTCGACACCGGTCTGGACGTGGTGAACATCAACGCGGCCCTGCGGGATCTCCTCGGGTATTCTCCGGAGGAGGCCGCGGCGGAGGCGGGATGGTTTCTGCGCCGCGTGCATCCCGATGATCGGGACAGGGTGCGGCAGGCCCTGGTGACGGCGTTGGCCGAAGGCGGGTCGTTCGTTGCGCAGTGCCGGTTGCTGGGCCGGGGCGGCCCGGCGGTGCACGGCCTGCTCCAGGTCTTTTCCGTGACCCGGGACGGGGGGCGGATCGCCGGCCTGGAGGGGGTCTTCGTCGACATCAGCGAGCGGGTGCGTCTGGAGGCTCTGCTGGTCCAGAACGAAAAACTCAAGACCCTGGGGGTGATTTCCGCCGAACTGGTCCACGAGATCCGCAACCCGCTCATGGCCGTGGCCGGGTTTGCCCGGCGGCTGCGGGCCAAGATTGCCCCTGTCCCGGAACTGGAAATCATCCTGACCGAGTCGGCCCGTCTGGAGCGGCTGTTGCGGCGCATCACCGACTACCTCAAGCCGGTTTGCTTCAACATGTCCCCCTGCGCGATCAACGCCCTGCTGGCCGACTGCGTCGGCCTGCTCTTTCCGGAGATGCAGGAGCGGGGGGTGTGGTGCGAACTGGCCCTGGACCAGGACATCCCGTCGATCATGGCCGACGCCGAGGTTCTCGGCCAGGTCTGCGTCACGCTTTTCCACACCGCCTTGCAGGCCGTGGGGAGCGGCGGGGTGATCCAGGTCCGGACACGCCGTTCGGGCGAGTCGGTCCTGGCGGAATTCCGCTATGCCGTGCCCGGGGGGAGCATGCCCAACCCGCAGACCCTGTTTCTGCCCTTTGAAGAGGGCGGGCAGGGCGTGGGGCTGCCCATGTGCTCCCGGATGCTGCAAAACATGGGCGGCGGCTTGTCCTTCGCCGAGGAGCTCGGCGACGCGGTGTTCACGGTGGCCATGCCCCGGAAACCCGGCGCCCCGCGTCCGGACTCGGCTGTCCGGCGTCCCGCGGGGCCCGATGCGGGCTGGTGTTTCGAGACCGATCTTCCGCTTTTGTCGCGAAAGGCGTTCGAGGATCTTTTCCGGCGCATGGTCCGGTCGGCCGCGAGGCACGGGCGGGACTTCTCCCTGCTGCTTATGGAGCCGGAAAACGGTGCGGCTCCGGACGAGGACGGCCTGGACCTGCTTGCCGGCATGCTCGCGCCGATGCTCGGTCCGGTCCAGATGGCCGGCCGTTTCGGCTCCGGCGAATTCGGGGTGCTCATGCCCGGAGCCGGGGCGGCAAAGGCCGCGAAAACGGCCGCGATCATCCGGGAACGCCTGGCCCGGGAACTGCCGCCGGGCTCCCCCGGGATGTCGGTGGGCGCGGCCGTCTGTCCCGGGGGCGGACCGGCGGGGCCCGCCGAGATTCTGGAGACGGCCAAAAAGGCCCTGTTCCTCGGTCGGCGGGACCAAGCCCGGCAGCCGTGCGTCCTCGAAGTCCGGGACCCCGATGGCCATGTCGCGTGTATGCCGGCCCCTGCGGGGTCGGAAGGGCGGTAACCTCGTCCGGCCCCTGGCGGATGAGAAACGAGGAGGATGTCTATGAGCGTGCGCATCGGAATCAACGGGTGGGGGCGTATCGGCCGATATCTGGCCAGGCTTGTCGCCGGGACCGCGGACGTGGAGCTCGCGGCGGTCAACGCCCGGGGATCCAACGAGGATCTGGCCTACCTTCTGAAATACGACTCCGTGCATGGCACTTCGTGCGCCGAGATCGGCACGTTCGAGCACGGCCTGGTCGTCAACGGCCGCGAGGTCGTGGTGACGCGCAAGGGCGCCGGCGAATGGGAATGGGGGGAGCACGGCTGCGACGTGGTGGTCGAGTCCACGGGAAGGTTCACGGACCGGGCCTCCTGTCTCGAACATCTTGCCCGGGGGGCGACGCGGGTGGTCATCAGCGCCCCGGGCAAGGACGCCGACGCCACCATCGTCATGGGCGTCAACGACCATGTCTACGACCCGGACAGGCACCGGATCGTTTCCAACGCCTCCTGCACCACCAACTGCCTGGCCCCGGCGGCCAAGGTCCTCCACGAGGCCTTTGGCCTGCGCCATGGCCAGATCACCACCATCCACGGCTACACCATGAGCCAGAGGGTCCTGGACGGCACCCACAAGGACCTGCGGCGCGGCCGGGGATGCGCCGTGAACATGCTGCCCACCGGGACCGGCGCGGCCAAGGCCGTGGGTCTGGTCCTGCCCGAACTGGCCGGCCGGCTCGACGGCATGGCCGTCCGGGTTCCCCTGCCGGACGGCTCCCTGGTCGATCTGACGGCCGAACTCGATCGGGAAACCACGGCCGAGGAGATCAACGCCGTCTTCAGGGAGGCGGCCAACGAACACCTCGGCTATGTCGAGGCCCCCCTGGTCTCCTCGGATTTCATCGGCGACGCCCACGGCGGGGTGGTGGACGGGCTGTGCACCCGGGTCATGGGCAAGACCCAGGCCAAGGTCGTCGTCTGGTACGACAACGAGGCCGGGTTTACGAACCAGTTGCTGCGCCTGATCCGCAAGGTGGCCGCGGTTTCCGCGAACTGAGGCTGGAGTCCGGACGGGCGCGCGGCGTGAAAACCCGGGGAGGGGCATGTCCAGGGACTATGACGTCATCGTCGTCGGGGCCGGCCCGGCCGGGGCCTCGGCGGCGCTTCACGCCGCCCGGCTGGGCCTGCGGGTCCTGGTTCTGGACAAAAAGAAGTTCCCCAGGGAAAAAACCTGCGGAGACGCGCTGTCCTCGACCAGCCTGACCTGCCTGGAAGAACTCGGGCTCCTGTCCGGCCTTCTCGACGAGACCTACGTGAGGGTCAACAGGATCGCCTACGTGGCCCCCGACGGCGAATCCGTCACCGTCCCGCTTTTGAAGATCGACCCCGCCCTGCCGGTTACGGGCATGATCTGCCGGCGGATCATCCTGGACGACCATCTCCTGAGGGCCGCCCGGGAAGTGGCCGAGGTCATGGACTGGTGCCGGGTCACGGGCCTGCTGACCGAGAACGGCCAGGCCGTGGGGGTACGCGCGGAGCTCGGAGGCCGGCGGCGGTACACGTTCACGGCCAAGGCCGTGGTCGGGGCGGACGGCGCCCGGTCCATCGTGGCCCGAAACATGGGCGTGCGGGCCTATCCGGAATACCGGGCCCTGGCCGTCACGGCGTATTATCGTCTGGTCACGGGCACGATGGGGAGCCTCGAGGCCCATTTCCCCCGCGAGATACTGCCCGGCTTTCTCTGGATCCATCCCACCGAGCGGGGGCTGACCAATGTGGGGCTGTCGTTTCCCCGCTGGCGGTTCTCGCGAACCGGCCCAAAGCCCAGGGAACTCCTGGAGCGATGCCTGCGCTCTCCCTTCTTGCGCGAACGGTTCGCCTTCGCCGAGCGTTTCGGGGACATCCGGGTTTCCCTGCTGCCCCTGGGCAACACCCTGCGCCAGGTTCATGGACAGGGCTTCCTGCTGGTCGGCGACGCCGCCGGCCTTATCCATCCCTGTAGTTGCGAGGGCGTGTCCACGGCCCTTGTCTCCGGCAAGGTCGCGGCCGAGACCCTGGCCGAGGCGTGTGCCGCCGGCGATTGCGGCCGCACGGCCCTGTCCGCCTACCCCGCCCGGCTGTGGAAGCGGCTTGGCCCCTCCTTTCGCCTGGCGGACCGGCTTTTGGCCCTGCGCACCCCCAGGGCCATGGGCAGTCTGATCCGCAGCGCCCGTCGCCGGCCGCACAACGCGGGGTGGATATCCGGCGTGCTCATGGGGTCGGCCCTGCCTTCCGAGGAATTGGACACCTTCCTCGGCTACCTGGACTTTCTCGGCCGGTGACCGCGCGGACCGGGGGTGTGCCGCCGCCGGCCCACTCCCGTCCGGCCCCGGCCCGTCTGGGCCATGCCTGGCACGGGGGCCTGGCTTCCGGCCGCTCCGCCCCTCCTTGTTGATATGCCGATATTGCACGCCATTTTCCGCGGACCC
Source organism: Thermodesulfobacteriota bacterium (assembly GCA_049324675.1). Taxonomy (GTDB): domain Bacteria; phylum Desulfobacterota; class Desulfovibrionia; order Desulfovibrionales; family Desulfovibrionaceae; genus Desulfolutivibrio. The sequence goes on from JBMONM010000065.1 coordinate 9,734, forward strand.
GGGGCGGCCCGGGCTGGAATGGTTCTTGATTGTCCGGTCCCGTGAAAGGATTCGGACCGGGAACCGGCCGATGGACCGGGCCGACGGCCAGGAACGACCATCGGCGACAAAGGAGGGAAACATGACCACGCGAAGACGGCTCGCCGACGCCTTGCGCGTCCTGGCCATGGACGCCGTGGAGAAGGCCCGTTCCGGGCATCCGGGCGCGCCCCTGGGATTGGCCGACGCGGCCGAGGCCCTGTGGAACGGCGTCCTGAGGCACAATCCGGCCGACCCGGCCTGGCCGGACCGGGACCGATTCGTCCTGTCCAACGGCCACGGCTCCATGCTCCTCTACGGCCTGCTGCACCTGAGCGGCTACGACCTGAGTCTCGATGACCTGGCCAGTTTCAGGCAACTCGGATCGAAAACCCCGGGCCATCCCGAATTCGGGGTGACGCCGGGCGTGGAAACCACCACCGGCCCCCTGGGCCAGGGCATCGCCAACGCCGTGGGCATGGCTCTGGCCGAACGGCTTCTGGCCGCCGAGTTCAACAGGGAGGGGTTCCCGATCGTCAACCATCGGACCTGGGTCGTTTTGGGCGACGGATGCATGATGGAGGGCGTGTCCCACGAGGCCTGCGCCCTGGCGGGGACCCTGGGCCTGGGCAAGCTTGCGGCCCTGTGGGACGACAACGGCATCTCCATCGACGGCCGGGTGGACGGCTGGTTCACCGAAGACGTGGCCGGCCGTTTCGAGGCCTACGGCTGGAGGGTGATCCGCGACGTGGACGGCCACGACGGCCGGGCCGTGGCCGCCGCCCTGGAACTGGCTGCGGCCTGGGAGGACAGGCCGACGCTGATCTGTTGCCGGACGGTCATCGGCCGGGGGGCGCCGGGCGTCTGCGGCGACCACGGATGTCACGGCGCGCCCCTTGGTCCGGAAGAGATCGCCGCCGCCAGGAGGCACCTGTGTTGGGACCATCCGCCCTTTGAGATTCCCGAGGCGGTCCGGCGCGCATGGGACGCCTCGGAACGCGGAGAACGGGCCGGGCGGGCCTGGCGGGAGATGTTCGAGGAATATTCCCGGGTCTATCCGGAATTGGCGGCGGAGTTCTCCCGGCGCATGGCCGGCCGGCTCCCGGCGGAGTTCGGAACGGCGGCCGAGGATGTCGTCGCCCGGACCCGGCGCGAGGCAAAATGCCTGGCCACCCGCAAGGCCTCCCAGGAGGCCCTGAAGGCCTATGCCCCCATCGTGCCGGAACTCTTCGGCGGATCGGCGGATCTGACCTCCTCCAACCTCACGGCCTGGCCCGGCGCGGCCACGGTCCGGCCGGGAAACCTTTCCGGCAACTACCTGTCCTACGGGGTGCGGGAGTTCGCCATGGCCGCCATGATGAACGGCATGGCCCTGCATGGCGGTTTCGTGCCCTACGGGGGCACGTTCCTGGTCTTTTCGGACTACGCCAGAAACGCCCTGCGCATGGCCGCGCTCATGGGGTTGCGGGTGATCCACGTCCTGACCCACGACTCCATCGGGGTGGGCCAGGACGGCCCCACCCACCAGCCGGTGGAGCAGGTGGCCTCCCTGCGCCTGATCCCGAACATGCGCGTCTGGCGGCCTTGCGACGCCGTGGAGACGGCCGTGGCCTGGCGGGAGGCCATAACCCGGCCCGACGGCCCGACCTGCCTGGTGCTTTCCCGCCAGAACCTGGCCCATCAGCCCCGGTCCGGGGAGGCCCTGGGCCTGATTTCGCGCGGCGGCTACGTCCTTGTCGCGTGCCCCGGGGAGCCGGAGGCGGTCATTCTGGCCACCGGCTCGGAGGTGGCCCTGGCGGTGGAGGCGGCCGGGCTCTTGGCCGATGTGGGCCGTGCCGTGCGGGTGGCCTCCATGCCCTGCCTGGAGGTCTTCGACGCCCAGGACGAGGCCTACCGGGAGAGCGTGGCGCCCGGAAACGGGGTCCTTATGGTCGCGGTGGAGGCGGGGGTTTCCTCCCCCTGGCACAAGTACGTGGGTCGCGACGGCCTGATTCTCGGCCTTGACCGTTTCGGGGAGTCCGGCCCGGCGGAGGAGCTTTTCGAGCATTTCGGCTTCACGGCGCGCGGGCTTGCGGCCTCCGTCCTGAAGCGGCTGGAGGACCGGGAGGCGTCCGGGCCGTGCCGGCGAGGCCCCGGACACGCGCCGGAAGGGCCTTTTTTCGGGACAGGGCGCGCATGCGCGACAACGAAGGAGGGATGACATGCCGCTTGTTTCCTTGAAGGTGATCCTGGACCACGCCGCGGCCAACGGCTACGGGGTGCCGGCTTTCAACGTCAACAACATGGAGCAGATCCGGGCCATCATGGAGGCGGCCCACGAATGCGACAGCGCGGTGATCCTACAAGGCTCGGCCGGGGCCCGGAAATACGCCGGAGCGGCCTTTCTGCGCCATCTGGTCGAGGCCGCCCTCGAGGAGTGGCCGCACATCCCCCTGTGCCTGCACCAGGACCACGGGGCCTCGCCGGCGGTCTGCGCCCGGTCCGTCCAGTCCGGGTTCTCCTCGGTCATGATGGACGGATCGCTTTTGGAGGATGCCAAGACGCCCTCGGACTACGCCTACAACGTGGAGGTCACCAGGAGGGTGGTGGACATGGCCCACGCCTGCGGGGTCTCGGTGGAGGGGGAACTGGGGGTGCTGGGCTCCCTGGAGACCCTGGCCGCCGGCAAGGAGGACGGCGTGGGGGCCGAGGGCCGGCTGACCCGGGAACAGATGCTCACCGATCCCGACCAGGCGGCCGCCTTTGTCGCCGAAACCGGGGTGGACGCCCTGGCCATCGCCATCGGGACCAGCCACGGGGCCTACAAGTTCACCAGGCCGCCGACCGGGGAGGTCCTGGCCATCGACCGCATCCGGGAAATCCACCGCCGCGTCCCGGACGTGCATCTGGTCATGCACGGCTCCTCGTCCGTGCCCCAGGAGTGGCTGGGGATCATAAACGCCCATGGCGGAACCCTGGGAACGGCCTACGGCGTGCCGGTGGTCGAGATCCAGGAAGGGATCCGCAACGGGGTGCGCAAGGTCAATATCGACACCGACCTGCGTCTGGCGGCCACCGGGGCCGTGCGCAGGCATCTGGCCGAGAACCCCGCCAATTTCGACTTCCGGAAATTCCTGGCGGCCGCCGCCAAGGCCATGAAGGAATTGTGCCGGGACCGTTTCCTGGCCTTCGGCTCGGCCGGATGGGGCGCGCGCATAACACCCCGGTCCCTCGGTTTCATGGCCGACGTCTACGCCAGGTCCCCGGACCGCTGAGCGGCCCGGGCTTCCCCGCAACCCGAACGGACCTCGGGAGGGCGTCCATGCACAGCAGCGAAAAACCGCCCGTCATCGTGTCCCCGTCCCTTCTCTCCGCCGATTTCAGCCGCCTGGCCGAGGAGTTGGTCAGGTTGGAGGAGGCCGGGGTGACCTGGGTCCATTGGGACGTCATGGACGGGAACTTCGTCCCCAACATCACCCTGGGCCCACAGATCATGGCCGCCTGCCGCAAGAAAAGCGGCTTGTTCTTCGACACGCACCTGATGATCCGCGACCCGGACCGCTATCTCAAGGATTTCGTCGAGGCCGGGGCCGACCTGGTCTGCGTGCATGCCGAGGCCTGCCCGCATCTGGAACGCACGGTCGGCGAGATCGCCCGCCTGGGGGCCAAGCCCGCCGTGGCCCTCAATCCCCATACCCCGTTGGAGTTCCTGGAATACATCCTGCCGCAACTGCACATGGTGTTGATCATGAGCGTCAACCCCGGCTTCGGCGGCCAGGGCTTCATTCCCTTTTGCATGGACAAGGTCGGCCGGCTGTCGGAGATGATCCGGGGGCGAAACCTGTCCGCCCTGATCGAGGTGGACGGCGGGGTGTCTCCGGAAAATGCCGGCGAACTCGTACGCCGGGGGGCCGACGTCCTGGTCTCGGGGTCCTCCTTTTTCAGCTACCGGTCCTACAAGGCCAGGCGCCAGGCCTTCCTGAAGGCCGCATCCCGGCCGCGAACCGGCTCCGAGGACGTCCAGACGGCGGATGTTCCGGTTTTTCGCGCCTGTTCGGGGCATAAGCGGCGCTGATCCCCGGACGGACGGCGACCGGGGGCATGGAGGTCCCGGCGCGCGGTCATGGCCGCCGGAACCTTTCATGAGTCCAATGACGCCGTTTACGGAAAAAGGAGGGACGCGAAGCGGCCCGGGCCTATGATGGCCCCATGCGGGGAATGCCTGATCGAGCCGGAGGGGTTCGGACAGCGCATCCGTGGGGGGTGGGACATGACAACCCGGGAAAGCGGCGACATCCGTCTCTTGGTCCTTGGATCGTCATCGGGTTGCGCGGACTTTCTGGAGTCGGTGCGCAACGCCCCGGGCATCGCGGTCGTCGGGCTGGTCGACACAGCCCCGGACCCGGACGGCCTGGCCCTGGCCAGGGAGATGGGCGTTCCCTTGTGCCGGCGTCTGACGGATTTTTCACACGATGACGCCGTGGACGCCGTCGTTGATTTCACGGGCTGCGAGGAGGCGGCCAGGGAAGCGAGACGCAGGTTTTCCGGCCGGGCGCCGGTGCTGGGCGGCCAGGGTTCCCGGCTGGTGGCCCGCCTGGCCGGGCTGTACGGACGGCAGTCCGGGTACGAGGAGAGGTTTCGCGCCGTGAAACGGGAGATGGAGGCGTATCTGGACCGTGGCGAGCGCATGATCGGCAGGTCCAGGCAGACCGAGGAGGTCCGGGACCTCATCGAGCGGGTGGCGGCCACGCCGACCACGGTGCTTTTGCTCGGCGAGACCGGCACGGGCAAGGATCTGGCCGCCAGGAGCATCCACGCCGCAAGCCACCTGAGGGACAAGCCGTTTATCACCGTCAACTGTACGGCCCTGACCGCGACCCTGATCGAGAGCGAGCTTTTCGGATACCGCAAGGGGGCCTTCACCGGGGCCGAGGGCGACCGCAAGGGCCTTCTGGAGGAGGCCGACGGCGGGGCCCTGTTTCTGGACGAAATCGGGGACATGCACCTGGAGCTTCAGGCCAAGATGCTGCGCTTCCTGCAGACCGGGGAGGTGCGCCGGGTGGGCTCGGTCCAGGCCAGGCACGTCGACGTCCGGGTCATCGCGGCCACCAATCGGGATCTGGAGCGGGCCGTGGCCGCCGGGGATTTCCGCCGCGACCTCTATTACCGCTTCAACACCTTCACCATCCGGCTGGCCCCCCTGCGGGAACGCGTCCAGGACATCCCCTACCTGGCCTTCCATTTCCTGACCAAGGCCGAGGCCAAGCTGAACAAGAAGGTGGACGGCATCTCGGACGAGGCCCTGGGCCTGCTGACCGCCTACGACTGGCCGGGCAACGTGCGCGAACTGGCCAATGTGATCGAACGGGCGGTGATTCTCTGCCGCGGCGACCGGATCGTCCGGGAGGACCTGCCCAGGGGCCTTGGCGTGCCATGCCCGGACGCGTCCGGGCCGGCCACGGGGGGAGCCATCCCGGCCGGGGGCGTCGAGGAGCCGGACGAGGCGGATTTTTCCGGACAGCGGGAGCGGATCATGGCCAATTTCGAGAGAAAGGAACTGCTTTACTACATGAAAAAGGCCGATGGGAACATCAGCCAGGCCTCCAGGCTCTCGGGCATCCCCAGGCGGACCTTCTACCGCAAGCTGCGCAAGTACGGTCTGTAGCCGAAGGCCCCCCGCCCTCGGGGGGCCACGGAATCCCGGTCTGCGGCCGGGGCGTCGCTCAGGCCCCGGCCGGAAGCCTGTCCCTCCAGCCGGGATACAGCCGGTCGGCGTCCCCGGGAAAGGAAGCGAAGGCCCTGGCCAGTTCCCGGTGCTCCCGGGCGTAGTCCAGGAGATCGATGCCCCCGGCCCAGGCCTCGGCCGCTTGGCGCAGGGACAGGGCCCCGGCCGTGGGACCGTCCAGGTGGCCGTAGGCCCCGCCGCCCGAGGTCTGGCAGATGTTGGCGTGTCCCAGGTTGGTGAAGAAGCCCGGAAGCCGCAGGGCGTTCATGCCGCCGGAGATCATGGGGGTGACGGCCTTCATGCCCAGCCATTCCTGGTGGAAGTACGGGCCGTCGGCCGCGTCCCGCTCGATCATGAAGGCGATGGCCTTGTCCGCCGGATCGCCTTCCATCTTGCCGAACCCCATGGTGCCCACGTGCATGCCCGACGCGCCCTGGAGGCGGGCCATCTTGCTCAGGACGAACGCGGTGTAGCCGCGCCGGGACTGGGGCGAGGTCACGGCGCCGTGCCCGGCCCGGTGGTAGTGGAGGAACTGGCCGGGAAAGCGCCTTCTGGCCGTGGTCACGGCCGCCGGGCCGGCCACGTAGCCGTCCACGAGAAAGGCCACGTGGGGGGCGTTTTCGCCGAAGGCCTCGAGGATGTACTCGCCCCGGGCGACCATTTCCCACGGGTCGTCGGCCGTGATGTTGGCCGAGAAAATCTTGGCCTGGCCGGTCTCATCCTGGGCCCGGCGCATGGCCTCGGCCACGGCCGCGATGGTCTGCCGCAGGGGGGCGAAGGGCTGGTTGCCCTGGGGCTCGTCGTTTTTCACGAAGTCCCCGCCAAGCCAGAACTGGTAGCAGGCCGTGGCGAAGGGTTCCGGCCGCAGCCCCAGCTTGGGTTTGACGATGGTGCCCACGATCATGCCGCCGTTGCGCACCGGCCTGCCCAGGATGCGCCACAGGTCGGCGATGTTCATGGCCGGGCCGTCGAAAAGCCGCAGGTAGGCGGGGGGGACGTGGAAATCGTGCAGCTTGGCGTACTCGATGTCGCCCATGCCCTGGTTGTTGCCGATGGTCAGGGTCAGGAAGGAGGCGATCATGGCCCGACCGTCGGTGATGTTGCGGTCGAACAGGTCCAGGGGATAGGCGATCTTCACCAGGCTGTCCCCCCCGCCCGCGTCTTGGACGGCATAGACCAGGGCGTCCACGCCGCGGGTGAAGTCGTCGGTGGTGACCACGGCCACGTTGGTTCCGGTGGAGGATTCGGCCGCGAAATGGGCCGCCGCCTCGATCCGGTCGTGTCCGGCCTTGGCCTTCATGACGTAGGCGCACAGGACGTGCCGCCCGGCCGCGATGAGTTCGCTTTCCTTCAG
>JBMONM010000066.1:0-16788 GCA_049324675.1 Thermodesulfobacteriota bacterium
CGGGAAAAAGCGGGCGCATCTCGGAAAACGCCGCGGCGTTTTCCGGGGCCCGGCGTTACACGATGTCCTGGCCGGTGGTGGTCAGGGTCAGCTTGCCGTGTTTGACGCCCTTGGTGGAGATGAGTTTCTGGGACAGCTTCTGGATCTGTTCCCCGGGACCGCGGAGGATGAGCACCTCCAGGCAGTTGTGGTGATCCAGATGCACATGCAGGGACGAAAGGATCAGTTCATGCGCCTCGTGCTGGATCTCCGTGAGCCGCTGGGCCAGGTCGCTCATGTGATGGTCGTAGACCAGCGAGAGCACCCCGGCGATCTCCCGGTCGGTCTGTTCCCATTCCTTCTGCACCAGGACGTTGCGAATGAGGTCCCGGATGGCCTCGGAACGGGTCTGGTAACTCTTTTCCTGGCACAAAAGGTCAAACTTCTCCAAAAGCTCGGAGTTGAGCGACACGCCGAATCGGATGGTCTTGCCCATACCTTTCTCCCTGGCGACCCCTGTGTCCACTAAGGGAACAACATTCCTGCCGGTTGATGAAAACGCCGCACAAGCGCCCGCGCCCCGTCCACCCTGCTCACATCCCGGCCGCGTCCGAGGCCCGGGTGACCTCCCAGAGATTGACGCCCGCCTGATAGTGCTGGAAGGGCACGGACACCTTCACCAGCCGCACGACATCAAACCCCGCCTCCACCAATCCCTCCCACACCGGTTCCGACACCTTGCGTTCGGGCTCGGCCAGCCAGATGCGCCCGCCCGGCGCCAGAAGCGAACGGAACAACGGGGTCAGCGGGGCGTGAAACCGCGTCTCGTAGAGGATGTCGCTGCCCCAGATGAAGTCGAAGGCCTCCTGTCGGAAGGCCGGGGCGCGCCAGTCCATGCGGGTGAAAAAGGGAATACCCGCCCTGTTGCGCACGGCGTTGTCCCTGGCCCGGATCACGGCCCGCCATTCGTAGTCCATGGCCGCCACCCTGGCCCCGGCGGCGGCCCCGGCCATGGCCGAAAGCCCCAGACCGCAGCCCAGTTCCAGGCACCACTTCCCGGAAATCACGGCCCGCCGGGAACAGAGCCACTGGCACAGAAGCAGGCTCGCCGGCCACAACTCGGCCCAGTACGGCATGCGCTCGTCCTCGCCGAAATCGTCCTGGCCGACCCGTTCCCACAGGGCCTCCATGTCCTCCTCGCGCTCGACACGCCATATGCGGCCGCCGAAACGCACCTCCAGACGATTGTCGATCCATCCGGGCGCGGGCCCGTCGAATCCCGGCGAAAAATCCGCCGGCGCGGCGGGAGGAAAGGCGTCAAGCACGCTTTTCATGGCTTCATGCCAGGGCGCAGGCCCTTTTTTTTAACGTCTTCGGCAAATAAACGCGTACGAATGGGACCGATGGCAAAAAAGTGTGTTACCCTTAAAACCATCCTTCCGCAAGCACCGTCGCACACATCCCTGCCTTCCTTCCCGCCGGGGAAACGCGCCTGTCGGCATGGGCCGGGACGGATTCGCCGCCACGGCGGGTTGTGTTTTTCCGGCCGCTTGATACAAGTTCTCCATGCCCGGGATCGGACGGCCGCCAAGCCGCCCGGCCCGTCACGAAACAAACAGAGGATAATCATGAAACCGTCCGCCCGAATGGGATCGACCGCCCTGGGAACCCTTGCCTCCGCCCTGGTCCTGGCCTTCTGCCTCCTGGCCGCTCCGGGATCGGACGCCCTGGCCATGAGCAAGCGTCCGAACAAGACCCCGGCCATGGAAAACGCCGAAAAACTCATGCCCGAGGCCCTGGAAGACGACGTGGAGCGCATGGCCGCCGAATACCGGGAGATCAAAGGGCGTCTGGACGAGGTCGACAACAGGATTCTCGACGTGGAGCGGCGCATCGCCGCCGAGGCCACCCAGGCCGGCAAGGACAGCCTGGAGACGATGCGCAAGGACCTGTTGTCCGAGCAGGCCCGGCTCATCAGTGAGGCCGAGGACAAAAAGGTCGAACTCGACTATCTGCGCGAGGTGCTCAAATCCAAAATCAAGGAATACCGCAGGTAGCCCGCACCCAGGAGTCTGACCGGACGCCCCCCGCGAACATCCCCTTGTCGCGCGATGCAAAACGGCCCGGACCGGCACCCCCGGCTCCGGGCCTTCATTCGTATTATTGCAATGCGTCTGCCGGATTTCGGGGACACCCCGCTAGTCGCAGGGAATGGCCGCATCGCAGAACTTGCCCACACCGTATTCCCGACGCCGGAAGAACTTCTCCGGATCCGGGCCGATGATCTGCAGTTCCGGCTGCTTGGCCTGGATGGACAGGGCGATGTGCATCTCCTTGGTGCAGCCCGTGGAGAAGGTGGCGTCCTTGCCGGCCCAGGCCGGAGGCACCGGCTGGCCCAGAAGCTCAAAGCTCTTTTCGATGTCCGAATGGCTCTGGAAGCGCCACACGTCGATCAGTCCGCTACGCTGGACCCGCTCCCACATGAACATCAGGTCGTCGGCGTCCATGCCCTCCTCGAAGTGCTCGGCCGGATTGATGATCAAGGTCCCGGTCAGGCGGGTGCGCAGATAGGCGATGAACGTGGTGACGATGGCGATGGCCGTCCTGGTCTGACCGGGGATGCTGCCGATGATCGCGCTGTAGAACATGACGTTTTTCCCGGACAGCCTGGCCGCGCGCATGCTCTGGATGATCTCCTCGGCCTTGGCCTTGATGTCGGCCTCGGTCAATTTGCGGACTCCCGCGGCCTTGGGCTTGACCTCCACACGGAACGCGCCCTCGCGGTCCCGGTGGAGGCTGAGGATGTCCCGGGTGAACTGGTAGCTGGTGAGCAGCAGGCGGCGATGGTTGAGCTCGCCCTTGGCGATGATCAGGTCCGCCTCCTTCCAGGCCCGGGAAAAGGTCACGCTCACCCGGTGCAGGTTGAGCCGCTCCCGGGTGCCGTCGGAGATGACCACCAGGGGATTCTCCCTGATCGCCCGCAACAGGTCGTTTTTCCCGGCCTTGTTGTCCTCCAGGAAAAAGGCCCCGGCCAGGACGCTGCTCAGGATGGGGTCCTCCTCGGCGTCCCAGAAGGTGGGCGCCTCGAAATAAAACCCCTCCTTGAGGGCCAGAATGACCCTGTGCCCGATGCGCAACAGGGTGCGCACAATAAGCAGGTCGAACAAAAACCCGCCCGAGGCGTCGGGCAGGTACAGGATCTTCATGCCCGACTGCCGGTGCGGGTCGAGCATGGCCCGCAAGGGTTCGAAATCCGCCTTCTGCCGCAAGATGGCCCGGTCGAGATCCTCCTGCCCGGGAAGGGCCCCGTTCTCCTGCCAGATCCCCGGCCAGCAGGACAAAAAAAACAGCCGCTTGAGCTCCAGGCTGTCCAGTTCGAAGCGCATGTCCGGGATCGTGGAGCAGGCCATGATCTCCGTGGGACAGGCATAGAGCAGTTTCTTGAATTCCTGGCTCTGGACGAAGGCGAAGGCCCGGCGGTTGAGCTGGCGCTTGCGCTCCCGGCTGGGATCGTCCTGGCCGCTCTGGGTCAGAAAGATGGTGTTGAGGCGTTTCATGAGCCGGGACGGGATGAGCGTGGGATGGGTCAGGGCCTGCCGGTATTTGTGTTCGCACAGGGCCAGGACCCGTTTCTTGGTGTAGTCGTCGGCCCGGCATTCCTCGATCAGGCGCACGATGCGGTCCCAGCGCTCGTTGTACTGGCGCAGAAGCGGCGGCTCCAGGCGCTTGTCCAGAAGGGATGTCAGCATCTCGTCGGTGCAGGGCACATAGACCTGATCCTGATCCAGGCTGACCATGAACCGCAACTGCTCGGGCGAGGCGTTCTTGGCCGGATCGATGGTGTATTCGATGCTGTTTTCGGTCATGAAGTGCAGAATCCAGGCGTCCAGATACGGGTCCTTGCCGTACCTGATGTCCAGGGGCGAAGAGAAGCGGGTCTCGTATGGCGGGGCGGGAGTGGATGTCATCGTTGACCGACAAAGCCTTTGCGTCTGAGTTTTTCGAAATAGGTCTCCCCTCGCAGGGTCACCAGGGTGATGCACCTCTCGGCCGGGGACACCCGGACCTGGTCCCTGGGCCGCAACGGAAACCCTTCCTGGCCGTCGGCGGTCAGGTGCATGTCCGCGCCCGGATCCACTATGGTCACGACGACGGAGGTCGTGGCCGGCAGGATCATGGGCCTGAACTCGGTCTGGAACGGACAGACCGGGGTCACGCAATAGACCTCCAGGTCCGGATGCACCAGGGGGCCTCCTGCGGACACGCAATAGGCCGTGGCCCCGGTGGGGGTGGCCACGATGAGGCCGTCGGCGCGCAGGTCGCAGACGTATTCCCCGCCGTATTCCAGGCGCAGTTCCACGAGCCTGGCCATGGTTCCCCGTCCGACCACCGCATCGTTGACGGCCCTGGTGAAAAAAACCCTCTTCCCCTCCCGGATCACGGCCACGTCCAGGCACATCCGGGTCACGGTGGAAAAGCCGTTGGCCAGCACGTCGGAGAGGGCCGGTCTCCAGTCCGTCGGCCCAAGGGCTGTCAGAAAACCCACGCGGCCGAGGTTGATGCCCAATATGGGTATCTGCCCCACCCGGGTCTTCCGGGCCTCGCTCAGGATGGTCCCATCCCCGCCCAGAATGATGGCCAGATCGGGGTCCCGGGACGGGTCGGCCCCGCGCCCCCTGGGCACGGGCCATTTTTTCGGGTCGGTCTGGCTTTCGCGCAACAGGGTGACCACTCCGGCGTCGGACAGCCATCCGGCGATCTCCAGGGCCAGGGCATGGGCCTTGGGGGCGTCGGTCTTAAAGACCAGAAGGACGGTATGCACGGCGGTCGGCATGAAATTTCCCTCCGATTGCCAGTGTATGTCAAAAGCCCGTTCCCGGGAAGGGCGCACATGGCGGCATCCCCCGTCCGGCCCGGGAAACGGGTTTCTGGCGCGGACATGGATTTTTTCACGAACCGGGTCTAAAGTACGGCAGGGGTGTTGCCGATAAGAGATAGCGGGAAAGGGGGGAATGGGCTGTGTCCACACTGGGCTTCGACGTCCGCAACATGCTGGCCACCTACGGCCGTCAGGCCACCGTCGCCAGGCGGCTGGTCCGCTATCGCCGCATGCTGCGCGCCGCCGGGGCCGAGGACGAGGTGACCATCTCCCGGGAGGCCAAGCGGCGCGAACTGGTGCAGCGGGTGACGGCGGAGATCGTGGAGAACCTCATCGTCGCCGGCAGCGAAAATCCCGTTGTGGCCGACATCAAGGCCCAGTTGGACGAGGAGTACGGTGCGGACCTGATCTTCGCCTATCCACCGGAGGAACAGGATTTGCAGATTTTCGTCCTTGACGAACAGGGACAGGCCGTGGAACTCGTGGGCGAACACAAGGCCGAACTCCTGCGGCGATTATGGGAGGTGGCCCTGGAGAAGGTCGACGAGACCATGCTCTAATCTTTCGGGGCCGACCTGCCGATAAGAGTAAGGCAACCGGGATGACGCCCGGGAGGGGGCGACCATGGATATCAAGGATATTTTCGGGGCGGAACCGTCCTACGGAAAGAACCGGGTGGGCTCGGGAAAGACGTCCGATGTTTCCTCGGGAACCTCCGGAGACAAGACCGGCGGGGCGACTGCGTCCACGGACACGGTGACCCTGTCCGGAAACGCCCAGCTTTTCGCCCAGGCCGTGCGCGACGCCCAGACCGCGCCGGATGTCCGGGCGGACCGCGTGGCCGAGCTCAAGGCCCAGGTGGAATCCGGGACCTATCAACCCGATTCGCGAAAGATCGCGGAAAAACTTCTTTTGTCCGAGATCGATCTGCTCTCCTGATCCCGCCGTACAGCACGAACGGCGCCCCGGGCACATGGGCGGCGCCGTTTCGTTGTCAAAAAAACAACGCCTCCCCTGCCCCCGGGTCAAACCCGGAACCCTGGCCCGTGCATTGCCCTCCGGAGGACAAGGTTCTCACGTCCTCGAAATCCGGCCGCCCGGATTTCGAAACAAGAATCTGAACCGATTGTTTTTTCTAAAAAAACCGGCGTATTTTTAGCTTCCTGGCTCCGGGGCCTGACCTGTCCGGGAGGAGTTGCCCTCCACGGCTCCTGGGCGGAAGTGGCTGGGATACTTGGAATCGGTCTGGGGTATCTGCAGGCCGAGCCTGGTCCTGGTATTGATGACCAGGGGGCCGCTCAAGTTGAGGGTGGTCAATTCCGGGCGACCCACCGGGATGCTCACCGTGACGAAGACGGATACGTCCTTATGGTCCTCGATCCCGAGCAGTTTCCGATCCGCCTCGCCGACCACCACCTCGTATTCGGTCATGAAGCTGTACGGATCGGCCACCAGAAGCCCCAGGGACGCGCTTTCCATACTTTGCAGGACATGAAAGGGCGAATCCTCCCGCAGGTGGATCAGCGTGAACTCCTTGTGGTTCTCAAAACCGATAAGCCCCCTCGGGAAACGGATCACCCGCTCCAGGGGCACGGTTATCTCCCCCACCCGGGACTGGATTACCTTTTCGTTTTCTTGTGCCATATGTCCGCCGCGGCGAGAACGTCCTGATCCGAAGCCTGCATGGCCTGCCTGTTCTGTTCCAGAACCCGCAGGTACACCTCTTCCCGATACACCTGCATGTCGTGCGGGACCTCCAGACCGATCTTGATCTGCTTGCCCTGCACGCCGAGCACGGTGATCTTGATGTTGTCGCCCAGATGCAGGCTCTCTCCCGGGCGTCGGGTAAGTATGAGCATCAATGCCCCGTTTGGAGGAAACAGGTTGGGCGGAGGCCCGGGGCCGATCCGCGTGGAATCATGTCTATGCGCCCGGCCGGAACCATGTCAACCGGCTCGTTCCGGTCCGGCTCGGCCGGACCCCGCCTTCAAACGGCCCCTGGGACGTCCCGGGCATCAGATGTAGTCCATAAGCGTCAGCTGCATGATGGTGGAGGAGGACTTGAGCACCGCCTGATACGCCAGTTCCTGTTGGGCCATCTTGACCATGAGCGCGGCAAGGTCCACGTCCTCGTCGTTGCTGATCTGCTCCTCGGTCGTGGCCTGGAGGTTTTCCAGAAAGGTCTCCGCCGCCGCAAGGCGGTTTTCCCGGCCGCCCACGTCGGCCGCGTAATTGAGGATGGTCTGCTGGGCGGTGTCCAGGGCGTCCAGACATTCCTGGCACCCCTCCTGGTTGTTGGTTTCCAGATAGCCGACCAGCTTGCCCACGACCTCGAAAAGGTTGGCGTCCAGACTGCCGTCGATGGTCACGGCCTCAAGCGTCCCGCCATTGTCCGGATCGGCGTAGACCCCGCCGAAGATATCCTTGCCCACGCCGTTTAGGGTGATGGTCTGGGCGGATGATATCTGGACCTCGATATACGCCGTGCGCGGCCGGATCACGTACTGATCCCCGGCAGCGATGGTCGAGGAGGTGTCCGCCGTGAGGGTGAGGAGCCCCCCCGGCACGGGCAGGATCGCGGCGCCCGAGGCGATGACGCTGGAGGTGTTGCCCTCGGTCCAGGTCAATCCTCCATCGGTGCTGTAGGAATAGGAAAAGGAGGCACCCGAGGCCGTCAGGTCCACGTCCTGGTCCACCCGGACCACCACGTTGCTGTCGAAGGTGCCGTCGGAGTCGGCCAGGATTCCGGACCCGGATATGGGATCGACCTCGGAGGTATCGGCGTCGTCGCCCTGGTAGATGGCCGTGGGCCGGATCCACAACCAGGTGCCGTCGGAATCGTTGGTGTCCGTGCTGGCGGTCACGACGGCCGTCTCGTCCATATCGATGTACAGGCCCGCGCCCAGTTCGAGCCGGGCCATGCCGGTCGGGGCCGTGGCGCTGTAGGTGCCGTCGGTCCAGGTCGTGCCGCCGTCGGTGGAATAGCGGAAGGCCGGCTGGGTGCTGAGCGCCCCGGAATCGGCAAACTGGACGAGCACGGTGGAGTCGCTGTCGCCCGAGATGGAAAAGGACACGTCGGACAGGGTATCGTCGTTGGTGGTCAGCCACAGGCCCTCGGTAAAGGCCGCCGAGTCGGTCTTCTGGCCGGCGAAAAGGGAACTGCCGGTATAGGTGGTGTTGGCCAGGGAGATGAGCTGCTCGAAGAGTTCGCGAAGTTCGTAGCTGATCTGTTCCCGGTTGTCGTCGGTCAGGGTGCCGGTGGCGGCCTGCTCGGCCAGTTCCTTGATGCTGGTGATCACGGTGCTCACCGAAGTCATGGTCGAATCGGCCAACGACAGCCAGCCCTCGGCCATGGTGATGTTCTCGCTGTACTGGGTGAGCGAGGACAGGGTATCCCGGCCGTTTAAAACCCGGACCGTGCCGATGGGGTCGTCGGAAGGCTTGTTGATCTTCTTCTGGCTCGACGACTGGGTGTTGGACTCCATGAGCTGGGCCAGGGTGGAATTCATCTGGCTTATCATGTCGGAGTACATCCCCCGCTGGGTGACGCGCATGACCATAAGATCCCCCTCGGTTACGACTTCATGCCGAGAATCGTCTGAAACATCTCGTCGGCCACGGTGATGAGCTTGGCGGCTGCCTGGTAGGACTGCTGGAAACGGATCAGGTTGGTCATCTCCTCGTCCAGGTTCACCGCCGAGACCGCGTCCTGCTGTGCGGCCAGTTCCTCGGCCAGGGCGGTCTGATACTCGTAGTTGTATTCGGCGTTGGCGGTGTCCGACCCGACCACGCCGACCAGGGTGTTGTAGTATTCGGACAAGGTCTGGCTTGTCGTGCCGCCGGTGTAGGTGGTGATGGACACATCGGTGGAGGACAGGGCGGCCAGGGCCTTGGCCGTGGTGTTGTCGCCGGAATTGATCTCCCCGGCGCCGTTGACGTGCGCCGAGTTCAGGTGGTCCGTGTCGTTCGAGACCACGGTGTTCACGGCCGCGTCCCGGCAGGTCGACCCGGTGAAATAGGTGTTCATTCCAAGCGCCGCGTACAGGCCGGCCGAATCCTCGCCGTAGGCGAAGGTGTAGCCGGAGTCGGCGGTGATGGACAGGGTGCCGTTGATGATCTGGGCGGTGCAGTAGGTGCCGAAGGTGTTGTTGATGGCGTCGGCCACATCCTGGAGGCTGTGCACGGACGGGTCGAACCCCTGCACGCCCGAGGCCGTGGCATCGAAATCGATATAGCCGAAGGATGCGGACGATGCCAGGGTCCCGGTGGCCTCGTTGTAAAAATACATGCTCGAGACGCCGGACTGCAGCCGGTCCGCGAAATACAGATCCGAGGCGTTGGACCCCAGGGCCATGTTCGGATCGCTGACGGCATAGGTCCCCTGGTTGTAGGTGAACGTGGCTCCCGCGCCCTGGGAATGAACCCGGTTGACCTGCCACACCAGTTCCTCGGTGAAGGCCTGGAGGCGTTCGCGGTAGCCGGCCACGAGGACGTCGCGCACGGTGAAGTAGCCCGCCAGGGTGCCTCCGGTGATGCGCGAGGTGTTGGCCTCGCCGTTGGCGTAGGTCTGGGGAGTGACGTTCACCACCGTCCCCGCCGCCGAATACCAGTACACGCCCGTCTTGGGCACCAGGGTGAACAAGTCCCCGGTACTCAGGTCGCCGTTTTCCGGGTTCGCCGCGGGGTCGGAGGTGCTGCCGAACCAGATCTCCAGTTCCCCGACCTTGACCTTTCCGGTCTCGGTGTCCGCCGCATACAGGATGTCGTCGCCGTTTTCGTCCTTGAGCCAGGTCTTGCCGCCGTCCAGGGACACCCGGAAGGTGGCCCCGCTGCCGACCGTGCCGGCATCCACCACCTGCAGGGTGTATTCGTATTCGTCGTTGCCGTCGTAGTAGGCCTGGCCGACGAAGGTCGAGGTCTGGGTGAGCTGCTTGGTCGTCCTGCCCTGCTCGAAGGCGAAGGTGAAGGCCGTGGTGCCGTCCACGATGGTCTGGCCGGCCTGGGTTAGGATGGTGATGTTTCCGTCGCCGTTGTCGATGTAGTTGATGTCCACGATGGCGGCCAGTTCGCGGACCATGGTGTCGCGCAGGTCGAGCAGGGCGTTGGGGCTTGAGCCGTCCGCGCTGGCCTTGTTGATCTGGGCGTTCAGCTCCGCGATCTCCTGGGCCAGTTCGTTGATGCTGTTCACGGCGTCGGAGATGGCGTCGTCCATCTGGTTCTGGATGGACTCCATGTCGGAATCCACCTGGGAGATCATGCCCAGAAGGGTCTGCGTGTCGTCGATGAGGACCTCCTTGACCGCGCTGTCGTCGGGGTTGAGGGTCAAGTTCTCCAGATCCTCGAAAAAGGTGGCCAGGGCGGAGTTGATGCCGCTGGTATTGGCTTCGTTGAAAAGGGACTCCACGCTTTGCAGGGTTTCGTACATGGCCTCGTAGCTGGAGGCCGTGGACTGCTTGTCCAGATATTGCAGTTCGATGAACTTGTCGAAAAGGCGGACGATGGAGTCGGCGAGCACCCCGGTCCCCAGCTGTCCGGCCGAGGTGCTGATGCTTATGGCCTCCTGGAGGAGGAGCACCTGGCGGCTGTAGCCCTCGGTATCGACGTTGGAGATGTTGTTGCCCGTGACCTGGATGGCCACCTGCGAGGCCCGCAGCCCGGTCTGGGCGATGCTGAGGATGGAGTTGATGCCGGCCATCAGAGTCTCCCGTTCAACAGGGCCGGTTCCATGGCGGCCTTGGCGAAACGGCCTTCTGCGGAATAGACGGTCTTTTTCGGGGCCAGCTGGTTCTGGATGAATTCGATGGAGGAACGGCTCTGGTTATACAGCCCCAGGGCCAGGCGGTAGTTCTGGTCCGCCCGGCGGGCGCAGGCCTGCTCGATGCGATCGATGGAGGCCACCAGGGAATTCGCCGTCTCCCTGTCGGATTCGGAAAAATGGTCCAGGACTTCCCTGAGGCGGGTGGCCTTGGGGGAAAGGGCGGCGTAGAGCCGGCGCAATTCGAGGCGCTCCCGCATGATCTGGCGCATGAGCTCGTGGATGGAAAATTCGAGCCCCGCCACCTGGGCCGGATCAAGCACCCTCAGGTGGGTAAATTCTTCCTTCTGCAACTCGGCCAGAAGCGACAAGGCCTTCTCCTGTCTGGCCAGGTTCCCGATGATTCGCGAGGTCATGGCCTCCTCCCTCGATGTGGCGCGTTTGCCGCGCCGGTTGCCCCGATGGCGCGCTTTCCGCCGTCCACACCCCCGCGCTCAGGGGGTCCACGGAGGCATCGGCGTAGCGCAGTTCGAAGTGCAGGTGCGGACCGGTGGACCGTCCCGTACTGCCCACCTCTGCAATTTTCCGGCCTGCGGCGACGCTGTCTCCAGAGGCGACATCGATTGAGCTTAAGTGCCCGTAAACACTACGCCAACCACCCTGGTGTTCGAGAATCACGGTATTGCCGTACCCGCCCTTCCACCCGGCAAAAACGACCTGCCCGTCCCAACAGGCGGCGACGGGGGCCCCGCTGGAGGCGGCCACGTCAATACCCGCGTGCCAGGCCGTCTTTTTGGTGAAGGGATCGTCGCGCCAGCCGTAGGAGGAGGTGATGGTCCCGGTCACCGGGGCCGTGAGTTCGCGCGCGGCCTGTTCCCGGCCGGTCTTTTCGGCGGTCCGCCCCGCCGCGTCCGAGGAGGAGAGAAACAGGGCCCGGGTGGGATCGGAATGGAACACATCGTGGGTGATGCGTTGCGGGCCCGAGGCGGACGTCCCGGACGTCCCCGGCAGGCGGTCCAGGCCCTTGCCGCCGGTCCGGGCCGGCCGGGTGGCCGGCAGGATCGTTCCGGCGGGCACCCCGGTCCGCACCTCGGACGTCCCGTCCGCGTCCTGTCCGGTCCGGGCCGTTTCCCCGGTCCGGCCGCCGGTCTGGGAGGCGTTTTTCTTGGTCCCGGCGATCTTGTCCTTGAGTTGGGAAAACATCATGTCCGCCAGGCCGATGCCCCCGGATTCGGCCAGCTTGTCGGCCAGGGCCTGGTCGAACATGGATAGGTACTGGTCCTCGTAGGGGCCGTGCAAAAGGCCGTCCTTGGGCACGGTGGCCCGCATCTGGACCATGAGCTTCTGCAGAAAGGCGCTTTCGAACCCCCGGCAGGCCTCGCGAAGCTGTTTTTCCTCGGTATTTCCGGCGTTGAGGGTCTTGGTCAGGGCATCCACCCGCAGCTTGTTCTGCACATCGATGCCGGCCTGGGCCTGCGAGGACAGCATCGAGGGATCAAGCCCCACGGACATGTCAGATGACCTCCAACTCGGCGAGCAGGGAACCGGAGGCCTGCAGGGTGCGCAGGACGCTTATCAGGTCGCGGGGGGTGGCCCCCAGGGCGTTTAGGCCCTGCACCAGTTCCTGAAGGCTGGCGCCCTCCACCAGCTTGAGCTTGCGGTTCTCCTCCTGCACGGCAATGTCCGTTTCCGGCACCACCACGGTCTGGCCGGCGGCGAAGGGCAGGGGCTGGGACACCTCGGCGGACTCGCGGATCTCGATCTGCAGGTTGCCGTGGGTGACCGCGGCCGGGGCCAGCTTGACGTTTAAGCCCACCACCACGGTGCCGGTCTTTTCGTCCACCACCACCCGGGCCTTGTTGTCCGGCCGGATCTCCAGGTTTTCCAGGTTGGCCAGAAGGGGGACCAGGTTGCCCTTGTGCTGGTCCGGAACCGTCAGGGCCACGGTGCCGCCGTCAACGGCCGCGGCAAAGGCCCCGCCCATGGCATCGTTGATCTTCTGGGCCACCTGCTGGGCCGTGGAGAAGTCCGCGTGCTTGAGCGCGATGGACAGGCCTTCCTGCTGGTTGAACTCGAAGGGGATGGCCCGCTCCACATTGGCCCCGCCGGGGATCATGCCCACGGTGGTGATATTCTTGGACACCGTGGCCGCCGCGCCCTCGGCCGAGACGCCGCCCACCAGAAGCGGCCCCTGGGCGATGGCGTAGATGTTGCCGTCGATGCCCTTGAGCGGCGTGACCAGAAGCACCCCGCCGAGCAGGCTGGAGGAATCGCCGAGCGAGGAAATGGTGACGTCCATGCGCGTACCGGGTTTGGCCGTGACCGGCATCTGGGCCGTAACCATGACCGCGGCCACGTTTTTGGGCTTGAGGGTGTCGCGGTCCACGCGCACGCCCATGCGGTCGAGCATGTTGTAGATGGATTGCACCGTGAATTCCGAACCGCGCTTGTCGCCCGTGCCGGACAACCCGACCACCAGACCGTATCCCACCAGTTGGTTGGTGCGCGATCCGCTGAAGGAGGCGATGTCCTTGAGCCTGGTGCCGTGGGCCGTCTGCACGGCCAACAGGGCCATGGCCAGCACGGCCGCGGCAGCCGCCGCGATACGCGCCCCGCGCCGTTTCCCCGTGCGTCTTTCGATCACCTGCTCGCCCATAACGTCCTCTTTTCCTGTCGTCTCCTCAAAATCCGCGCACCCGGATTTCGAGGATAATAATTTTGACCACTTATTTTTCTGAAAAAATACCGGGGTATTTTTTCAGGGACGCCACCTTAAAACGGCCAGACGTTGTCCAGAAGCCGCGACAGCCAGCCGGGCTTCTGCCGGTCGGCAAGGACGCCCTCGCCGTAGTATTCGATCTTGCAGTCGGCCAGGGCCGTGGACGGCACGGTGTTGTCCGGGTCGATGTCCGTGGGCCGCACCAGGCCCTTGACCACGATGATCTGGTTCTCGTCGTTGACCCGGGTCTCGCGCGCGCCCTCGATCTGCATCACCCCGCCGGGCAGGATGGACACGACCCGGCAGCCGATGGTGGCGCTGACGTCGGACTCGCGCTTGGTCTCGCCCTTGGCCTTGAAGGTGTTTTCGGTCGAGGCCTTGACCAGGGAGTTGCTGCCGGTGGCCCCGGACCAGCCGAAATTGGTTCCGCCGAGCTGGCCGGTGATGGTGCCGTCGAAGTTCCGGTTGCCGAAATAGTTCGACACGCCGATGTCCACGCTGGAATCCTTGTCGGACTTGGTCTCGGCCTTGTTCTTGCCCTTGGAGGTCTCCACGATGTTGACCATGACGATGTCGCCGATGCGCCGGGCCCGGAAGTCCTCGAAAAGGAATCCCGGCTGGGACTGGCTGAAGACGGACCCGGGGTTCTCGGCCGGGGGCGGGGTCTGCAGCACCGGTTCGGACAAGGTCGGAGCCGGGGTCGGCTGCTTGGATGCTGTGGAGCATCCCACGGTCGCCGCCGCGAGACAGACGAGAATGGCGAGGCTGGACTTGCTGGTCATGGCTGATACCTCTTGGGCCCGCTTGCGGAGACGACCACGGTGTTTTTATCCCGCACGCTGCCCGTGACTTTCCGTTCACTTTGCAAGTTGCGCACCGTCACCGGACCTCCCGGCGCGCCGTCGGATTCGGCCAGGCCGTCAACGGCCAGACGCACCCGCCCGCCCTCGTACACCAGGGTCACCTTGTCACCCTTTTGCACCAGGGGCATGGGCTCCACGTCATCGGCCAGAATGACCTGTCCCTGGCCGATGCCGCGCACCAGCCGCACCGCGCCCGATCCGTCCCAGGGGCGGCTTTTCAGGCCGGCCACATTGCGTTTCTCAAAGGACACCAGTTCCGGGGTCAGGGCGCCGTCGCGGGGATTCACCGGGCGTCTGGCCACAGCCACCTGGGCCATGAGGCTGACCACGGCCCGGGCCACGACCTTGCTTGCGGTCCGGCCGTCCGGTTCGGTCACGGCCAGGCGCAGGTCCACGGGCCCCGGCCCGACGGTCGCGCCGGAGCCGGCCAGTTCCACCCCGACCCGGTCGTTTTCTCCGAAAAACAGGTATTCGGGTGTTTCCACACCGGCCACCGAGGCCTGGCCGGACAGCCCGGCGAGTTGCGGCGTCAAGAAATCGACGACAAGGTTCTCCAACTCCGGCCGGTACATGATCCGCCCGCCCCGACGCACCAGAAGCTGTGTGGGCAACTGGTATTCCACCGGGGCATCCCTGAGGTGGGCGCGCAGCGCCCCGGGAAGTTCGGCCAGAGACATGATCGAGGACTGCCCGGGGGCGGGCGCGGCCCACAGGGCCGTGGCCCCGAGAATGGTCCAGGCATCCTCCGGGAATCCCGGATCCGGGACCGCGATTTCCTTGAGCATCACCCGATCGCCAGCGGCGCAGGCCGCCGGAAGGATCCGAAGCCGCCAGGCGGCCTGGGCCGCGCAGGCCCACACGAGGATCATGCCGCATGCGGCCAGGAGAAAGACCGCCTTGGCGCAAACCGCCGCGCGTCGTGACGTACCGGTGTTCATCGTCTCTTACCGCTTCACGTTGACCGCCGTCTGCAGCATGCCGTCGGCGGTGGTGATGGCCTTGGAGTTGGCCTCGTAGGCCCGCTGGCCCACGATGAGGCCGACCATTTCATCCACGAGTTCCACGTTGGACATCTCCAGGTAGCCCTGGACCAGGATGCCGGCGTTCTGGTCGCCGGGGGTGAGTTCCTCGGGGTCCCCCGAGGCCTCGGTGGTGGCGTAGAGGTTGCGGCCTTCGGAGCTTAAGCCCGCCGGGTTGATGAAGGTGTACAGGGGGATGTCCACCCCGGCCAGTTCCTCGCCCGCGGCGTCCAGGCAGGCCAGGTGCCCGGCCTCGGTGATGGTGATGTTCTTGGTCTCCTGGGGCACGGCGAATTCGGGCTGCAGGATGTAGCCGTTGGCCGTGACGATGGTGCCGTCCTGGTTGAGCTTGAAGGAGCCGGCCCGGGTGTAGAGTTCGCGGCCGTTGACGTCCACGCGGAAGAACCCGTCGCCCTCGATGGCGATGTCCAACTGGTTGCCGGTGTTTTGCAGGTCGCCCTGGGTGAAGAACTTGTGCACCGTGGTCGGACGCACCCCCAGGCCCACCTGGAGGCCGGTGGGCAGGCGGTTGCCGCCGGTGGTCTCGGTGCCGGCCACGCTCAAGGTCTGGTACATGAGGTCCTCGAACTCGGCCCGGCTTTTCTTGAAGCCCACGGTGTTCACGTTGGCCAGGTTGTGGGACATGGTGTCTATCTGCATCTGCATGGCCACCATGCCGGTGGTGGCCGTCCAAAGGGAACGCATCATACGCGAAGACCTCCTGGGTTATTTCTCGGAGCCGACCTTGGCCGCCCGGGAATCCAGCTCGCTCGAACCGGTCATGACCTTCTGGTAGGCCTCGAAGGACCGCTGGGTCTCGATCATGGCCACCATCTCCTCCACCACCTCGACATTGGGCTTCTCCAGATAGCCCTGCACGATCTGGGTCCGGTCCTCGTCCATGGCCGTCTCCTGGATGCGCGAGCCGTTGGCCCCCTGAAAGAGCGTATCCCCGTATTTCTCCAGGGTGGAGGTGTCGGCCACGTCGACCACGTCGATGACGGCCACGGGCGCCCCGTCCACGAAGACCTGGCCGTCGCCGGCCACAGTGATGGTCTTGCCGGTGGGAATGTCGATGGCCCCGCCCTGCCCCATCACCTGAAATCCCTGGTCGGTCACCAGCGTGCCGTCCGGACCGCGCAGGAAAGCCCCGTTGCGGGTCAAAAAGTCGCCGTCCGGGGTGCGCACCTTGAAAAAGCCGGGTCCCTGGATGGCCAGATCGAAGGTGTTCCCGGTGGCCTGGAGCGCGCCCTGGGAAAAATCGACCTCCTGCAGGGCCAGCCGGGGCTTGGCGATGAGGTCGGCCCGGGGCAGGAGCGGCTCCTCGCGGATGTTTTCCCGGGGATCGGGATGGTAGTCGTGGGCGAAACGCTGGAAGGTGTCCTGGAAGGAAACCCGGTCGCGTTTGTAGCCGGTGGTATTGATATTCGCCAAATTGTTGGCGCTGATGTTGAGCCGCATTTCGTTGCTTAAGGCCCCGAAAAGCGCGCTGTACATGCTCATTTCCATGGGGGCGGTCCTCCTCGACCCGAAGGGATGCAAGGGGCGGACCAATGTGAAGAGAAACTGTCAGC
>JBMONM010000067.1:0-16576 GCA_049324675.1 Thermodesulfobacteriota bacterium
CCCTGGTTTCCGCCACCTACAGCAAGGGTGTCCTGTCCGATATCGGCGGTTTCGGCGGGCTGTTCAAACTCGACTCGGGGGCCTACGCCGAACCCGTCCTGGTGGCTTCCACCGACGGCGTGGGCACTAAGCTCAAGTTGGCCCAGCAGTTCGGCCGGCACGACACCATCGGCATCGACCTGGTGGCCATGAGCGTCAACGACATCCTGGTCCAGGGCGCCAAACCGCTTTTCTTTCTCGACTATTTCGCCACGGGCAAACTCGACGTGGCCCAGGCCGAGCAGGTGATCAAGGGCGTGGCCGACGGTTGTCGCGAGGCCGGATGCGCGCTCTTGGGCGGAGAGACCGCCGAGATGCCCGGTTTTTATCCCGAAGGGGTCTACGATCTGGCCGGTTTCTGCGTGGGCATCGTGGACAACGCCAGGATCGTGGACGGATCGAGCATCGCCGTGGACGACGTGATCATCGGCATCGAGTCTTCCGGGCCGCACGCCAACGGCTATTCCCTGATCCGCAAGATTCTCGCCGAGTCCGGCCAAAAGTCCACGGACATCCTTCCGGAAACGGACACCACCCTGGCCGACGCCCTCCTGGCTCCCACCCGCATCTATGTCAAGCCGGTCCTGAACCTCCTGCGCGATCTGGACATCCGGGGCATGGCGCACATCACCGGAGGCGGGTTCTACGACAACGTGGCCCGCATCCTGCCCCGGGGCGTGGCCGCCCACATCCGCATGGGGACCTGGGACGTGCCGCCGGTCTTCGAATGGCTTCGCTCCCGGGGCGGGCTCTCCTGGCCCGAGATGCTCCAGATTTTCAACTGCGGCATCGGCTACATGCTGGTCGTGCCGCCGGAGATCGGGGAGGATGTCGTCCAGCGTCTGCGGGGCCAGCACGAATACGCCCAGATCATCGGCGCCATCGAGCGTCTGAAAAAGCCGGGCCAGGAGCGGGTGACCGTGGAGATGACGGGCGAGGGCTAGGGAGGCTTTCGGGATCATCCCGGAAATCCGCTGACGGCGCCCGGTCCGCCCCCCGAATCCTTACGGCCATATTCCTTCCGACGCCAGGACGGCCTTGACCACGGCCTTGCGGGCGGCCAGGGCCTCGGGGTGATCCGCGTCGATATTGAGGGCGAAAAACCATCGCTTGTCGCCCTTTTCCACCCATCCCACCCACCAGGCCACATTCGGGACGACCCGCGCCGTGAGCCCGGACTTGGCCCGCAGCACGCCGTGTGCGGAGCGTTCCTCCACCAGCATCTCGCGCACTTGGGCCATGGTCCGCTTCGAAAGGGGCAGTCCATCATGGGCCAGCCGCTGCAGGAACGCCACCTGCTCCAGGGCCGAGATGCGCAGCTTCCCTTCCAGCCAGAAGGTGTCGATGGCGTCGCCGATGTCCGCGTTGCCGTAGCCCATGGCCGAAACCCACCAGTTCATGCGCTCGGGGCCGATCGTGCGGGCGATCTCCTGGTAGATGGGCACGCAGGAGACGCGCAGGGCCTGGGTCAAGGTCAGGTCGGTATTCCAGGCTTCGATGGAGCGTTTTGTCCCGTCCCAGGGGAAGACCGTGTCCGGCCCGGGCGTCACGCCTGTTTCCAGGGCGATCAGGGAGTTGGGGATCTTGAAGGTGGAGGCGGGCAGGAACCCTTTCGCGGCCCGGGCCGCATCGTGGACCTGGACGGCTCGCGCCCCGTCTTCGAGGAGGACCAGGGTGCCCGTGACCCCGGCGTCGGTGAAGAATTTCGCCCAGTCCGGCCGCTCGACCACGGTCGGGGCGGCCGAGGCGGCGGGGGAAAAAAGAAAAAAAACGGCGCAACACGCCAAAAGGGCCAGGGGCTGGAGAGGAAAACGAGGGATCATGGTTGGTCCTGTGGGTTTCGGTTTGGGGAAGGGAAGACCGCTCGGGAAAGGGGGCGGCGGCCTATGACGAATCCGGCGGGGCCAGCGGCAGGGCCGGGTTGAAATAGCCGAAACGCAGCTTCGGGCAGTCCCCGGAGAGCCGGGCCATGAAGTTTTCAAGTCCCATGCAGGCCGCAAGCTCGGCCTCGGTGCGCGCCCCGCTTTCCGCCACCAGCCGCAGATAGAGTTCCGGGTCCAGGTTCAGGTTCCGCAATTGCACGAAATCCGCCCCCGTGTCCCCGAGAAGGCCGGCCAGGGCCGCGTATTCCGCCTCGGTGTCCGTCACCCCCGGGAAAAAGAGCAGATTGACGGACACGAAAAGCCCGGCCGCCTTGGCCCTGGCCATGAACTCCCGCACGTCCCCGAAGGCGTAGCTTCTGGGCCGGTAATAGGCCGCGTACAGGCGTTCGTCGGCGCTGTTGAGGCTCACCCGCACCGAATCCACCCCGGCCCGGGCCAGGTCTTCCACCCGCTGCGGCAGGCTGCCGTTGGTGTTCACGTTCACTGTGCCAGGGCCGCCCCCCTTGCGGAACAGGCCCACGGCCCGGGCGATGGTCGCGGCCTCGGTCAGCGGCTCGCCCTCGCAGCCCTGGCCGAAGGAGTGGATCGGCCTGGATTCGCGGCCGGCATGGGCGGTCATGACCTGGACGATCTCCTCGGGTCGGGGGGTGAAGGTGATGCGGTTCTGGGTGGAGGGAAATCCCGAGTCCGGGTCCTGCAGCGACAGGCAGCCCACGCATCGGGCGTTGCAGGTCCTGGATGTGGGCAGGGGGGCCTCGAAGCGGCCCAGGGCCAGATTTTTCGCCGCCGGACAGCAGTAGGTCAGGGCGCATCGGGACAGGTGGGCGATCAGCCGGTTTTGCGGGTAGGCGCGCAACAGCGCCCCCGCGCCCTTGGCGATGCGCGAGCGGGAGATGCCGGTGAAGACCTGGCGCTGGTCGCTGTCCACCCGCCTGGCGGCCACGTAGAAGCGGTCCCGGACGAAACCCACCGCGCCGTAGGCGAAAAGGGGCAGGACGGGCGCGCCGGGATTCGTGGCGTAGGCCGCCTGGGCCGAAAGCGTGTGCCCGGGACAGACGAAGGCGGCCACAGCCGTCTCCCCCATGTCCTCCACCCGGCCGGTCTCGGGATCGAGTCCCAGGGCCGTGCGGCCGGGCAACAGGAAAAGCTCGCTCTCCGGGGGCAGGGGGATCAGTTCGTCGGGCCGGGGAGGGACGATGTGCGCGCCCCGGCGCACCAGCATCTCAAGGTCCGGATGGTCGTAGATCCGGCCCGAGGCGTCGGCGTAGACCAGCCTGGGCCGGAGTTTTTTTGCGGACATGGGGTTGCCTTGGCCTTGTTGGGGGAAAACGACGCCAAGGGGTCATACCCCGACCCGGGCCGATGGGCAACGGCCGGCCGCAACCGGCCCGGGCGGGAAGACGGCGTCCGGTCAGGACGCCTTGAGCTCATTGATGAGGCGGCTTAATTCCTGGGCCTGGCGCGACAGTTCGTCGATGGCGTTGGTCGACTGGCGCATGGCCTCGACGGTGTCCAGGGAGACGCTGTTGACCTCCTCGATGCCCCGGTTGATCTCCTCGCTGGCCGCGGACTGTTCCTCGGCCGCCGCCGCGATGGTCTGCACCTGGTCCGAGGCGGTTTCCACCAGATGGACGATTTCGTCCAGGGCCTTTCCCGAGGACTGGGCCAGATCCGCGGCCTCCTCGATGGTTTTGGTGGAGCGGTCGACCCCCTCCATGTTGGTCTTGGTGACGTCCTGCACGCTACGGATGGCGTCCCCGACCTCCCGCGTGGCGCTCATGGTTTTTTCGGCCAGTTTGCGGACCTCGTCGGCCACCACGGCGAACCCGCGACCGGCCTCGCCCGCCCGCGCGGCCTCGATGGCGGCGTTTAAGGCCAGCAGATTGGTCTGGTCCGCGATGTCCGAGATCACGTTCATGACCCGGCCGATACCTTCGGCCTTGGTGCCCAGATCGGCCATGTGTTCCTTGAGCTGTCTGGACTGTTCCTTGACGGTGACGATGGAACGCACGGCCCGGCCCACGATCTCCGCGCCGCTCTCGGCCCTGGTCTTGGCCTCGCCCGAGCTGTGGGCCGCTGTGGAGGCGTTTTTGGCCACGTCGAGGACCGTGGTGTTCATCTCGCCCATGGCTGAGGCCACCTCGGCCAGACGGTTCGTCTGCTGCTCGGCCCCGTGCGCGGACTCCTCGGCCTTGGCCGACAGCTCGCCCGCGGCCGCGTTGATGCGGGCCGCGACCAGTTCGAGCTTTTCGGCCGCCTGGAGCATGCCCTGGCGCATGGCCCCCTCGGCGGCGCGCCGGGCCTCCTCGGCCTCGCGTCCCGCATCGGTGGCCTTCTGGGCTTCTTCCTGGGCCGTGCGTTTGGCCTCCTCGGCCGAGGCGATGGTCGTTTTCAGATCGTCCACCATGCCGCCGATGGCGGTCTTGAGGGTGCCTGTCTCGCCATGGAAGGTTCCGGAAATGGCCGCGTCGAGGCGTCCCGAGGAGATCTCGGCGGCATAGCGCACCAGGGCGGCGATCGGCCGGGTGATGGTGTTCATGACCACCAGGCCGACGATCAGGGCCAGGATCATGATCCCGGCGGCAACGGCGGTCATGGTCCACCTCATGCCCGAAATGCGGGCCTCGATGTCGTCCACGTAGAGGCCCGTGCCCAGTATCCAGCCCCATGGCTTGTACAGTCTCACATAGGACTGCTTGGGAAAGAGTTCCTTGGTGGGACCGGATGGCGTGGGCTTGGGCCAGTCATAGGCCACATAGCCCTCTCCGCTCTTCAGGCAGACCTCGGCCATGGCCGAAAACAGGTTTTTGCCGCCGCCCGTGTCGACTTCCTCTCCTTGCGCGCCGAACTGCATCATGGACGCCACGTTGAACTTCGGATCGTTGAGCGTCTTGCCGTCCAGGGCCGGGCTTATGGGATGCATGATCATGACCGGACAGGGCTGGGTGGTGTCGTTGATCCAGATGTAATCGTTGTGTCCGTAGCGCAGGCCCTTGATGCGTTCCATGGCCCGTTTCCGGCCTTCTTCCGGGCCGAACTCCCCATTCTGGATGCGTTTTTCGTATTCGTCGACCAGGGAATAGGCCACATCGACGATGTCCTTGAGACTCTGCTTGCGGCTTTGCAGCATTTCGCGTCCGGCCGAGGGAACGAAATAAAAGAGAATGGCGCAGAGAAACAAGGAAATAGTCAATAATATTATGGCGATAATTTTTGTCGATATCTTCGTGTCAAGGATTTGTTTCTGGGCCATTGGATGTCCTCCGGGCGGTTTATTACCAATCTTGAAAGAAATCCTTCGATATCGTCATGAAGATTATTGCATCCGCATTGTTTTTGTCTGCAAAGAGTATGCAGGGATATCTTTATGTTTCAATCATATTCATATTTAATATAATCGTATTATCACATTCGTCACGATCTCTCAAAGAGAAAAATCCACAAGGACAACAATTTTTCCTTTGGAAGATCGATTCCGTATGCGGGGCGAATCACAGAAATATGCGTCCACGTGCCGCGGACACGGCTGATCCGCGACGGGACGTAGTGCAAAATTTCCGGCGACGCAGGCACGACGTGGCGTCAGTGCGGCAGGTAGCCGTCCAGGCTGGCCGGAGCCGCAGGGAGTGGCGCGGCCTTGGGATATTTGGCCTGACGGCAGGTGCGTTCGGAGTCGACCAGTCCCCAGTTGGTGAGCTTGATGGTGTTGCCCTTGTCGTGGTCCAGGCCCTCGGCCTCCGAATGCTGCACCATGAGGCTTACGGATTCGCCCCGCTCGTTGGTGAAGCTCCACTTGTTGCCCAGGACCAGTCCTTCCAGGTCGCCCTTGTATTCCGCGGGCAGGCCGTAGCGGTCCATGAGGGCTCCGCAGAGGCGGCGGAAAAACTCCTCGCTGCCGTCGGCGTATTTGAGCTTGATGCGTATCACCCGGCCGGGCGCCGCACAGGTTCCGGTCAGGATGTACCCGCCCCGGAAGGCCCCCGAGCGTTTGATGTTCCGCCGCATCAGATAGGGCGCGTCCTCCAGGGGCTTGGCCTTGCCCGGGGTCAGATGCCGGCCGAAGCGGGCCGCGTCCTCGCCCAGGTCGAAGCCTCCCAGGCTGGCCGGTGGGGGGGATTGGGCCAAGGCCGGCGCGCAGGTCAGAAGCAGCAGGGACAGGACCAGGAGACGATGGCGGAGCATGGAATCCCCTTTTGTTGCGGTTTTGATGGCCATAACCGCAAGACCGCCTTCGAGGCAAGACGCCGGCGCGACAGTCCGGATCAGCGGCGGGGAGCCTGGGATACCCCCGGGATCGTGACTTTTTTGCCGTCGGCGGCCAGGGCCATGGCCTCGCCCCGGGCCACCCTGGCCTCGTGGCGGGCCTCGTGGGCGGCGTTGACCGCCTCCACGCGCGCGAAGATGTCCGAGGGATCGTAGGCCGCGATGACCTTGTCCAGATGCGCGAGACGCTGCTCGTGCCGCTTTATGCGTTGCTGGTAGCGTCGCTCAAGCCCGGCGATCTTGGCCGACGCGCTTTTGGCCGACGTTATCTGCGGCGACAGGCAAAGCGCCGCCAGCGTCGCGCCGAGAACCAGAAGGGACCGCAGGGTCATATGGGGAGTCCTTTTCTTTATGATGCTATCGGATGTGTGGCGCAAAACCTTACCCCCCGGCGGGACGATTCCGGATCGGGACGCGTCGGGCCTTGCCAGGCCGGGGGCAACACGGCTACTTGTCTGAAACGGCGTGTGGGCCTTGTCCGATGCGGCCCGCCGCCGGATGGCGGCGCGAAGGCCCGCGTGGTTCGGGATATTCCCGACGGACAGGACAAAAAAGGAGTGAAGGCGATGCGCATACGGGTGCTTGGGATGGTTCTGGCGGTTCTCGCGGCGGGTACGGCCTTTTCCTGCGCGGAAAAGGACGCCCGCATGACCCTTGGCGACTTCATGGGGCTGTGCGTTTCCGGCGCGTCCGACGACTGCCGGGATGTGTGCGACGAGTTCGCCGGCGTGTTCGTGAAGACCTATCCCACGAGCGCCCAGTGCCGCAAGGCCTGTGACGCGGTCCAGGAGCGCCTGGCCCGGCAAAGCGTGGGCAACGCCTGCGAGAGTTCGGTGGGCAGGGCCGCCGAGTTGTGCGCCCAGTACTGCGACAAGAACCTGTAGGCCGCCGGACCGGAATGCCCGGGCCGTCCCCGGCGGCCGGCCATACCGTAGGAGAAAACCCCATGTCCGCGACGTCTGATCCCGCGTACGACGCCTTCACGGCCGGACGCCTAGGCCCGGCGCGCCGATGCGCGGCTTTTCCCGGGGGACTGCGCCGTGGACGGTGAATTCCCGGCGGACTGGGCCGACCTCGCCGGACTGCCCGAGCGGACGCGCGGACTGCTGCTTATGGGGGGCACGGGCCGGCCGCACCTGCTTCTGGCCGGCCGGACAGCCCTGTCCGAGGTCGGAACCCAAAGCCGAAAGACCCTGGCCCTGGACCTGTTTCTGGCCGCCTTCGAGGCCTCGCCCCTGGACGGGGAACTGGCCCGGTTCGTTCTGGACCTGATGGCCAGGCTCGGGCCGGCCGTTGCGGACGTGGCGTCCAAAAAAACCATGGCCCTGCTTCGGGCTTCGGCCGCCCGTTCCGCGCCCGTGAACGATCCCGCCGGCCTGGCCGAACTGGGTCGGCTGGCCGGGCCGCGCGACCTCCAGGGGCTCGTCGCCTTTCTGGGCGAGCGGGTGCGTCGGGAGCCTGGGGTCCTTTTCTGGCGTGGGCATCTTCTCGATGTGGCCTATCTCCTGGGGGATTGGACCACGGTCCTGGAGGTTTTGGACCTGCCTTGGCCGCCGGGGTTCGATCTGGTCCGATTCAGGGTGTCCGGCGACGTTTTCTTCCAGCGGGGAGACTACGAAAAGGCCGCCCAGGGATATGCCCAGGCCGGTCCGTTGCGGCCGGCCCTGTGGCGTCTGGCCGAGTGCCTGACCCGACTGGACGGCGGCGCCCTTTCGGATCGGACCCTGGCCGCCTGGCGCGCGGCGTGTGACGCGGCGTGGTGGAACGTGGGGCCGGTCCTGCGGCTGCACGACCGGCTGGCCGGTCTGGACCGGCCCGGGCCGCGCCTTCCCGGCCGGGTGGCCGTGTGCCTGTACACCTATAACCACGCCCCGGAACTGGATGCCGCCCTGGCCGCTCTTTTCGCCTCGGACCTGTCCGGGGCCGAGGTGACGGCCCTGGACAATGCCTCGGGGGACGACACCCGCGCGGTCCTGTCCGCCTGGCGGGAGCGGACCGGGGAGCGGCTGTCCGTCGTGACCCTGCCGGTCAACATCGGGGCTCCGGCGGCCCGCAACTGGCTGGCCTCGCTGCCGTCCGTGGCCAAGGCCGGCCATGTGGCCTACCTCGACGACGACGCCCAGGTTCCGCCGGACTGGCTGGCCTTTTTCGGGGCCGCCGTCCGGGCCTTCCCCGGGGCCGGGGTCTACGGGTGCCGGGTCGTGGACCTGGCCTGTCCAGGGAGGATACAGCACGCCGACCTGCATCTCCTTGAACCCGAACAGGACCAGACGCCGGTTTTTTCCGCCATCTGCACCCAGGACCTGGATTTCGGGCAGTTCGGCTATCTGCGGCCGGCGGCCTCGGTAACCGGCTGCTGTCATCTGTTCCGGACCGAGGCCCTGCGGGAGAGCGGTCCCTTCGACATCCGGTTTTCCCCCACCCAGTACGACGATCTGGACCACGACCTGCGGTTTGTGGCTTCGGGGTCGCCTCCGGTCTACCAGGGGCACCTGCGGGTGCTGCACGCCAGGCTCTCGGCGGCCCTGTCCCTGCCTGACCGGGCGGCCATGGCCAACAGCCGGGGCAATCTGGCCAAACTCGGCGGAAAATATCCGCCTCAGGCCCTGGCGGCCATGCGCCGGACCATGGAGGACGCGCTTGAGGAGGATTACCGGAAAAAGCGGGTCGTGGTGGACGAGGCCCTGGGCCGAACGCAGGCCCAGTGAAGCGGGCCGGTTCAGGCCACGCGGTATAGCCAGACGGTGAGCGCGCCCACGGCGACGGCCAGCACGTGTTCGGCCACGCCGCCCGTGCGGATGGGCAGGGGGGAGTGCTGGCGGGCGGGATTCGGCCATAGAAGCGGGGTCCCGGACGAGGTCATCCAGTCGGCGGCGATGTGTCCGGCATACCCCAGGACGAAGGCCAGGGCATAGGACGGGCGGGGGCCGTAGCCGGCCGTGGAAAGACCGAAAAGGGCTGCGATGACCAGCCCCAGGGCGGCCAGGGAATGGGTGAAGCCCCGGTGGCCCAGAAGCAGTTTGAGGGGATGGGCGATGACCGCCAGCTTCTTGCCCAGGATGCTTTGCGGTTCGTCCAGGTCCGGGGCCAGGCTGCCCAGGACGGCCAGGCCCAGTATCTCGGGGGAGCGGCCCAGGACCGAGGGAAACAGGTGGTTGACGCCGAGCGCCAGGGCGCAGCCGATGGCCGCGTGGGTGTAGCCCATCATGCCGGGATGCCTTTGGTTTGCGGTTCGTGTCGGGCGCGGAGCATGGCACAAGAGGCCGGGGGTGAAAAGCGCCGAGCGGCATGAAAAAAGGCCCGGAACAGTCGTCCCGGGCCTTTTGGGCGAAGAGGAGGCGGATCAGAACGAAGCCAGGGGCTTGTCGAAGCGCAGAATCCACAAGAAACCCGGCTCGCTCGAGGCCTTGATGCCGAATTTCGTGGGCACTTCCTTGTCCTTGTAGAGCATCGCGCCCGTGGAGGTCAGGACGTACTTGCCCGGATCGTCTATTTTCTTGCCGTCCTCGCCCTGGGCGGGATCGGTCACGGTCGGGGCCAGGCCGAAGTCGTTGTCCGAGGCCACGGCCAGGGTCTTATCGTCCACCAGGGCGATGCCCTCGGCCTTTTCCGCCGTCCATCCCAGGTCGACCAGATCCACGAGCCGGGATTTTTTGGCCGGGGTCACGCCCATGGCCGACAGGGCGGCCAGGTCCGCGGCGGACTCCAGGGGCTTGCCGTCAGGCGCGGTCTTGCCGCTTATGTCCGTGGCCCCATCGATGTCCACCAGGTACAGGATGTTGCGCATCTTGCCGTCCTTGCCCTTGGCCTGCTCCACCAGGACGAATTTCGTGTCCGAAAGGGCCTGGATGCCGCCGAGCTTGGCCGCCGCGCTTGATTTGTAGGCGTCCACGTCGTGGGGGTAGGCCAGGGTGCGTACCGTGCCCGTGGCCGGATCGAGCTCCACCAGTCGGATGAACGGGGCCTTGGAGGCCTTGACGTCACCTTCGTTGTCCAGGATGGACTGCACCGCGGCCACGACCTTGTTGCCCGGGGTCACGGTCAGGCCCTCGCAGCCCCGGTTCGGCTGGCGGGCGGCCAGTTCGGCCGGAAGGCCCTGTCCCGGGGCGTACTTCTTCTTGATTTTGCCCGTGGCCGCGTCGATGTTGATCAGAAACGGTCCGTATTCGTCGCACAGCCACAGGGAGCCGTCCTTTTTATCCGCGTCGATGCCCTCGGGGTCGAGCCCCTCGGCGTCGAAGGACAGGACCTTCAGATTCATGTCCAGGGGCACCTCGCCCGTGGAGCCCACCGCACCCTTGTCCAGGGGCCGTCCGGAGATCGGCTTGCCCGAGGCGTCGAGGATCTTGTGGAGTTCGATGACCTCGGCCTTGCCGCCGGCCACCTTGACCTTGCCATACTGCGGCACGAAGTCCGGGGCGGGGAAGATTTTGGAGCTTTTGGCCTTTTCGCCTTCCTTGGCCTGATACTTGGGCGAGTCGGCGTTGGGGCCGCGATCGCCCACGACCCAGAAGACCAGGGACCCGTCCGGGAGCCGTTCGGCGAACGACATGCCCGAGCCCACGCCCATGGGGAAGCCGTCCGGGAACGCGGCCTTGGCTGCGTCCGGGGCCGGGATGTTGTAGGTCTTGGGGACCGCGATCTCGTACTTTTCAACGGTCGGAAGATCGGCGGCCAGGGCGGTCTGGGCCGTGAGGGTCAGGGCCGCGAGGGCCGGGAGAAGCGTGTTGCGCATGAATGGGGCCTCCATTTTTTCCCCTTCATGCCTGGACACGGTTTCGGGAATGTGACGGCCGGGAGTCGGATGCGCGTCGGCTTTTTTCCTTGTCGCCCTGATGTGGCGGGAGTATAGGCGCTTTTCATGGTTGACGATGTGGCAGCGCGTTCTTTTTCCCTGACTACCCCGCGCCGTTTCGGCCGCCTGCGGCGGGCCGCCGTCCTTGCGGCCCTGGTCTGGCTTCTCGGCGCGTCCGGGGCCGACGCCGGCATAGGATCCTGGACCATCACCGGATACGTTTTCGGCCCGGTCAGCGCCATGGACAAGGCCACGGCCGATTCCTACAAGGGCAGGCGGGTGGTCATGGACGAAGGGAGCATCCGGTTCGGGGACGAAACATGCGCCACCTCCCCGGGGCTCGCGGTCCACGACGCGGCGACCTATTTCGGCGATTTCCGGATTGATCCCCAGCGGCTGGGGCACGCGGGCGAAAAGGTGTATGTCATCGAGACCGGCTGCGCCCTGCCCGGACTGTCCTCGCTTCTGCTCCTCGACGACGGCCGCATGTGCTTTTCTCTGGACGGCGTTTTTTTCTTTTTGACCGAAGACTCGGAATAAAGCGGGGCGACGGCCGGCGGCCGTGGTCTCCGGGGCGGCTATGCCCCGGGGTCGGCTGTCCGGGGCGCGGCGGACTCCTGTCCGCGACCGGTACCGCCCGGACGGGGGCGGCCGAACATGGTCGGGGGCTGGGTCCATTTTTTTTGGATCGCGCGCCTTTCGGTCCGCGGGGAAAAGATGTCCACGGGCCGGTCGACAAGCGTCAGGCAGCACAACAGGCATACCAACGGCACCACGGCGAAGGTCGTGAGCAGATCGGCCCGGCCGATCCAGGCGAGAGCCTGAGTCAGTTCGGGCATGTCCGTCGCGATTCCGGAAAGGTCATGAAGGGAGGGAAACAGGTCGGTCATGGAGGTATCCGGCCATTTCCCGAATACAAGCAGGGACACCAGCTTGTAGGCCAGCGTGCCGGCCGCGCCGCCGATCCACAGCGCCCCGAAAAATCCGGCCCCGAACGCCCCTATCTTGCCGGCGATTCCGGACGAGCTCATAAGCCCGCCTCCTTTTTCCCGTCGCCATACCCGTATGCGTTTTTTCGATGCACGGACCATGCCGCTTGGGGCGAGGGCCGCAATCTGTGATCAACACCTTGTCATGAAAGAACTTTTTTGTTCCGGCTGTGGAATCGAAATCCACGATCCGTGGATTTGGCCTTTCGGACGGGGCGGTTGCCAAACCCCGGGGGTTTTTATAACCCTCCCTGAACCGACGGTTTTTGGGGAAAGCCCGGCCGCCGAACCTCAAGGAGTCCATCATGTCCCAACATGTGCTGATCATAGGCGCCGTGGCCCTGGGACCCAAGGCCGCCTGCCGTTTCAAGCGACTGGAACCCGATTCCGTCGTGACCATGATCGACAAGGACACCCGCATCTCCTACGGGGGGTGCGGCATCCCCTATTTCGTCTCCGGCGACGTCTCCGCCGCATCGGATCTGACCACCACCAGTTTCCACATGGTCCGGGACACGGCCTTTTTCCGCGACGTCAAGGGCGTCGAGGTCAGGACCGGACTTGAGGCCCTGGCCATCGACCGCGCGGCCAGGACCGTGCGCGTCAGGGACCTGGCCTCGGGCCGGGAGGAGGATCTCTCCTACGACAAGCTGGTGTTGGCCACGGGGTCGGCCCCGCGTGTCCTGCCGGTGCCCGGCCACGACCTGCCGGGCGTCCATGTGGTGGCCAACCTGGAGGCCGCCGAGTCCATCCGGGCCGCCGTGACCGCCGGCGGGGTGGAAAAGGCCGTGGTCATCGGGGCGGGATTCGTGGGCCTGGAGATGGCCGAGGCCCTGTCCGACATGTGGGATGTGGAGACCACCGTGATCGAGGCCGCGCCGCGCATCATGGTCAACAACCTCGGGCCGGCCCTTTCGGCCATGGCCCTCAAGCACATTACGGGCAAGGGCCTGACCGTGCGCCTGTCCGAGACCGTCACGGCCATTGAGGGCCAGGGTCGCGTCCAGCGCGTGGTCACGGACAAGCGGACCATCGAGGCCGATCTGGTCATCATGGCCGCAGGCGTCATCCCCAACTCGGACCTCGCCGCCCGGGCCGGGCTCGCCGTGTCCGGACGCGGCGGCATCGTGGTCGACGCCTCCATGCGCACTTCCGATCCGGACATCTTCGCCGGCGGCGACTGCGTGGAGGTCCCCCATCTGGTCACCGGCAAGCCTTTTTCCCTGCCCATGGGCTCCATGGCCAACCGCCAGGGGCGGGTCATCGGCGACAATCTGGCCGGGGGCGCGTCGGTCTTTCGGGGCGCGGCCGGCTCCTTCGCCATCAAGCTTTTCGAGCGCGCCGTGTCAGGCACCGGGCTTACCCTGGAGCAGGCCAAGCGGGAGGGCCTCGATGCCATAACCGCCCTGGTGGTGCAGCTCGACCGGGCCCATTTCTATCCCGGCAAGGAACTCATGACCCTGGAACTGGTGGTCGAACGCGGCAGCCGCCGGGTGCTCGGCATCCAGGGCATGGGGGCCTCGGGCGACGCCCTGGTCGGACGCATCGGCGCCGTGGCCGCCATGATGCCCTTTTCGCCCACCGTCGAGAACGTCCGCACCCTGGAATATCCCTACGCTCCCCCCTATGCCGCGGCCATGGACGTCATCAACACCGTGGGCAACGTGGCCGACAACCTGCTGGCCGGAAAAACCGCCGGCATCTCGCCCGAGCGCTTCGCCGCGCTGTGGGAGGAGGGGAAGTGCCATTTCCTGGATTGCCGCGAACGCGCGGATGCCGCGCCTTTTCTGGAACGTTTCCCCGACAGGTGGCACAACATTCCCCAGGGGCATCTCGCCGGGCGTCTCGACGAGGTTCCCAGGGACTGCGACGTGCTTTTGGTGTGCAACACCGGGGCCCGGTCCTACGAGGCCTATACCACCCTGGCCCACGACGGCCGGACCAACGTCAAGAATCTCTTCGGCGGCATGGCCGCCCTGCGGGCCCTGGGGCTGGACCCGAAGTGACCGGGGCGCCGGTCCCGCCGGCGGGGGCGTTTCCAGGGAGAACCGGACCGCGTGGTTGCGGCTGCCGGGGCTCGGGGGACGCGGGCCTTCTTGGCGGGGCCGGGCCACGTCGGGCCGGCGATCTTGCCTCGCGCCGGGGATTCGGATAAATTATCAGGTTCTGGCGTCGGGGCGTGGCGCAGACTGGTAGCGCGCGTGCTTTGGGAGCACGATGCCGGAGGTTCAAATCCTCTCGCCCCGACCAGACCTCCCTCGCGCAAAGGCCCGTCGCGTCCCTGTCCCCCAAGGCGTTTCCGTCAGACTCCGAAGCGGTCGTTTCCGGTCTTCGGCTTGCCTGTTTCCTCTTCCTTCTTTTTCGCTTCGCCCCCAAGCCTTTCGGACAATCCCTGGATGGTGGTGTACAGCACCGGCACGATCACCAACCCCAAAACCGTGGCCGCGATCATGCCGCCCATGACCGCCGTGCCCATGGTGCTTCGCGCCGCGCCGCCAGCCCCCGCCGCCAGGGCCAGGGGCGCCACGCCCAGGATGAACGCGAACGAGGTCATAAGGATCGGCCGAAGCCGCAGGGTGGCGGCCTCGACCGCCGCATCCGCGACGCCGGCTCCCTGCCCCCGGCGCATCTTGGCGAACTCCACGATCAGGATGGCGTTTTTGGCCGCGAGCCCGATCAGCACCACCAGCCCGATCTGGGCGTAGACGTTGTTGTCGAAGCCGCGCAGCATCTGGAACCCCATGGCCCCGAGCACGGCGCAGGGGATGGAGAAGATCACCGCGAAGGGGATGGACCAGGATTCGTACTGGGCGGCCAGGACCAGAAAGACCAGGACCAGGGCCAACCCGAAGACCACTGCGGACTGGGCTCCGGATTTCTTTTCCTGGAAGGCGATGCCCGTCCATTCGTAGCCGAAACCCTGGGGGAGCCTCCCGGCCGCGTCCTCCAGGGCGGCCATGAGCTGGCCCGAGCTTTGCCCCGGGGCCGTGGCCGCGCTGAATTCCACGGTGCGGTAGAGGTTGTAGCGCCGGATATACTCCGGCCCCTTGAGTTCCGAAACCGCGCCCAGGGTGGACAGGGGCAGCATGTCGCCGTGGGTGTTTCGCACGAAGAAGCGGCCGATGTCTTCGGGCTTGGCCCGATGGCGCGGTTCGGCCTGGAGCATGACCCGGTAGGTGCGGCCGAACTTGTTGAAGTCGTTGACGTAGAGCCCGCCAAGATACGTCTGCATGGATTCGAAGACGGATTCCAGCGGCACGCCCTGGGTTTTGACCTTGGAGCGGTCCAGGTCGAAGAAAAGCTGCGGCACATTTATGCTGAAGTCCGTGAAAAGGCCGCCCACGGCCGAATTTTGGGATGCCGTCTCCCGGAGGCTTTTGGCCGCCCGGTCAAGTTCCGAAAGGTCTCCGCCCCCCCGGCTCTGCAACTCGAAGGTGTAGCCGCCCGTTGTCCCCATGCCCGGGATGGTGGGCGCGTCGATGACGTTGATGCGGGCCTCGGGGATGGAGGCAAACTCGGTCTGGAGCCGCTCCATGATGGCCGCCACCCCCATGTCCGGCGCGGCGCGCTCCTCCCAGGGGTCGAGGATGGGGATGATCATGGATGTGTAGGACGAATAGCCGCCGGTGAGCACGTTGAAACCGCCGAGCGTCAGCACGTCCTTTATGCCCGGGGTCTTCATGAGCACGGCCTCGGCCTTGGCCGTGGCCGCGTCGTTGCGCCCGAGCGACGCGGCCTCGGGCAGACCCACGTTGACGAAGAAATAGCCCATGTCCTCCTCGGGCACGAATCCCGTGGGCAGAACCTTCAATATCCCGGCCGTGCCGGCATAGACCGCCGCGAGGACCGCCAGGGTCAAAAGGGCCAGCCGGATGGCCCGGCGCACGATGCCGCCGTAGCCCCGGGTGACCACGTCGAAGGCCGTGTTGAAGCCCCGGAAGAACCACGCCAGCGGCCCGCCTGATCCCGCGCCCGCCGGGCGCAGCAGGATCGCGCACAGGGCCGGGGAGAACGTCAGGGCGTTTATGGCCGACAGGGCCACGGAGATGGCCACGGTCAGGGCGAACTGCTGGTACAGCCGCCCGGTGGTGCCGCCCATGAACGACGCGGGCAGAAAGACCGACATAAGCACCAACGAGATGGCCGCCACCGGCCCGGCCACCTCGGCCATGGCCGCCTTGGCCGCCTCCTTCGGGGAGAGCCCTGCGTGGTCGATCTTGTGCTGCACGGCCTCCACCACCACAATGGCGTCGTCCACCACGATGCCGATGGCCAGAACCAGGGCGAAGAGCGTGGTGGTGTTGATGGAGAACCCGAAGATGTTGAAGAAGGCGAAGGTGCCCACCAGCGACACCGGCACGGCGATCATGGGGATAACCGTGGCCCGCCAGTTCTGCAGGAACACGAAGACCACGACGAGGACCAGGACGATGGCCTCGAACAGGGTGTGGATGACCTCCTCGATGGAGGCCGTGACGAATTTCGTGGTGTCGTAGGGGATGCGGTAGTCCATGCCCGAGGGGAAGATTTTGGACACCTCGGCCATGGTGTCGCGCACCTTCTTGACCATCTCGATGGCGTTGGCCCCGGGGAGTTGGTAGATGATG
>JBMONM010000068.1:0-16565 GCA_049324675.1 Thermodesulfobacteriota bacterium
AGAAAAGCGCGGTCAGAAGGCCGAAGGCGGCGGCCACGCCCAGGGCCTCGAAAGACACGGCGGCCACGATGCGCACGGGCGAAATCCTGTCCAGAAGCGGCGAGACGGCGAAGGGCGCGGCCGCGCCGATCCCGAGTCCCGCGCCGATGCCCAGGGCCGCAAGGACGAGGACCTGGATCAGACAGGTCAGAAAGAGCACCCTGGCGGAGGCCCCCAGGCAGCGCATGGCCGCCAGGGACAAGGCCCGCGCGGCCAGATAGCCGCGCACCGCGCCGGCCACCCCGAGTCCGCCCAGAAGCAGGGCGGACAGCCCCACCAGACCCATGATCCCGGTCAGCCGGTCGAAAAAGCCGGCCAGTCCGGGCGAAGCGCCCGAGGCCTCGCGAACCCGCCAGCCGTGGCCCGGAAAGGCCGCGGCGAGCTCCCGTTCCAGGGCCTTGGAATCCGGGCCGGGGGAGAGGGCCACCCGGTAGGCGTAGCGGATGAGGCTGCCCGGCTGCTCCAGGCCCGTGGCCGCGAGTCCGTCCAATGACACCAGGAATCTCGGCCCGAAGCCCCAGAAGCTGACCAGACGGTCCGGTTCCCGGATGACGGCGGCGCGGATCTCATATGTGGCCAGGCCCAGCCGGACCCGGTCGCCCACACGCAGCGAGAGGCGGGAGAGGAGTTCGGGGGCGGCCACGGCGCCGGGAATGCCGTCCTTGGCGGCCAGGGCCTCGGACAGGGGGATGGCGGGGGAAAGTTCCAGCCCGCCGACAAGCGGATAGTGCGCGTCCACGGCCCGAAGCGAGACCAGACCGCGGCGTGCGGCGGCGCCGGTCGCGGGGGCAGCGGCCGTGACCATGGCCCGCATGGACGACACCCGGGAGATACGTCCGAAGCGTTCCAGGAGGCGCAGGGCCCCGGGTTCCAGGGGGCGGTTCGAGGCGGTCACCTCCACATCCCCGCCGAGCAGCGCGGCGGCGTCGGCGGAAAGCCCGGCCCTGAATCCGGAGGCCAGCCCCAGGACCGCGCACACCGCGGCCACGCCCACGGCCAGACAGGCCAGAAAGACCCGCATCCCGGAAAGCCCGGCGCGCAGTTCGCGCCGCGCGAGCCGCGCGGCCAAAAGCATGTCTCCGACCATATCCACCTCATTTTCTCCCGGACTGTCCGGATCGGCATGGGCCGGTTTTTTTGTACACCGGGCCGGTATCTCCTTTCAATCCGGACACGTCGGCGCCGTGGCGCTTTGCGATACAAGGAAAACAGCATCCAGGGGCAGAAATTCATTGCATCGAAAAGGGAAATTTGTATGATGCGAGTTCATAATCCGGGAGTTCCCGCCCGTCGTGCCTCGCGTTTCACCGGCGGATGTATCGAATCTGCGAAGTGCCAAACGAAGAGCCAGCCAAGG
This sequence comes from Thermodesulfobacteriota bacterium, assembly GCA_049324675.1. GTDB lineage: Bacteria > Desulfobacterota > Desulfovibrionia > Desulfovibrionales > Desulfovibrionaceae > Desulfolutivibrio. The sequence continues at coordinate 1,397 of JBMONM010000068.1, forward strand.
GGGGTTTGATGAAAAACATCAAACTGGGACTCAAGATCGGTATGGGGTTCGGGCTGCTGATCGTCATCGCCTGCATTCTGGGCGGGATGGCCGTGGTGAACATGCGCGGGGTCGAGGTCGACGCCACCCGGCTGGCCGTGGAATACGTGCCGGAAGTGGCCATGGCCAATGATCTCGAACGGCACGCCCAACTGGCCATGTACGCTTGGCGCGGCTATGCCTATTCCGGCATGGAACACTTCAAGACCGAGGGGCTCAAGGAACTCGACGCGGTCAAGAAATTCATCGCCGACGCGGCGGCGCATGCCGAGAAGTTCGTGAGGCTGGTCAAGCTCAAGGAAAACGTGGGGATCGCCAGGTCCAGGTTCGAGGACTACGTCAAACAGGCCACGGCCACGGAGGCGGGATTGACCGACAACGCCCGGCTTCTGGCCGCCATGGGCAAGGCTGCGGAAACATTCCAGAAAAATTGCGACGATTTTCTGATCTCCCAGAACGAGGCCATGCACAAGGAGGTCGCCGAAGGCGCGGGCGCGGAAAAGCTCAAGGAGCGCCAGCAAAAGATCACCTGGATCAACGAGGTCATCTTTCTCAATAGCGGACTGCGGATAAACGTGTGGAAGGCCATGGCCACCCGCGACGTCGCGCTCATGGATTCCTCCCTGGACATCTTCGCCAAGATCGACGATCCCCTCGCCAAATTGCGGGCCGTGACCCGGGTCGACGCCAACGTCAAGCAACTCGCCGCCATCCGCGAAGCCGCCGATACCTACAAGAAAGCTCTCGGGGAACTGGCCGTCAATTATCAGTCCCTGGCCGACATCGGCAAGAAACGCGAGGAAGCGGGCCGGGAGCTTCGCATCGCGGCCCAGAACACGGCGTCCGCCGCCCTGGAGCAGACCCAGTCGATTTCCGACGAGGCCGTGGAGAATCTCGGCCAGGCGTCCACCATCATGATCATCGGCCTTGCCGTGGCCCTGATCGTGGGCATCGTCATCGCGGTCATTCTGACCCGGGGCATCACCAGGCCGGTGATCATGGGCGTGGAATTCGCCCGGGCCATGTCCCAGGGCGACTTCACCCGCAAGCTGGACATCGACCAGAAGGATGAGATCGGCAACCTGGCCGCGGCCTTGAACGAGATGGTGGACCGCCTGCGCGAGGTGGTGGCCGAGGTCCAGTCGGCCTCGGAGAACGTGGCCTCGGGCAGCGAGGAGCTGGCCTCCTCGGCCCAGGGCATGTCCCAGGGGGCCACGGAGCAGGCGGCCAACGTGGAGGAAATCTCCTCCTCCATGGAGGAGATGACCTCGAACATCCGCCAGAACGCGGACAACGCCCAGCAGACCCAGCAGATCGCCATCAAGGCCGCCACGGACGCCGAGGAAGGCGGCGCGGCCGTGGTCCAGGCGGTCACGGCCATGAAAAACATCGCCGAAAAGATATCCATCATCGAGGAGATCGCCCGGCAGACCAACCTGCTGGCCCTAAACGCCGCCATCGAGGCCGCCCGGGCCGGCGAGCACGGCAAGGGCTTCGCCGTGGTGGCCGCCGAGGTCAGAAAACTCGCCGAGCGCAGCGGCGCGGCCGCGGCCGAGATCAGCGAGCTGTCCTCCTCCAGCGTGCGCGTGGCCGAACAGGCCGGCGAGATGCTGTCCAAGATGGTCCCGGACATCAAACGCACGGCCGATCTGGTCCAGGAGATCGCGGCCGCCAGCGAGGAGCAGAATTCCGGGGCCGAGCAGATCAACAAGGCCATCCAGCAGCTCGACCAGGTGGTGCAGCAGAACGCCTCGGCCTCCGAGGAGATGGCCTCCACCTCGGAGGAATTGTCCAGCCAGGCCGAGCAGCTTCAGGCCACCATCGCCTTTTTCCGGGTGGATGGAGGGACGCGCCAGACCCGCAAGGCCGCCCGGGCCCTGCCGGCCTCCGCGCCGGCCGGGACGAAAAAGACCGCTTCCCCGAAGGCCGCCAAGGGCGCGGTCATCGACATGGGGCCGGAGAAGGACGAGGATTTCGAGCGGTTTTAGGGCTTTTTGTCCGATAGGGCACAGAAAAGGGGGGGCAGCGCCCCCCCTTTTTTTGGATGCCGGATGAATCTTTGCCGTGGGCCTACACCCCGTGCGCGAGCCAGTCGGAAAAGGAGCGCAGTTCGTCGCGCCAGTCCGGGCCGAGCCGGGCATCCAGGAACTGGGCGTAGAGTTCGTCCAGGAACCGCACGCCCTGCTCCACAAGATAGAGCTTCTCGAGGACCGGGCCGTCCGGGTCCTCGCCCTCGGCCGGGCGGGTTTCGATCTTGGGCGTGCGCAGGGCGTTGAGGCTCATGTCCTGGGCCTTGACCTGGACCATCCAGGTGTTGCCGTCCTTTTCGAAGCGCAAAAGCGCCCGGTCCACCCGCTTGCCGGCCTTGAGCCCCTCGCGGGCCTCGGCAAAGGCCGCGTTCGGGCCGCTGACCACGGCCGTCTCCACGTTGTCGCCCTCGCCGCCGCGCACCGAGACCTTTTGCTCCAGGTAGACGTTGACCTCGCTTCCGTCGCGCAGACGGAACAGCCAGCCGTTTTTTTCGCTGCGAAACCACAGCCAGGTCAGAAAATCCTGCCCCAGGACCACGTCCTTGAGGGCCGCCGCGTCGAGATCCATGAGCGCTCCTTCCGTGACCCGGCCGCATGCCGGGCGGTTTTCGTCCCGTTCGTCCGCACCGCCTCATCCCTTTCCGGGGATTCCCAAGGGGGCCACGCCCCCGTGGGCCGCCGGAGGCATTCCCCCACGGCCTGTCCGGCCGTGGTCCGGCGCCATGTCGGGCGTCCCGCTACGCCCCGGCCGCGAAGGGGCTGGGTTCGAGGCCTTCGAGTTCCCCCCGCCTGGGCTCGCCGAGGAGCCGTTCGGCCAGAAAGAACGGGGCCATGGGGGTCAGATGCAGTTCGAAGGTCAGGGTGAAGAGATCCTCGAAGAGGTTTCTGACCTTGGCGTTGGTGGAATTGAGAAGGACCTCGTGGGTGTCCACGTTCCACACCGCCTCGAACACGGCCGGGATCGGCAGGCTTTTGGCCATGAGCCGCAGCTTGACCTGCTCGGCGATCTCGGTCCTGCGGTCCTTGGTCACGAAGGCCCGGCCGCCTTCCTTGCCGGTCTGGCGTTCGGCGTCCATGGCCATGCGCAGGTGTTTCTTGAACACCGCCGGGGAGATGCGCCGGGTGTCCAGGCGCAGGGAGAACAGCAGGTAATGGGCCTTTTGCACCGGGGCCGAGGCGAAATGGGCGTCGAGCATGTCCTCGAAGCTGACCCAGCCGAAGGACCGCTCGTCGGCCGTGGCGTCGATGTCCTGGAAGGCGTAGCGCTTGAGTCTGTCCACGGGGTCCCGGAGCACGGCGTCCGGGACGTCTCCGACAATGGTGTAGCGGGTGAAACTCCCGCTGGCCGACAACAGGGCCACGGCATCCTCCCTTGGTCCTCCGGGTCATCCCGGAGAAAATCCCCTGGAATTTCGAGTGATTTGAAAAACGAAGGCCGGATCATATCCCCAAACCGGCCGGAAGCAAAGCCGGGTCCCCGGGCCAGGGCCGGCCTTCGCCTTCGGGCAGAAGCGCGAAGGTCAGCTCGTGCTTGTTGTGGGCGAGGTGCGTCAGCCGCGAACCGGGGATGGCCCGGAAGGCCTCGACGGCGGAAAAGTCGGTTTCGCCCTGGAACTTGATGGTGCAGACCAGGCGCGGGCACGTCCCCCGCTCCACGATCCGGCGCACGAAGTTCAGGAGTCGCGCCGGATAGCAGATCACGTCCCAGAAAAGCCACGACAGCCCGGGATAGTCCCCGGGGTCCACGGCGAAGGCGCTGCCCTGGACGAAACGCACCCCGGACATGGCCGCCACGGCCGGGGCCAGGGGGGCCTTGTCCACGCAGGTGACCGAGGCCCCGAGGGTGGCCAGGACGTAGGTCCAGCCGCCGGGGCTGCCGCCCAGGTCCAGGCAGACGTCGCCGGGACCGGGCATGGTCCCCAGGCGGGTGAGCGCCTCCCACAGTTTGAGGTAGGCCCGGTTGGGCGGTCCGGTCTTGTCCTCCACGAACCGGTACTCCCCGCCCGGGACCGGTTCGGTCTTTCGCGGGGAGACGAGCAGGGTGCGCTCGTCCCACAGGGTGAAGGCCCCAAGCGGCGCGGCGGGAAGGGGCTGGCCGAAGACCAGGGGTCTGGCCGACACCTTGGGCAGTTGCCCGGCGATCAGGGCGGCGCGCCGGAAGTGGCCGACCGGCACCAGGGACCAGTTGCGCTGGATGGACGTCAGGGCCCGGGCCGCCCCGGAGATGGACTCGAAGGGGACGAAGGCCGGTTCGAGCCAGACGTCGGCGGCGAACGCGGCCCGGTAGGGCGGCCCCGAGGCCGCGACCAGCGGGTCGCGCACGGCCGTGATCCCGCGCGTCGGGCGCAGTTCCGTGACCAGTTCGGAAAGAAGCCCCGGCGGGGCCTGATAGACCGTGAAGGACATGGGGAGGATGGAAACGAGGGTTTAGGCCGCCGGCCCCAGGTATTCGAGGCCGAGCAGGCTGATGTCGTCACGGGGCTTGGTCCGGCCGCCGAAACGTCCGAGGGCCTTGCCGGCCTCCTCCACCACCTCGGTGATCGGGTGTGAAGCCGTGGTCGAAAAAACGTCCAGGAGCCGTTTTTCGCCGAAAAAATCGCCGGAGGCGTTCTGGAAGTCCACCAGCCCGTCGCTGTAGAGCAGCACCTTCTCTCCCGGCGAGAGCCTGCGGGAATACTCCTCGAACGGGGCGAAGCCCTCCAGGCCGATGATGGTGCCGCGCTGGTCCAGCGGCTCCAGGCGGCCGTCCGGGGCCGCGGCCACGGGCGCGGGATGCCCGGCGTTGGCATAGGTCAGAAGGCCGGTCGGGAGTTCCAGGACCATGTAGACGATGGTGAAGAATTTCGAGAACTTGAAAAATGGGAATTCCCAGTCCAGGCGGGTGAGCACATCCTTCGGGGAGGCCACCTCGATAATTCCGGTGGTGCGGTCGACCAGGGTGCTGCGCTGGTAATGCATGAAGTTGTAGACGGACAGGGCCACCAGGGACGAGGCCACGCCGTGTCCGGACACGTCGAGCATGTACAGTCCCACGTGGGACGGTCCGAGCGGGAAGACGTTGAAAATGTCCCCGCCCACGGTTTCGCAGGGCCGGAATTCCCAGGCGAAGCGGAATGCCGGATTCATGGAGAACCGTCTGGGCAGAAGGCTTTGCTGGATCTCGGCCGCGGCCTCCAGGTCCTTCTGGTGGCGGGACTGTTTTTTGAGAAGCTCGCGCTTCTGTCTCTCCAGGAAGGTGACGTCCTGGATGTTCATGACCTGGTCGCCGCCGGGCATGTAGGAGAAATGGATCTGGCAGACGCGCGACAGGCGGTTCTTGTCCACGAAGGGATAGATGCCCGACCAGACGTGTCCCACGGGGTCGCCTTCGGGGCGGTTGTCGGTCGCGTCCTCGACCAGGGTGGCCTCGGGGAAGACGGCCTTGGCCAGGTCCGCCAGGGTTTTGAAGGTTCCTGTGGGATAGCCGAAGATGCGCTCCATGCCCGGGCTGCAAAAGACGAATGTCCCGTCCGGCGCGGAGACGGCGATGCCGTCGCAGGAATGCTCCAGGATGGCGGCGGTGAACTCCTTTTCCGCCCGCAGGTCGCGTTCCCTGGCCTTGCGCTCGTCGGTCTCTCGTTTGAGCCGCATCCCGGCGGCCACGCGCACGGCCAGCTCGGAAATGTGCACGGGTTTTTTGACATAATCCAGGGCCCCGGCCGCAAAGGCCCGGGTCAGGCTTTCCTCGTCGCTGCTTATGGTGATCATGATCACCGGGATGTCGTGCAGCCGTGGATCGGCCTTGAGCCGGCGAAGGGTTTCGAGGCCTCCGAGGCCGGGCATGATCAGGTCCAGAAGAATCAGCCCGACGTCCACCCCGTCCCCGGTCCCGCGGGACAGGATATCCAGGGCCTCCTCTCCGCTTCGGGCCTCCAGGATTCCGTCCGGACGCGTCCCGCCCGACAGTTCCACCCGGTCGAGCAGTCCCCGCAGGGAAGCCCGGAAGGCGTCGGAATCGTCGACGATAAGGATGTGCATGGGATGTCCCGTGATTGGGGTTCACATCGCTGGCGAGGCGTCTTCCGGAACAGGAGGCAGGGAGAAGAAGTCGCTTAACTTGAGCATATCCAAAAGTTTCCTGATCGGGGGGCTGGGGTTTCGCAGGGAAAAGCGTCTCCCGGCGGCCTCGGCCCTGCGGCGCAGGCCGATCAGGAAGCCGATGCCCGAACTGTCCATGAAGGTGACGCCCGAGAGGTCCACGACCATCTCGCGGCATTCGTCGCGGGCCATCAGGTTCTCCATCTCCATCTTGCATTCCTGAATCATGTCCATGACGACTTCGCCGTCGAGATGAACGATGATGCTGTCCGCCTCGATTCGGACGCGAAAATGCTCCTCCATGGTTCCCCCCGCCGCGCGTCAGGCCAAAAAACCTCGTTTCGACCGTTTGTGGATGTACCTAGCGTCTATCCTCTTTGCCGTTTCGGGGCAACGGACAAATCGTCCGTGGCGGCGGGACGGCGGTCCGAGGCGTTTTCAACGCGGAAGCGCCCCGCCTGGACCTCGCACAAGAGTTCCCCGGCCAGTTCCCCCAGGATCCGGACCCCGTCCCGGTAGGCTTGGGTCATGGGGCTCCCGTAGCTTAACCTGATGCAATTGTTGAATTTGTCCTGGGTGGAAAAGATGTTTCCCGGGGCCACGCCGATCCCCCTGTCCTTGGCCCGGAAATAGAATTCGGTGCCGTCGACGCCGCCGGGCAGTTCGATCCACATGACCGATCCGCCTTCCGGGCTGGTGGCCTTGGTCCCGGGAGGGAAATGCCGGCCCACCAGGGCGCGCATGGTCCGCATCTGGCTCTCCAGGGCCTGCCGCAGGCGGCGCATGTGGCGGTCGAAGCCGCCCTGGCGGAGGTATTCGGCCACGGCCATCTGGGTCGGGGTGGCCGAACAGACGTTGGTGGTGCCCTTGAACTCGAAGGCCCGGTCGAAAAACCGTCCCGGGATGATCCAGCCAACCCGGCACCCGGCCGAAAGGGTCTTTGAGAAGGAGGAGCAGGTCACCACCAGCCCCTTGGCGTCGAAGCTCTTGAAAAGCGGCGGCCGTTTCGGGCCGTAGTGCATCTCGCCGTAGACGTCGTCCTCGATGAGCGGAATGTCCCTGGCCGCGAGCATGGCCGCGATCTCGCGCTTGGCCTCCACGGGCATGAGCGCGCTGTCGGGGTTGTTGAAGTTGGGGGTGAAGATGCAGGCCTTGACCTCGAACTTGCGCAGGATGCCGGCCAGATCGGCCGGATTGACCCCGCATTCGGGACACGAGGGCACCTCGATGGCCCGAAGTCCCAGATACTCGAGAATCTGCAGGAAGCAGTAGTAGGACGGCGAGGCGATGACCACGTTGTCGCCGGCCCGGGTCACGGCCCGCACGGCCACGAACAGGGCCTCCAGGGCCCCGGAGGTGACGAGCACCTCGTCCTCCCCGACCTCGGCCCCGGCCTCCAGGCAGCGCAGGGCGATCTGGCGGCGCAGACCGGCGTTTCCGGCCACGGTCTCGTAGCGTACCGCGGCCTCGGGATCGTCGCGCAGGACCTGGGCCATGATCCGGGACAGGGCCTTGGCCGGAAGCAGTTCCTCGCCGGTCTTGGCCACCCCGAAGGGCAGGATGTCGTCGCGGCCCATGGTGTCGAGCACCATGCGGATCATGGCGTTGCGGGTGACCTCGCTGGGACCGGCGGGGGGCCCGGCCTTGCGGCTCGGCCGGGGCAGTTTCCGGGTCTTTGCGCGCACGAAATAGCCGGACTTGGGCCTGGCCTCGATGAACCCCTGGCGTTCCAGTTCCAGGTAGGCCTGGCCGATGGTGGACACGCTCAGCCCGAGCCTGGCCCCCAGGGTCCGCAGGGACGGAATCTTCTCCCCGGGGCGCAGATCCCCGGACTCGATACGCGACAGGATGTGCCGCTCCACGGCCACGTAGCGGAAGGTTCCGGTCTGGTGGCGATCGGCTTCCATGCGCTGCCTCCGGCAAACTGTTATGCCCATTTTTCCGTCGAACTGTATCTGTTTTGATAACAGATTATCTGGTCAAAGCCAACACATGACACCCTCGGGGAAACATCCCGAGAACAGGAAAAGCAACAGGAGGGTGAACATGTTCGCCAGTCGCGCCCGGGAAGACATGCTCTTGGCCGGAAAAAACACAGGGCTCTTGGATACGCTTGCGCAACGGATCGACGACGCCTCGTGGGTCAGGAGGCGGTGGAAGGCCCTGAGGGCGCGGTTCACGCCGCGAAAGTCCATGACCACGACCCTGTTCGACGGCGGCCCCATGTCCGTGACCGGCGCGGGGCTTTGCCGGCTGGAATGTCTCGCCGGCCGGGCCTGGGTCACGGCCGGGGACGGCGGCCGGGATTTCGCCCTGGCCCCGGGAGAGCGGCTCGTGCTGGCGGACGGCGGCATGATCGTGGTCAGCGCCGTCAACGGTCCCTCCAGGGTGCGCCTGGACTGGGCCTAGGCCCGGCCGGATTTCGATAGCCCCGCGAACTGCCGTGAATTTCCGGTTGTCAGCCCCCGGTCTTTCTGGTAGGAAGCTAAATCCTTTCAAGGAGAGATCGCGGTGGAGGTTAACCCATGGAAAAAACAGCGGAAATGACAAATCAACACGGCAACACCCCGGAGATGGAGGTGAATTTCGAGGCCGCCCTTGAAAATTACCTTAACGAGGATTTCGGGGACATCGAGGACGGCACCATCGTACCGGGCGTCGTGGTCCGGGTGGGCAAGGAATACGTCCTGGTGGACGTCAACTTCAAATCCGAGGGGCAGATTCCGGTTTCCGAGTTCACGGACCCCGAGGGCAACGTGGACATCAAGGTCGGGGACCAGCTCGACGTCTACGTGGTGCACAAAAACGAATCCGAAGGCACCATCCAGTTGTCCCGCGAGCGGGCCAAACGGATGCAGCTTTTCGATAAGCTCGAGGAACTCCAGGAAAAAGACGACGTCATCACCGGCCGCATCGTGCGCCGGATCAAGGGCGGCTACACCGTGGACCTGGGCGGCGTGGAGGCCTTTCTGCCCGGTTCCCACGTGGACCTGCGCCCGGTGCCGGACATGGACGCCCTGGTCAACCAGGATTTCGAATTCCGGGTCCTGAAGATCAACCGTCGGCGCAGCAACGTCATCGTCTCCCGCCGGGTGCTCCTTGAGGAGCGCCGGGATTCCATGCGCCGCGACCTGCTGAAAACCCTGGCCGAGGGCCAGGTGGTCACCGGCAAGGTCAAAAACATCACCGAATACGGCGTGTTCGTGGATCTGGGCGGTCTCGACGGCCTGATGCACATCACGGACATGTCCTGGAAGCGCATCAAGCATCCCAAGGAACTGGTGCACCTGGGCGACGAACTGGAGCTGAAGGTCCTGTCCTTCGACCAGGAGAAGCAGAAGGTGTCCCTGGGCATGAAGCAGCTGGTGGCCGATCCCTGGCAGAACATCGGGGAGAAGTATCCCGAGGGCACGCGGCTTTCCGGCCGGGTCACCAACCTGGTGGACTACGGCGCCTTCGTGGAGCTCGAGCCCGGCGTCGAGGGGCTGGTGCACATCTCCGAGATGTCCTGGACCCGCAAACTGCGGCATCCGTCCCAGATGGTGCATGTGGGCGACGAGGTCGAGGTTGTGGTGCTGGGCGTGGATTCCGACAAGAAGCGCATTTCGCTGGGCATGAAGCAGGTGCGCCCGAATCCCTGGGACGTGGTGGCCGAGAAGTACCCCGAGGGCACGGTGCTTGAGGGCACGGTGAAAAACATCACCGAGTTCGGCATCTTCATCGGCATCGAGGACGGCATCGACGGCCTGATCCACGTTTCGGACATCTCCTGGACCAAGAAGATCCGCCATCCGGGCGAACTGTTCAAGACCGGCGACACGGTGCAGGCCAAGGTGCTCACCGTGGACAAGGAGAACGAGAAGTTCACCCTGGGCGTCAAGCAGCTCGCCGAGGATCCCTGGACCAAGGTCCCGGACAACTATCCGGTGGGCACGGTGGTGCGCGGCACGGTGACCAACATCACCGACTTCGGGCTCTTCGTCGAGGTCGAGGAGGGCATCGAGGGACTGGTGCACGTCTCCGAGATCAGCCGCAAGAAGGTCAAGACCCCGGCCGAGGTGTACAAGGAAGGGGACGAGATCGAGGCCAAGGTCATCCACGTCAGCGCCGACGAGCGCCGCCTGGGACTGTCCATCAAGGCCACCAAGGAAGAAGAGGAAAAACGCAAGGCCAAGGAGTTCCGCACCGCCGGTCCCAACGACACCGGCAGCAATCTGGGCGAACTCCTGCGCCAGAAGCTGGAAGAGGATGCCCAGTAGCATATCCTTTCCCAGACGGCATCCGGCGCTTTTCGTCGCGCTTTTGATCGTGGCGGCCGTGGTCCTGGTTTCCGGGACCCTGGCCGCCACGGCCTTTTTGTTCGGCGGGGACGACGAGGGCGGAGGGGTTCTCGCCAGGCACCGTTTCGGCCTGGTCCGCCTGGAAGGGTTTCTGGGCGACGCCGAGCCCGTGGTCGCCTTCCTCAAGGAACTGCGCGAGGACAAAAAGATCGTGGGGGTGATCCTGCGCATCAACTCCCCGGGCGGGGCCTTCGGCCCGTCCCAGGAGATCTACCAGGCCGTGGCCCGGCTGGCCGCGATCAAGCCCGTGGTGGCCTCCATGTCCACGGTGGCCGCCAGCGGCGGGTATTACGCGGCCTGCCCGGCGCGCAGGATCTTCGCCAGCCCCGGCACCCTGACCGGCAGCATCGGGGTCATGGCCCAGTACGCCAACGTGCGCGAGCTTCTGGGAAAAATCGGGGTGTCCTTCGAATCCTTCGCCAGCGGGGGCCTGAAGACCGCCGGCTCGCCCTTCAGGGAACTCTCCGAGGCCGACCGGGCCTACCTGGAGGGCATCGTCAAGGACTTAAGCGCCCAGTTCCAGCGCGACGTGGCCGCGGCGCGCAAGCTTACGCCCGAGACCGTGGCGGTCATCGCCGACGGCCGGGCCATGACCGGGGAGCGGGCCCTGGCCCTGGGACTCGTGGACGCCCTGGGGGGCCTGGAGGATGCCGAGGATGCCCTCAAGGGGCTGACCGGACTCTCCGGGAGAAAGGTCCCGGTGGTCTCCGGCCCCAAGCGGAAACGCGGGGCGTTGGAGTGGCTTCTGGGCAGCCGGGCCGAGGGCCTGGGCCTCGATGACGCGGCCGGGCTGGCGCGGTTTCTGACCCCGGCCGGAACCTCCGGCGAGGCCGGCGGCCTGCCCGAGGTCCTGGCCACGGGGCGGTAGGGCGCGGAATCATCCCAGGCAGACCTTCAAGCTGGGATCGGTTTCGCATTGTTCAACAATCGCATTGTACCGCGTTAGAAGACGTTCGACAGTCGGTCGGCAGTCCGAGATTTTGAAGTGAGACCATTCATAGACGTTTGTTGCAAGAAATTGCTCAGCATCCAACAGGTCGACGCGATCGCCGATGCCATGTATGTTGAGCAAAGATGCAGCGCCAGCCTTGCTTTCATGAGTGGTGATGATGATCGGACGGAAGCCAGAATCGATGTTGTTAAGACATTTCCGCATCAAGGCCTCGGCCGGAGCCGTCGTGACGTGAATTATTGTTTCGCCTATGATGAAGTCGCCCGAACGGGCGGTTGCAGCATCCGCGACGGAAGCGCCATGGTGAGTAATTTGACCATCTGGTAGAATCGTCTCTAGTTTAGCCCCCACAAGATGCTGAAGGACTGTCCCGGAATAAGTAGTTCCAGGGTTGGCACGTTGTCGCATTCTGGCTTGTTCCAATAATTCATGGACTGCATAACTTAAAGATTTAGCTTGGTCGAATTTAAGTGAAAATGGTATTGATTTAAAATGCTCTTTGGCTCGGTCGACCCACCAAGCTTCGATAGCCGCAATATCGATAATTATATTATCGTTGAGAGTATTTAAAAATGCTACATAATCTCGCATAAGTCCGAGGCTTCCTCTGCTAGTTCGTCCTCCCTCTTCAGCCAAAATGTGGCTGATACCATAATCTTTAAGGACAGCCTGTACGGATGATCGACTTAATCCAGCAACCTGTCCGGTTCCAGGAGTGATAAAATTGCTAGGGTCTAATGGGAGAACTCGCGTTTTCGCCTGTCTAGTCACGTGCAACATCACGGCGAGTTGTCCTTTCCTATAGATTCGCTTTGACCTCATATATTCCGCCAAAGCGCTGTAAAGATCATTCATGACGTTGAGCCAGCCTTGTTAACAGATGCTTGGCTAGATAACGGACGACCGGTGCCGCGACGGCATCACCCATTGCCCGGTAACCGTCGTTATATGTTCCAGGAATGATGTAGTCGTCTGGAGCTCCCATAAGACGAGCTGCTTCTCTCACCGTAAATAATCTGGTTCGAATTTTTCCATGCGTCTTAATAACGAGGTGCTGTCGGCTGCTGCCTCCGGCGGGAGTCCGCAGACAACCAGCCAATCCGTCAAAACGAAGTTCAAGAACCTGCTTTCCGTCTCTGATCCGTTTGTATCCAGGAGCAATATCAATATTATTATCTATAAAAAAACGCCAATGGTGTTCTGGTATAAGACGGATGTTATGCTTTGATTTTGTAGCATTGTCGAATTTCGCATCTTTTTCAAGTATATCAGATAAAGAGATACGAGGCGGTTGTGGTTTTGGCAAGCGCCACCATATCCATCCGGAAATTCCCTTAATTGCAGTAATAAGCGCCTGAGGATGAAGATAATTTGGTCCCTCATCAATCAATTGGAGAGGAACGCGGAGTTCTTTGTTAATGGCGATAACGAAAACACGTTGTCTCGATTGAGGTAAAAAAAGCGCCGCATCTAGCACCATCGCACCGACAAAATATCCGCGCGACAAGAGGGCGTCGTGTAATTCTCGGTAATTCCGCCCCCCATGGGTGGAAATCAGCCCGAGCACATTTTCAGCCACGAGGATCGGGGGCTTGCGCGGCATTTCATCAATGACACGCAGCCATTCCCAAACGAGGCCGCTTCGACGGCTGCGTAGGCCCCCCCTCTTGCCCGCCAGGGACAGATCCTGGCATGGGAAGCTGGCCCATGAAAGTGTCGCATCGGGTAGTCGTGAACCGGATACCTCCGCTATTGAACCTAGATGCAGAGGCGTGTCAGGATGATTAGCGAGATGCACGGCGGCCTTTTTGGGGCTGATGTCGTTGGCCCAAACAGAAGCAAAATAGGGGGCGAGAGCATATCCGACCAAGCCGCTTCCCGAAAAAAAGTCCAAGAATTTCGGCCTCGATTCCCTCTTGGCAAAGGGAATCGAAGCTTGCGCGCAGACGCTGGATTCAAAATTTTCGAGCATGGTCATTACGAAGTGGTCAAAGGGTTCCAAAAAATTTTCCTCGAGACATCGTCATTCGTCAAGAGCGGTTCTTCCCGAACTTTTCAGCAAAGTGGAGAATCTTTCGGTAAGAAGAGGAATATTTTTCATCTCACATTCCCAAACGACGATCACGGACCAACCAAGAGCCGTTAAATCGCTAAAAGCTTTTTTGTCACGAGCGACATTCCTTGAGAATTTTTGAAGCCAGTAATCTTGGTTCGTTCGGGGCGTTGTGGCTCGTGGGCAGCCTTCGTGCCGGTGCCAAAAACAGCCATGAACAAAAATCGCGATGCGCTTTTTGGGCAGAACCACATCTGGTCTTCCAGGCAAATCTTTTCGATGCAGCCGGAAGCGGTATCCAAGACGGTGAAGAAGGGAACGGACTATCTTTTCCGGACTTGTGTCCTTTCCTTTAACCCTGGACATAGTCCAACTGCGTTTTTCTTTTGATATCTTATCCACAAACGGCCTTGCCTTTCATCCCCGCTCGAATCCGTAGTTTCCCTTGAAGAATTCGTCCACGTACCATTCGATCTGGCCGTCGTCGGAGAGCACCATGTCCAGAAGGCGCACCGAGCCCAGGAGACGCCCGATCAGGTCGAGCTTTTCCTCCATGACCGGGCAGACGTACTTGGCCACGGTGCCCGTGACCATGTCCCCCTTGAGCTTCGTATGCAGCCCGAGGCGCGTGAGGATGGCCGCGATGAGCGTGGCCCGCCGCGAGCGGCGGCCGATGTCCGCCGCGCCGCCCTTGAACGAGAAGGTGATGTAGTTGTCGTTGACGTTGAGGCCGCAATAGGCGTCCACGGTGGCGAAGTGGTAGCCCAGCCTGGAATTGAAGTTCAGGTATTCCTTGGACACGGCCGCGTAGTTCGGGCCGCCCATGCGCTCGTCCTGCCCGGGCCCGGCCATGGCCGACTCGGCCACGATGTTCATGAACCCCCTGACGTCCATGCCCACCGCCCCCACCCAGTGCACGTTGGGATGGGTCATGCCCTGGAGAAGGGCCCGGAACGGGACGGAGACGACGTCGGTCATGGAGCACTCCCGGCCGCATTCGGGCATGAACCCGCCGCCCAGGTCCACGGCGTGGATGCGCATGGGCAGGGGCGCCCTGACCCGGATGGCGAAGGACTTGTCCACGCCCAGGTCCTCGTTGATGCAAAACATCTCGCGCATGGACATCTCGTGGGCGAAGCGGATCACGTCGTGCAGGGTGCGGCAGTGTTCGGGGGAGAAGTTTTCCCCCTCGGGGTCCACGAGATGGAGGATGGCGATTTTTTTCAGGGCGGAGCGCGCCGTCTTGTAGATCGGGCTGCCCTTCATGGGATTGACCGGCCGTTGGCGGTCGAGGATCTGCTCCACCCGGCCGGCGTAGACCACCCGGTTGGTGGCGTCCACGGTGATTTCCTCCCCATGGGGGATGTTCGCGGTGCCGGTTTCGGTGCCGACCAGGGTCGGGATGCCGAATTCCCGGGCCACCGAGGCCATGTGCCCGGTGACGCTGCCCACGTCGGTGACGATGCCCCGGACCCTGCCGAGCAGGGAGACGTAGCGGGGCGAGGTCTGCGGGGCGATAAGGATGGACCCCTCCGGGACGTTGAGCAGGGAATGGTCCGCGGCGACCACGAAGGCCGGCCCGGCCGCCTTGCCCCGGGAGGCCGTGCATCCGCCCTTGAGCAGCACCGGGAACCCGGGGACCTCCCCGGCCGGGGCGTCCTGCTCCATAGGGCAGGCC
>JBMONM010000069.1:0-16478 GCA_049324675.1 Thermodesulfobacteriota bacterium
GGGGCGGAGCCCCCCGGTTCTCATGGCGAGGTATCCGATCAGCGGCGCATCAATCTGCTTTTGGCATAGTCTTCGCGGGTGCGCGCGGAGGCCTCATTGGCCCCCACGAAAGAGAGGGCGTGCGCGGTGCATCCCGCGACGCAGGCGGGTTTTTCGCCGGCGTCGATGCGGTCGCGGCAGAAGTCGCATTTCATGGCCCGTCCGGTGGAATCGTTCCATTGGGGGATCTGCCAGGGGCAGGCCCGGATGCAGGCCTTGCAGCCCACGCACAGATCGTCGTTGAGGTAGACGATGCCGTCCTCGCGACGGACCATGGCTCCTGTGGGACAGGCGGCCACGCACCAGGGGCGCTCGCAGTGGAAGCAGGGCATGAACATGTTGAGCATGCGCGGCTTGCCCTTCTGGAGCACGGGGCCCAGGGCGACCAGCTTGCCCAACCGGGCGTCCGGCGGGACCTGGTTTTTCATCTGGCAATGCACTTCACACGCGTGACAGGATATGCACCGTTCCTGATCGAGGACGATATGGTATTTGCTCATATGCGGAAGCTCCATGATCGGGCTGGAGCCAGCGCGGATTCGGCGGCCCTATGACGAGGCCTTGCGGCCTTTTGCTGTTGCCTGGCTTTTGAGGCGGGCCAGGAGGTCGATCGTGAAATCCTCGCGGCGTTCGCCGATCAGATAGACGTTGTTGGAGAACCGCAGGGACTTTGCCGGGCAGGCGCGTTCGCACTGACCGCACAGGCTGCACTTGGAATAGTCCAGGAAAAATTGAATCGGGGCCTTCGATCTTTCCGGGGCTGCGGTTTTTTCGGTTTTCGGGATGACCTTCCCGCCGACCACGTCCGCGGCCGGGGCATCGGCCTTGGGCTTGGGGGCCTTCGGGGGGCCTACCACAGTCAGACAGTTCGACGGGCAGGCGTCGGCACATGCCCCGCAGGCGATACAGCGGGGCGTGAACGGATCGTCGTCCTTGGCCACGAGTTCCACATGTCCCCGGAAGGTGGACAGGTTGTCCACGGACTCCCAGGGATAGATCACGGTGATCGTGGGCTTGACGAAATTTTTTCCGGTGATGCCAAGCCCGACGAGCAGGCTTTTGGCGTAATCCCAGACGGTTTTGCAGGAATCGGAGACGCTCATGAACTATCCTCCCAGGCGCATGACAATGGCGGTGCCGGCCAGAACGATCAGGGCAAGAGGGGTGAGCCGCTTCCAGCTCAAGTTGAGGAGCTGGTCGAAACGGACCCTGGGGTAGGTCCAGCGCAGCCAGATGATCAGAAGCAGGATGGCGTAGAGCTTGATCAGAAACCACCAGACCCCGGAGGCGATCGGTCCCTGGTACCCGCCCAAAAACAGGGCGGTGGCCACGCCGCTGACCACGATCATGTTGGCGTATTCGGCCAAAAAGAACAGGCCGAAGCCCATGCCGGAATATTCGGTGTGGAACCCGGCGGTGAGTTCGGATTCGGCCTCGGGCAGGTCGAACGGGGCGCGGTTGGTCTCGGCCACGGCGCAGATCAGAAAGATCAGGAAGGCCAAGGGATTGCGGATGGCATACCATTGCCACGGCCAGGGGCCCTGGGCCTCGGACACGGCGTACAGGTCCAGGGAGCCGGCCATGAAGGCCACGGCCAGGACCGCGAGCAGAAGCGGCACCTCGTAGGCCACGGACTGGGCCACGGCCCGGGCCGCGCCCAGAATGCCCCACTTGTTGCCCGAACCCCAGCCGGCCAGGCACAGGGCGATGACGTTGACCCCGGAGAAGGCCAGGATGAGCACCAGTCCGAGGTTGAGGTCGATGGCCTTGAGGGAGGCGTCGAAGGGCAGGGGCAGGAAGCACAGGGCCACGGGCATGAAGGCCAGAAGCGGCGCGGCCCAGAACAGGATGCGGTCGCCCCGGGGCGGGGTGAAAAGCTGCTTGCCCACGAGCTTGAGGGCATCCACCAGGGGTTGCAGCAGGCCTTGCGGCCCCACGTGCAGGGGACCGGGGCGGCGTTGCACGAATCCGGCCACCTTGCGTTCGGCATAGACCAGGATCAGGCCGTTCAGGCCCACGAAGGCGAAGATGGCGACCAGGGCCAGGATCAGGCGCACCAGCGGATCGGCGAGGCTAATGGTCATCGGTCGATCTCCGGGATGACGAGGTCAAGGCTGCCCAGGATGGACACGGCATCGGACAGGAGCGTTCCCTGGGCCAGTTCGGCAAAAAGGCTCAGGTTCGAGAATCCGGGGGCGCGCAGCTTGACCCGGTAGGGGATGGGGCTGCCGTCGCTTTGCACCATGATCAGGATCTTTCCCCGGGCGCCCTCCACGGCGAAGCAGGCCTCGCCCTTGGGCGGCTTGACCTTGCGCGGCACCTTGCCCAGGACGGGGCCCTCGGGCAGGGAATCCAGGGCCTGTTCCACGATGGACATGCTTTCCTCGATCTCGGCCAGCCGGACCAGGTAGCGGGCCATGGCGTCGCAGGCGTTCTCCGTGGGGATGCGGAAGTCGAAGCGGTCATACACCGAATAGGGTTCGGCCTTGCGCACGTCATAGGCCTGGCCCGATCCGCGGACCACCGGGCCGGTGGCCCCGTAGCGGCGGATGGTGTCCAGGTCCAGCACGCCGATGTCCACGCACCGCCCGAGAAGGATGCCGTTGTCCGTGACCAGGCCGCGGTACATGGGCAGCCGGGAGCGCAGGGTGGCGATGAATTCGCGGGTTTTCGGGGCGAATTCCGGGGGCAGGTCCATGGTCACGCCGCCGAAGGCGAACGAGGAATAGGTCAGCCGGGAGCCGGTGACCATCTGGAGGATGTCCAGGATGCGTTCCCGGTCGTCGAAGGCGTACATGATGGGGGTAAACGCCCCGAGGTCCAGAAGATAGGCCCCCCACCACAGCAGGTGGGAGCTTATGCGGTTGAGTTCGCAGGTGATGACCCGGATGTATTCGGCGCGTTCCGGGACCTCGATCCCGGCCAGACGTTCCACGGCGCCCACGTAGGCCCAGTTCCAGGCCAGGGCGTGCAGGTAGTCCACCCGGCCCATGTTGGGGATGAACTGGGCATAGGTGCGGTTCTCGGCCATCCACTCATGCATGCGGTGGATGTATCCCAGGACCGGCTCGGCCCTGACGATGTATTCCCCGTCGAGTTCGAGGATCACCCGGAGCACCCCGTGGGTGGAGGGATGCTGGGGCCCCATGTTGATGATCATCCGTTCGCCCGAGGGGTCGGGCTCGAACCGGGCGGAGTAGGTGTCCCCCCACAGTCCGGAATGCACGTGGCTCATGGTCGCGGCGGCCGCCGCGCCAGCGGTGTGTTCGCTCATGATCGGCTACCCCGCGGCGGCCTCGGTGGCCGGGGCTGTGGTTTTTTTCTCGGTCTTTCCGGCCTCGGGCGGCACGTCGCTGTCCACCAGGTACTCCAGGGGCATGACGTCCGTGCGGCTCTTGCGGGCCGCGTCCGTTTTGACCAGGGGCGGCGGGGTGTCGTCGTCGGGCAGAAGCAGGGCGCTTAAGTTGGGATGGCCGGTGAAGACCACGCCGTGAAAATCGTGACACTCGCGCTCATGCCAGTCGGCGCCGGGAAAGACCTCGGAGATGGTGGGGATGGCGGCATCGTCGTGGGGCACCCCGACCCGCAGCGTGATCCGGCCCGCCTCGACCCAGTGGGCGAAATGGTACTTGACCACGAAGCCCTCGGTCACGTCGCAGGCGGACAGATCCTCCAGGTGGTACCCCTGGTCCCACAGGACGCGGCTGGCGTCCGCGATGTCCTCCCGGGCGACCAGGGCGCTTAGGGCCTGGCCGGTCTTGGCCGGGTCCAGGGGGGTGACGGCCTCGGTCCGAATTGTGGAAAACCATGCGGGGATCATGCGACCTCCGCCTTGCCCGCCGCAAAGGTCGCGGGCACGGGCCACCAGCGGCGGCCGCTGATCTTGTGCTGGATCTGAAACAGGCCTTCCAGGAGCGCCTCGGGCCGGGGGGGACAGCCGGGGACGTAGACATCCACGGGGATGAGCGTGTCCACGCCCTCGACCACGGCGTACTGGCCCTCACACTTGAACGGACCGCCGGAGATGGCGCAGTTGCCCAGGGCCATGACCCACTTGGGCGCGGGCATCTGCTCATAGAGCCGGACCACGGCCGGGGCCATTTTGCGGTTCACGGTGCCGGCCACGATCATCAGATCCGACTGGCGCGGCGAGGGCCGGAAGACCTCCGCTCCGAACCGGGCGATATCGAAGCGGGCCATGCCTACGGCCATCATTTCAATGGCGCAGCAGGCCAGACCGAAGGTCATGGGCCAGATGGACATGGCGCGGCACACGTCCACGATGCGCTGCACCGCGGGGGTGGAAATCGGCGCCGCCTGGACGCCGGTTACCGCCGGGGCGAGATTTGAATCCTGCGGGGCCATTCGAACACTCCCTTGCGCTGGAAATAGACAACCGCCAATCCCAGGACGAACAGAAACACCAGGATCTTCCACACCGGGGCGAAGCCCGTCGAACGGGTGAACCAGGTGGACACCGGAAACAGGTACAGGATGTCCACCTCGAAGGCCAAGAAGACGATGGCGTAAAAGTAGTAATTGATGCCGAAATTGGCGAACGAGCCGCCATGGGTGGGCAGACCGCATTCATACGGCTCGCCCATGGCCCCGCCGGAGTATCTGGGCGCCAGGATGATGGACCCGAGCAGGGGGCCCGCGGCGAAGGCCAGTCCGCCGGCCAGGAAAATGATCAGCGCCGCCTGTAACCAGGAGAAAATCATCGGGCCCTCCCTGTCTTCCGCGCCAGGCCCTATGGGCCTGGGTTTCCGCCTTTTTTTGGCGGGCGTCTCAAACTGCGTAACAAAATCACATGTATTCGCATTTCAAATCCGCTTTCACCAGGAAAGTCAAGGGAGGTCCCCAAATTTTTTCATTCACATGAGTTTTTCAGGGCCGGCAAAGCCCGTCATTCCTGAATAGTTCGTTTTTTCACATCACTTTTTTCTTGTCTCACGCTTTGCCCATGGTACGGTGATATTCCAAATTCAGGCGTGCGGGCGAGCGCCACCCCCGGAGGAAAGCTCATGAAAAAGAACGTATATGGAATATGCGGGATGTGCACCGTACGGTGTCCGATGATGAGCGTGGTGGAGGACGACAAGGTCCTCACCGTGCACGGCAATCCCCACGCCGGGGGAGTGGCCGGGGCCTTGTGCGCCAGGGGCGCGGCCGGCCTGGCCCTGGTCAATGACGACGAACGTCCCCAGTTCCCCATGATCCGGGCCGGGGCGCGGGGCGAGGGAAAATGGCGCAGGGTTTCCTGGGACGAGGCCCTGGGCCATGTGGCCGAGCGGCTCCAGAAAATCAAGGCCGAGCACGGCGCCCGCTCCATCCTGCTTTCGGACCGGGGCGGCCCCTTCCGGGAAATCTACCGCACCTTCCTGCGCGGCCTGGGCACGCCCAACTACTGCAACCACGATGCGGCCTGCGCCAGGAACGTGCAGCACGCGGCCCTGTCGGTCTTCGGCTTCGACCGCAAATCCGTGGGCTATGACCTCAAAAACGCCAAACACGTGGTCCTGCAGACCAGGAATATCTTCGAGGCCATCAACGTCAAGGAGGTCAACGACCTGCTCGATGCCAGGGCGAACGGGTGCAAGATCACCTGCATCGACGTGCGGGCCTCGGTCAGCGCCTGCAAGGCCGACACGTTTCTGCTCATCAGGCCGGGTACCGACTATGCCTTCAATCTGGCGGTCATCAACGAACTGCTGAACAAGGGGCTGTACGACAAGGCGTTCGCACAGAAGTGGATCAAGGACCTCGACGCCCTCATCGAGTTCGCGGCTCCCTACACGCCGGCCTGGGCCGAGGCCCAAACCGGGATTCCGGCCGCCTCCATCGAGAAGCTGGCCAAGGAGTTGTCCCAGGCCGCGCCCGCGGTCATCTGGCATCCGGGATGGATGACCGCGCGCTATTCCGATTCCTTTTACATGAGCCGCACCGCCTACATCATCAGCGCCCTGCTCGGCGTCATCGGGGCCAAGGGCGGCCTGCCCCTGGCCAGCGGAGCGGGCGACGTGGGGAAAAAGGGCCTCAAGGACCTCATGGCCATCTATCCCAAGCCCGAGGAAAAACGCGTGGACGGCGTGGGTTGGATGGAGGAACGCACCCATTTCGACACCGGGCCCGGTCTGGTCAACTTGGCCTACGAGGCCATGGTCACGGGCGACCCCTATCCCATCAAGGCCTATATCGCCCATCGCCACGATCCGCTCATGGCCTTTCCCGACCCCGGGCGGTTGAAGGCCATGTGGGACAACCTGGACCTTCTGGTGTCCGTGACCTTCTCCTGGTCGGACACGGCCTGGCACGCCGACGTGGTCCTGCCGCTTTCCCCGTATCTCGAACGCGAGAGCACCATCGCCTGCAAAAAGGGCTGCCGCCCGTATTTCTTCGTGCGCAAACGGGCCGCGAAGCCCCGCTTCGACACCCGGGCCGAGTGGGAAATCTATTGCGGCCTGGCCAAAAAGATGGGCCTTACTGAGATGGCCTTCGAATCCATCGAGGACATCTGGAAGTTCCAGCTCGAAGGCACGGGGATCGGCATGGGGGACTTCGAGGCCACGGGCATGGTGCAGCTTACGGACAAGGCCTTCTACCGCGAGGTCGATGAAAAGACCTTCAAGACGCCCTCGGGCAAGATAGAAATCATAAACGAAAAGCTGGAGAAGGACGGCGCGCTGTCCCTTGCGCCTTACGTCTCTCCCGAACGGCCCCCCGAGGGGACATACCGCGTCACCTTCGGCCGGGTGGGCGTGCATACCCAGGGGCATACCGTCAACAATCCCCTGCTCAATGCCCAGATGTCCGAAAATCTTTTGTGGATCAACGAGGCCGAGGCCAAGAAGCTGGGGATCGCGGACGGGGAGTACGTGGAGGTGTCGGCGCCGGGCCATGGCGGCCGCATCAAGGCCTTCGTCACCCCGTTCATGCATCCCGAGGCGGTGTTCATGGTTCACGGCTTCGGGCACACCCTGCCGGTGGAGAGCCGGGCCCGGGGCAAGGGGGTGGCCGACAACGAACTGATGCCCGGGGGCATCTCCAAGAGGGACAAGGCCGGTGGCGCTGTGGCCATGCAGGAGCACTTCGTCACGGTGCGCCGGGCCTCCTAGTGCGTACGGCGTAACACTCTGGAGAGCTTTTCGATTTTGAGGGGACAAGGCCCGTGGAACGGGTGATTCCCGCCCCCTCTCGTGCTGGGTCGCCGCAGGCGATGCGCCGGAACGGCGTACCAGCGCGAGGGGTGGCGGGGTGTATTTTTTTCAAAGGATGCGTTGTTGAAAACGGAGTGACGTGCTAGGATTTCGGCTAGGCTGTGGCGTCCGGACGTCGTCGTGCCCCGTCTTGGGCATTGCGGCGTGGATTCTATCGGCCTATCTTTCCGGCTATCATGTTGTACGCGTTCCGCTCTTTTTTCGACGCGGTGATTCATGAAGCAACTATAGCCCTGCCTTACGTGCGGGCCCGGGAGGGATGTATGGGGATTCGCAAGAAGATGTTTCTGCCGATGGTGACGGCTTTTCTGGTGCTTGGCGGCATCAGTCTGGCGATCATGTGGTACCGCCTGGACGGATTGGAACAGAATTTCATCGCCCAGATCGTGTCCAACAAGACCCGGGAAGTGGAAAACGCCATCGACACGGCCTCGCGCATGACCCTGGAGCAGGCCGCCCTGTTCGCCCGGCTGCCGGTGGTGGCGGCGGCCTACGAGACCGCCCACTCGGGCGACATCCGGGACGAAAAAGACCCTATGGCCCAGAAGGCCCGGGAACAGTTGCGCGAGGCGCTGACGCCGTTCGTCAAGAGCTTCGCCCAGGTCATGGACGGCCGCAAGTTCCAACTCCACTACCATCTGCCAAGCGGCCGCAGTCTGGTCAGGCTGTGGCGCGACAAGCAGGTCACCCGCGACGGCAAGGGCGTGGACATCTCCGACGACATCTCCTCGTTCCGGCCCACGGTCATGGAGGTCAACCGGACCGGCAAGCCGCTCATGGGCATCGAACTCGGCGAGGGGGGCTTCGTGTTCCGGGGCATCGCGCCGGTGATGTCCCCGGACGGCAAACACCTGGGGTCGGTCGAGGTCTTAAGCGAGTTCTCGCCCATCCTGGCCAAGGTGGCCGGCGAGGGCCAGGACATGGCCCTGTACATGAACGCCGAGTTCCTCAAGATCACCGGGGCACTGCGCGACCCGGCCAAGAATCCTGTCCTGGACGGCCGGTTCGTGCAGATCGCCGGAGCGAAAGGCAAGGAACTGACGAACAGGATCACCGCGGATTTCCTGGACAAGGCCAAGCGCGGCACCGTCATGGAGCGGGAGGGGGACCAGGCCATGGCGGGCATCCCCATCAACGACTACAAAGGAACGCAGACGGGTATCCTGGTGTTCTCCTTCTCCACCAAGGCTGAAAGCGCGGCCATCCGCACCGTGCTTTTCGTGTTCATCGGCCTTCTGCTTGTCCTTTTGGCGGCCTCGTCCGGCGCCGTGCACCTGGTTTTCGTCAAAAGCGTGGCCCGGCCCATCGAGGCCATGGTGGCCAAGATCCGGGACATCACCGAGGATCGGGCGGATCTCACGGACCGGCTCGACGAGTCCCGGAAAGACGAAATGGGAGATCTCGCCGCCTGGTTCAACAAGCTCATCTCCAAACTGTCGGAGATCATGTGTTTAAGCGACGCGGTGTTAAACGCCATGCCCGATCCGCTGTTCGTGTCGGATGAGAATAACCGCGTCATCTTCGCCAACATGGCCATGGCCGAGATGGCCGGCAAGACCCCCGCGGAACTCAAGGGGACGTTTTGCGGGGACGTCTTCAAAACCCCGGTCTGCGGCACCCCCGGTTGCCCCATCCGTTGCGCCGTGGAGGGGCGCGCCTTCGACCCCGATACGTACGTGGAAAGCTCCAGGAACGGCGAACGCATGGTCATACGGCCCATGGTCAAAGCCATGCGCGATTGCAACGGCACCAACATCGGGTATCTGGAGCTGGCCCAGGACGTGACCCCCATCGTGCGCAAGGAGGAGCAATTGTCCGCCAACCTGTCCCGGATCGAAGGCATCAACGCCGAACTGGGCGGCGTGGCCGCCTCCGTGGCCGGTTCCCTGTCGGAATTGTCCAGTCAGTCCGAGGACGTCCGCCAGGGCGCCGAGACCCAGCGCCAGCGCATGTCCGAGGTGGTGACGGCCATGGACCAGATGAGTTCGGCCGTGCTCGAGGTGGCGAAAAACGCGGGCAAGGCCGCGGAACTGGCCGGCCAGGCCAGGGATCGGGCCGTGCGGGGTGTGGATGTGGTCGGGCAGGCGGTCACGGCCATCGACGAGGTGCGTGGTCTGACCCTCTCCCTGCGCGACGGCATGGAGGATCTGGGGCGTCGGGCCGTGGACGTGGGCCAGATCATGAACGTCATCTCGGACATCGCCGACCAGACCAACCTTCTGGCCTTGAACGCGGCCATCGAGGCCGCCCGGGCCGGGGAGGCCGGCCGGGGCTTCGCCGTGGTGGCCGACGAGGTCAGAAAACTCGCGGAAAAGACCATGAACGCCACCGGCGAGGTGGGGCGGGTGGTGGCGGCCATCCAGGATGAAACCAAAAAGAGCATGAACCTGACCCAGAAGGCGGCTACGGCCGTGGAACGGGCCACGGAGCTGTCCAACGATTCCGGGAAGGTTCTTGACGAGATATCGGGGCTGGTCGGGGAATCCTCCGACCAGGTCCAGGCCATCGCCACGGCCGCCGAGGAGCAGTCCGCGGCCAGCGAGGAGATCAACAAGGCCATCAGCGACGTGGACCGCATCTCCTCGGAGACCGCCGAGGGCATGACCAACTCGGCCCAGGCCATTGCCGGGCTTACGGAGATGGCCGGGAAGCTCGGGCGCATCGCCTCGACGGTGTAGTTTTTTTCCGCCGGCGTTCCCGTTCCGGACGAGACCCCGCGGTTGAAAGGGATCGCGGGGCCGGAGCGGGTGCGCCATTTTATTTTCGGCTCCACTTCCCTTTTCTTGAAAGTTGGGCCAAAGGGAGAAGCCTGTCACGAATTTTAGCGCATTGGAGACATTTGCATGAATATCGGCAGCTACACCTTCGACGAGTATGTGGTCATGGCCGCGGCCTTTCACGGCAATCCGGCCCCGGGGCTTCTGATCGGCGGATACATGGTCGAACTGGCCAAGGGGGCCCTGCCCGAGGGAACCATCTTCGACGCCGTGGTGGAGACCCCCAAATGTCTTCCCGACGCCGTGCAGCTTCTGACCCTGTGCAGCTACGGCAACGGCTGGATGAAGATCGTCAACCTCGGCCGCTACGCCCTGGCCCTGTACGACAAGTACACCGGCGAGGGGGTGCGGGTGTGGATCGACCCGGCCAAGCTCAGCATGTGGCCGGAGATCAAGGCCTGGTACCTCAAGCTCAAACCCAAGCGGGAGCAGGACCGGGACCGGTTGTTCGACGAGATAAAGCGGGCCGGTCCGGGCATCTGCGGCATGGCCCCGGTCCGGGTGACCGATTCGTTTCTCAAGAAGGGCAGCATGGGGGCCATCGCCGTGTGCCCCCTGTGCGGCGAGGCCTATCCCGCGGCCGACGGCGGCATGTGCCGGGGCTGCTCCGGGGAGCACCCCTACCTGACCGACACCGTGGCCGCGCGCGACACCCTGTCCGAGACCGGCCCCAGGCTTCGGGCCGTGCCCGCGGCCCAGGCCGTCGGCCGCCGCGCCCTGCACGACATGACCCGGGTGGTGCCCGGGGAGAGCAAGGACCCGGCGTTTCTGGCCGGGCAGCTTTTAAGCGCCGGGGACGTCTGCCGCCTGCACACCATGGGCCGGGAGCGGGTGTTCGTCATGGAGGACGTGGACCCGGGCCTGGAATGGATCCACGAGAACGAGGCCGCCGTGGCCTTTGCCCGGGCCATGGCCGGAGAGGGCGTCAGTTTCGAGGAGCCGCCCCGGGAGGGCAAGATCAATTTTCGGGCCGAGAAGGAAGGACTCCTGCTTCTTGACCGGTCCATGCTCCGGGCCTTCAACATGGTGGAGGGGGTCATGTGCGCCTCCAGGCAGGGCTTTTTGCCGGTGGAAGGCGGCAAACGCTTCGCGGCCTGCCGGGCCATCCCCCTGTATCTGTCCCGGGCGGCCTTCGACCGGGCCATGGCCGTCCTGGAGGACGGGCCCCTTTTTCGCATCGCCCCGCTCGAGCCTTTGCCCACCGGCATCCTGGTGACCGGCACCGAGGTCTTCAAGGGGCTGATCCAGGACCGGTTCATCCCCATCGTGAAAAGCAAGGTGGAGAAGTTCGGCTGCCCCATTTCAGGCACGGCCGTGGTTCCGGACGACATGGAGGCCATCGCCAGGGCCGCCTCCGAACTGGTGGCCGACGGGGCCAGGCTTCTGGTGACCACGGCCGGGCTTTCCGTGGACCCCGACGACGTGACCCGGCGCGGCCTGATGCAGGCCGGGCTGACGGGCGCCCTGTACGGCGCGCCGGTTCTGCCCGGGGCCATGACCTTGGTCGGGCGCATGGGGCCGGCCAGGGTCCTTGGCGTTCCGGCCTGCGCCCTGTATTATCAGATCACGGCCCTGGATCTGCTTCTGCCCAGGCTTCTGGCCGGGGTGGACATGTCCCGGGCGGATCTGGCCGAGATGGCCGAGGGCGGGTACTGCCTGACCTGCAAGACCTGCACCTTCCCCAAGTGTCCCTTCGGCAAGTAGGCGCCGGGACCAGAGGTTCGTTCCAGACCTCCCCGGGGGGAGCGGGCGTCGGGCACGGCGTTCGGCCGTTCCCGGGGAGGCGAAAGCCCATGTCACTCATCCGCGCGCCGGCGCGGCGTTTTCCCGCCATGGTCCTGTCGGCGTTTCTGGCCGTGGTCCTGTGGCCGTGCGCCCCGGCCCGGGCCTACACCCTCTATGGCTTCGAGGACGAATACGGCATCGTGCATTTGTCCGAGACCAGCACGTCCGAGCGCGAGGTCCTGGTGTATGAGGGGCCGGCCGACCCCAGGCTCGGTTTCAACGAGATCAGGAGGCTATTGCGGCAAAAGGGCGGGGTCGCCGCGGCCCGCCGTCAGGACTGGATCGCCGACACGGTCAGGCCCCACGGGGCCTTTCCGGCTGCGGGCGGCGATCCGTACGCCTTCGGGCCGGTGATCACCTCGGGGCCTCTCGTGGACATGATCAGGCGCTCCAGCGCGGTCCATCGGGTGCCGATGGAGCTCTTGTACGCGGTGGTGGAGCAGGAGTCGGGATTCCAGGCCGGGGCCGTCTCTCCCAAGGGCGCCCAGGGACTCATGCAGCTTATGCCCGACACCCGGACCACCATGGGCGTGGCCGATCCCTTCGATCCCGAGAAGAACATCGCGGCCGGGGCGCGGTTTCTGCGCATGATGCTCGACCGGTTTCGGGAAACGCCCCTGGCCCTGGCGGCCTACAACGCCGGACCGGAGGTCGTGGCCCGAAGCGGCGGCGTGCCTCCCATCCCCGAGACCCTGCAGTACGTGCAGCGGGTCATGGCCAGGCAGGCCATGCTGCAGGGGACGTTCACGCAGGAAGAGAAAAAGAAGGCCCCGGCCGCGGTCAGGCCACGGGCTTTAGGCGGGAAGCGGCCTCGTCCAGGACCTTCGAGCGGAAATTCTCCACGTTGACATAGGCCATGGCGCCCACGAACCGTTCCACGTCGGAAAACCCGGGCAGAACCCGCACATACTGGTGCTGCCCGGAGATGTGCTCGTCCTCGGGGTACTCCACGATATAATAGACCAGGAACCGGCCTTTGCGGGTGCGAAACGCGGCCAGGGTGACCAGATGGCACACCCCGGGATATTCCGGGGCGTCTTTTTCGTCGGCGTGGTTGTGGTACGAAAGCAGCGTCCCTGTGAACACCACCGCGCCGTCTCCCCGACTCAGACGATAGCGTCGGACTTTTCCCAGATGCTTTGGGGCCAGGCATTTTTCCGTCAGCGGTCGAAAAAGAAGCATGTCGGGCTCCGTGGTTCATCCGGGCCGAAGGGGGAACCGGCCCGCCTGACGCTTTCGCGCCGCCGTTCATAGCCTCTCCCGGCCCCGGCGTCAAAAGCCCATCCTGACTTTGCGGCGTCTCCCTGATAGAATCGCCGCAAGCAGAAGGAGGTTTCATGAATCACGCGACATTGCATCCGGACACCCTGTGCGCCCGGGCCGGAGAACAGCTCGACAGACGGGTGGGCGGAGTGACCACGCCCATCCACACGGCCTCGGCCTACATGCGGGCCGACGTCGGCGGCCGGGAGGCCTACCGCTATCCCCGCTACGCCAACATTCCCACCCAGGCCGCCCCGGCCGAAAAGGTCGCCGCCCTGGAGGGGGCGCAGGACGGGCTGGTGGTGTCCTCGGGCATGGCCGCCGAGGCCGTGGCCCTGCTGGCGGTCCTTCAGGCCGGGGACCACGTGGTCTTCCAGGCCGACCTCTACGGCGGCACCCACCATTTCCTGTCCGTGGAACTGCCCCGCCAGGGGATCGGATGCACCCTGGTGGAACACGCCGACGCCGCAACCCTGGAGGAAGCGGTGCGTGACAACACCCGGGCGGTGTACGTGGAAACGCCCTCGAACCCGCTCTTCCACGTCGTGGACCTGGCGGCCGTGGCGGCCATGGCCCGGCGCCGGGGCATCATAAGCATCGCGGACAACACCTTCGCCTCGCCCATCAACCAGAATCCCCTGGCCCTGGGCTTCGACCTGGTGGTCCACAGCGGCACCAAATACTTGAACGGCCACAGCGACTTAAACTGCGGGGCCGTGGCCGGCGGCCGGGACCTTATGGAGAAAGTCCGGGAGCGGGCCGTGGACTACGGAGTGACCTTGAACGTCTACGACTGCTTCCTTTTGGAGCGGGGCATGAAGACCCTGGCCCTGCGCATGGCCCGGCACAACGTCAACGCCATGGCCCTGGCCGAGTTTCTGGCCGGGCACGACATGGTCTCACGGGTCTTTTATCCGGGCCTGCCCGGGCACCCCGGCCACCCCGTCGCGGCCCGGCAGATGCGTGGCTTCGGGGGCATGCTCTCCTTCGAACTGGACTGCGAACCGCATCGGGCCAGATCCTTCGTGGCCGGCCTGCGACTTGTCCTCGAGGCCGTGAGCCTGGGCGGGGTGGAGTCGCTGATCTGCTTCCCGTGCGAGACCTCCCACGCCAAGATGTCCGCCGAGGACCGCCGGGCCCGGGGCATCTCGGACACCCTGATCCGCTTCTCCGCCGGCATCGAGGACCTTGAGGACCTCATGGAGGACCTGGAACGGGGTTTTGCCGCAGCCAGGAGTTGAATACGCCATACCCGAAACCAAGGACGCATCTGGACCACACCCGGCCTCGTGCTTACTGGAAAAAACACCCGGCGAACCAGCCGGGAAACGCCGACAGGAGAACGCGCATGCGAAAGCCGGTATGGTGTCTGGCCCTGGCGGTTTGTCTGCTGTCTCCCTTGGCGGCCCTGGCCGGGGGCGCTTCGGAATCCCCCGGCTCCGCGCCGCTGCCCGTTGGCGCGACGTTTCCCGACCTGTCCCTGGGGGCCGATCTCTCCCCGGAACACAGGGCCTATCTGGGCATCGCCAAAAAGACAGGACCGGCATCCCTGGCCGACATCTCCGCCCCGGTCGTGGTGGTGGAAATCTTCAGCATGTACTGCCCCCACTGCCAGAAGGAAGCTCCGGCCCTAAACGCCCTGTTCGACATCCTGGAAAGGAACGGACATGCCGGCAGGGTCAAGATGCTCGGGATCGGCGCCGGCAACTCGGCCATGGAGGTGGATATCTTCCGGGTCAAGTTCGAGCCCCGCTTCCCCCTGGTCCCGGACCAGGATTTCACCAGGCACGACGCCTGCGGCCGGGTGGGCACCCCGTTTTTCTACGTGCTTGCCAGAAAGCCCGGCGAGGCGGCATATACTGTGGTCATAAGCCGCCTTGGGCGCATGGATTCGCCCGAATCCTTCGCCAAAGACATCCTGGCGGCCGCACCGTGATCTTGTGAGGAAATTCACATGGATCATTTTGATCGTTTTGCGGGCCAAAAACAAACCGGGTGTCCCCTGCCCGCAGTTCGGGGCCGCGCAACCCTCGCGGTCATGGCCGTGGTTCTGGCCGTTGTCCTGCTCGGCGCGGTTGTGGCCGCCCGGGCCGAAAAAGCCCCGGGATTCGCGGAAAGCATTTTCCAGTCCGCCGCGCCCCAGAAACCCGTGGACAGCGTACTCGCCGTGGCCCCGGGCGACTCCATGCCCGACTTCGACCTGCCGGCCATCGACGGCGGCCGGGTCCGCCTGGCCGATTATCTGGGCAAAAAGAAGCTCGTCATCTCTTTCGTCCCGGCGGCCTGGACCCCGGTGTGTTCCGGGCAGTGGCCCGGATACAACATCGCCAAGGAGATCTTCGAGGCCGAGAACGCCGGACTCCTGGGCGTCAGCGTGGACAACGTGCCCTCCCTGCACGCCTGGGTGACCCAGATGGGCGGGCTGTGGTTTCCGGTGGCCTCGGATTTCTGGCCACACGGCGGCTTGGCCCGGAAGCTCGGCATCCTGAGACCCGAGGGGGTCTCGGAACGGGCGCTTTTCATCGTCGACGAAAAGGGGATCATCCGTTTCATCTCCATAAGCGACATCAACGTCCGCCCGGATCTTGGCGAACTGGTGCGGGCCTTGCGCGACATGCGCTAGACTGGAAGGCGCTTCGATCGCCCGATCAAGGAAACTCGATATATTGAAATCTGTATGGCCGATCAGACGACCGGCCGGCGTGACAATCCGCCAAAGGAGGCTCCATGAAATCCGTCAAGGGCAGTCAGACCGAAAAGAATCTGCTCACCGCGTTCTCCGGGGAATCCCAGGCCAGGAACCGCTACACCTACTTCGCCAGCGTGGCCAAAAAAGAGGGCTTCGAGCAGATCGCGTTCATCTTCACCGAAACCGCGGACCAGGAGAAGGAGCACGCCAAGCGGCTGTTCAAGTTCCTGGAGGGCGGCGAACTGGAAATCACCGCCGCCTTTCCGGCCGGGATCATCGGCTCGACGCGCGCCAACCTCCTGCACGCCGCCGAAGGCGAGCACTACGAACAGACCGTCATGTATCCGGACTTCGCCAAGGTGGCCCGCGAGGAAGGCTACGGCCTGATCGCCTCGGTCTTCGACTCCATCGCCGTGGCCGAGCGCTTTCATGAGCGCCGCTACGTGGAACTGGCCGGAAACATCGAGGCCGACCGGGTCTTCAAACGCCCGGGGAAGACCGTGTGGCGGTGTCGCAACTGCGGCTACATCCACGAGGGGACCCAGGCCCCGGAAAAGTGCCCAGCCTGCGACCACCCCCGGGCCCACTTCGAACTTCTGGGCATCAACTGGTAGCCCCCGGGGAGGGGGCGTCGCCCCCTCCCCGAACCCCTCTCCCGCCCGGGGGAATCATTCCCCCGGACCCCCGTTTCCGCCCCCGTTTTCCTTT
>JBMONM010000070.1:0-16187 GCA_049324675.1 Thermodesulfobacteriota bacterium
CCCCCCGCTTTGCCTTACGCGGTTTTCAGGTCGGCGTACCAGCCGCTGGCGTCGGTGAGCAGGGCGGTGACGCGGTCGACCATCTGGTGGGGGTCGGCGAGGTAGCCGTCGAGGAGCAGGGCGGCGTCGAGGAGCTGGTTGGCGGCGGTGGCCAGGAAGGGATCGTCGGGCCGGGCCTGGTGGATGCGCAGCAGGTTGCGCAAAAGCGGATGGTCGGGGTTGATCTCCAGGATCTTGCGCGGAAGCGTTTCGTCCTTGGCCAGAAGGCGCATGATTTTCTGCATGCCGGCCGAGGGTTCGCCGTCGGGGCTGACCAGGCAGGAGGGGCTTTTGCGCAGCCGGGTGGACACGCGCACGTCGGCGACCCGCTCTCCGAGGCTGTCCTTGATGGCCTGGGCCAGGGTGGGCAGGGCGGCCTGCTGATCGGGGGTGAGCGGGGTGGTGTCGGCGGCGGCGGTGCTTTCGAAGGCGGCCAGGTCGGCCGGATCGATCCGGTCGGCGGAGGTCAGGGTCAGGTCCTTGTAGGCCCGGACGCTTTCCATGACGAATTCGTCGATGGGTTCGAGGAGGTAGAGGACCTCGAGGCCCTTGTCCCGGAAGATTTCCAGGGTGGGGCTCAGGTCCAGGGCGGCCCGGGAGGGGCCGGAGAGGTAGTGGACGTGCTTCTGTCCGGACCTGGCCCGGGTCGCGTAGTCGGCCAGGGAGGTCAGGGGGGACGGATTTTCGGGCGTCGGTTCGAGGGCGGAGGATTCGAAGCGCACGAGTTCGGCGAAGGCCTCGCGGTGGAGATAGTCGCCGTAGCCCAGTTTCAGGACCCGACCGTGTTCGCGCCAGAAGGCGGCGTAGGCCTCGGGGTCGTCCTTGGCCAGTTTCTGTAGCCGGTCCAGGACCTGTTTGGTGATGGTGGACTGGATCTTGCGCAGGACCAGGTTCTCCTGGAGGGTTTCCCGGGAGATGTTCAGCGGCAGGTCCTCGGTGTCCACCACGCCCCGGACGAAGCCCAGGTATTCGGGCAGAAGGTCCTTGGTCTCGTGCTGGATGAGCACCCGGCGCACATAGAGGTCCAGGCCCCGGGCCTCGGGGCGCATTCCGAAGAGGTCCATGGGCTTTTTGGGGATGAAAAGCAGGGCGGTGAACTGGACCGGCGCGTCCACGGCCACGTGGATGGTCAGAAGCGGCTCTTCGGGGTCGAAGGTCAGAAACTCGTAGAATTCCTTGTACTTCTCCGGGGTGATGGAGAACTTGGACTCCCGCCACAGGGCCGGCACGGTATTGACCGTATCCTGGCCCACGAGGATGGGAAAGGAGATGAAGTTGGAGTGTTTGCGGATGATGGCCTTGAGGCGTTCGGGGTCGGCGAATTCCCTGGCCTCGTCCTTGAGGTGGATTTCGATGCGCGTGCCCCGGGTGAGATCCGCGGGGCCGTCGGCCAGTTCGTAGGACCCGGAGCCGTCGGACTCCCAGCGCACGGCGGGCTGGTCCGGGATCAGGGATTTGGTGGTCAGGACCACCTTTTTGGCCACCATGAACACGGAATAGAAGCCCACGCCGAAGCGGCCGATGATACCCGAGGCGGCGTCCGTGTCGTCGGCCAGGTTTTTCAGGAACTCGGCGGAGCCGGACTTGGCGATGGTGCCGATGTTCTCCACGAGTTCGTCGCGGGTCATGCCCAGGCCGGTGTCGGCGATGGTCAGGATGCCGGCGTCCTTGTCCGGGGTGATGCGGATCTCAAGCGGCAGGTCCGGGTCGGCCACGCCGGCCCCGCGCCCGGTCTCGAAGCGCAGCTTGTCCAGGGCGTCGGAGGCGTTGGAGATGAGTTCGCGCAGGAATATCTCGCGGTTGGTGTAGATGGAATGAGTAATGATATCGAGAAGTTGCCTGATTTCGGCCTTGAACTCATGGGTGGAACCCGGGGTTTTGTCCGGCATGTCGTGCTCCTTTTGTCACGGGAGGGTTGTTGCCCGCATGCAGGCGGGGGTGACCGGCGCGCGCCGCCCGGGCGCGCGGGGCTATTTGGCTCAGGAGAATCCGCCGCCGCCGCACCCCGGGGAGTGGGTTTCGAAGCGGGGCAGGGTGGTTTGTCCCGGGCGCAGTCCCGAGGTGGCGGAGATGACCCGCTGGCAGTCGGGGTGTCCGCACCGGGGGCAGGCCGGGGAGGTTTCGCTGGTGAGGGACACGAGCTCCTCGAAGCGGGCGTTGCAGACGGGGCAGGCGTATTCGTACAGGGGCATGGCGGCCTCCGGGGGCTGTTTTTTGCGGATAACAGGTAAGTCGCGAGGGCGGGGTGTCAAGACCGGGACATCCCGCGCCGGTTGGAAAACGCGCACGGAATGTGCGGGCGGCGGCGTTGACAACGGGGTTGGCCGGATTATCCTCATAGGCGGAATAAAACATTGGGAGGTGCATGCCATGGTTATCGATTTGAGTCCGTTTTACGGCACGTCGAACCCGTTCGACAGGCTGCTCGAATCGCTTTGGACGCCGCTTTCCATCAGCCAGCGAAGCCTTGCCTATCCGCCGCTGAACATCAGCGAGGATGATGAGAGCATCTACGTCCAATGCGAGATTCCGGGCATGGACATGGAGGACCTGGATCTGACCCTGACCGACTCCAGCCTGGTGATCAAGGGCGAACGCAAGGGGGTCAAGGGGAAATACTACCGCCAGGAGAGACCCACGGGCTTTTTCCAGCGGGTGGTGAACATCCAGGCGGCCGTCAACCGGGACAAGGTCACGGCCAGGATGAAGGACGGCGTTCTGGAGGTGGTCATCCCCAAGGCCGACGAGAGCAAGCCCAAAAAGATCAGCATCGACATGGACTAGGGAGGAGGCGGACATGAACGAGAACATCGCCAAAAGCGAGAAGGCGCTGCCCCGGGTCAAGCCGGCCACGGACATCATCGAGACCGAGGAGGGGTTTCTGCTCCTTCTGGACATGCCCGGCGTGGACAAGGAACACCTGATCATCGACCTCAACGAGGACGAGATCAAGATTTCCGGCAAGGCCGAATGGGAGGCGCCGGAAAAGCGCAAGCTGGGGCATGTGGAATTCGGTTCGGGGGAGTATTTCCGCAGTTTCACCCTGTCGCACATCGTGGACAAGGACAGGATCAAGGCCACGCTCAAAAACGGCGTCCTGGAGGTCGTTTTGCCCAAGGCCGAAAAGGCCCAGCCGCGCAAGATCGAGATCCAGGCCGGCTAGCATTCCCGATATTCGTGCCGGCGCATGTCGGGGAAGCGGTTTCCGACATGGTCCATGTGCGGCAACCCCGTTGTTTTTTTCAGGGGCGCGGCACGAGCGGTCCCATTCCAGAGATGCCCGTACGGACCTTCCCGGGAGGGGAGGTCCGTATAATTTTTTGCATATTTTTATCGGATATGTAAGAAACCGGGGCGGAAGGCGTCGGCAACGGCCGCACCCGGCATCGGTCCGGGATTCGCCGCCGGGAAAAATACGGCGGCAACACGCAATTTGGCCCGTGGTAATTGACAATCGCCTCATTTGTCAGCATGTTTGCCCAGCCTGAACGGATCAGGAATCATCGACGTTGGAGGACTCAATGGAAGACTATTTGAAAAGCGCCCTGGAGATCGTGAAAGCGCAGGCTTCCGTCAGGAACATGACCGATGAGGAGATCACCTCGATGGTCAGGAGGCTTTCGGACGGCATCCGTGAAATCAGCGAGGGGTGTTGTTCGGGCGAAAGCGTCGCCACAGCCGGGCTCGACCCGAAAAAGGCGGTGAAGGAAAAGACCATCACCTGCCTGGAATGCGGCAAGACCTTCAAGGTTATTACCAAGAAGCATCTTGCGTCCCACGGACTTACTCCCGAGGAATACAAGGAGAAACACGGCTTCAAGAAGGGCGTTCCCCTGGTGTGCAAGGCCTTGCAGCGTGATCGCCGCAAGAAGATGAAAGAGATGCGGCTTTGGGAGAAGAAGGCCGCCAAGGCCGGGAAATAACATCAACCGCAAGCAAGCAGGAGAAGGGTACATGGCCAAAGCTGAATTGATCGAAAAGGTACAGGTCAAGGCGGGATTTTCCACCAAGTCCGAGGCCGGCAAGGCCCTGGACGCCGTGGTCGAGGTCATCAAGGACGCGCTGGCCGCCGGGGAGACCGTCACCCTGACGGGTTTCGGTTCCTTCAAGGTGTCCGAGCGCGCCGCCCGCACCGGTCGCAATCCCCAGACCGGCAAGGAGATCAAGATCCCCGCTTCCAAGGCGGTCAAGTTCACGGTAGGCAAGGCCCTGAAGGAAGCGGTGAAGTAGGACCCTTTCCTGGCGAAAGAAAAGCCAAACGGCCCGCGACGTGTGTCGCGGGCCGTTTTTTTTGGTGTCGCGACCCCAAAGGCGGCGATCGGATCAGCCGAGCCTGGCGTTTACGGCCTTGCCGATGATCCGCCCCATCTCCACGCACTTGGCCAGTTCCCCGTGTTTGGGGACGTAGAGGGTGCGCAGGGGTTCGGCGGGCATCTCCATGCCCATGTCCGTAAGCCATCCGGCCACGGCCTTGGCGGCCTCGCCGCTCCATCCGTAGGACCCGAAGGCCCCCCCGACCTTGTTTTTGGGCTTTAGGCCCTTCATGTAGGTCAGCATGTCCGCCACCCGGGGCAACATGCCGTTGTTGTGCGTCGGCGAGCCCACCACCACGGCCCCCGCCTCCAGGACCTCCTCCATGACGTCGCTGTGATCCACGACGTGCAGGTTCATGATCCTGACCGAAAGCCCCTCGGACAAAAGGCCGTCGGCGACGGCGTGGGCCATCTTTTCCGTGGAGTGCCACATGGTGTCGTAGACCACCACGGCCTTTTTCGTGGGTTTCTGGGTGGCGAAGGCCACGTAGGAGTCGATGGCGTAGGCCACGTCCGGGCCCCGGAACATCACCCCGTGATCCGGCAGCAGATAGTCGATCCGAAGGCCCAGGGACTTGATCTGATCGATGATTTTCAGGGTGATGGGCGAATAGGGCAGCACGATGTTGGCGTAGTAGCGCACCAACTCCCGGTACAGCACGGAGCGGTCCACCTCGTCGGCGAAGCGTTCGCTGGTGGCCAGATTCTGGCCGAAGGCGTCGTTGGTGATGAGGATGTTGTCCTCGGGGATGTGGGTGGCCATGCTGTCGGGCCAGTGCAGCATGCGGGTTTCCAAAAAGCTCAGGGTGCGGCGGCCGATGGATACGGATTCGCCGGTGGCCACCACCTGGATGGGCCAGTCCGCGACGTCGAAGTGGCTCCTAAGCGCCCGCTCGCCCATGGGCGAGCAGAAGATCTTCTCCGGCCTGACCTTGGCCACGATCTCCGGCAGGCCTCCGGAATGGTCCATCTCCACGTGGTTGACCACGATGTAGTCGATGTCCCCGGGCTTGACCACATGGGCGATGTTGCACAGGAGCTTCCCGGTGAACTCGGATTTGACCGTGTCGAACAGGGTGGTTTTTTCGTCCTTGACCAGATAGGCGTTGTAGGTGGTGCCTCGCGGGGAGAGGGAATAGCCGTGGAAGTTCCGGCAATCCCAGTCAACGACTCCTACCCAATAGACG
Organism: Thermodesulfobacteriota bacterium; assembly: GCA_049324675.1. GTDB lineage: Bacteria > Desulfobacterota > Desulfovibrionia > Desulfovibrionales > Desulfovibrionaceae > Desulfolutivibrio. The sequence goes on from JBMONM010000070.1 coordinate 5,540, forward strand.
TCCTTGGTGATTTCAACGGGTTGCATGGGGTTCGTCCTGACGAGACCGCCGGCCAGGGGCCGGCGGTGTGAAAGGGAATGTGGAAGGAGGAAAAGGATTATTCCTTGGTGAATTCATCCTTGGAGGCCCCGCAGACCGGACAGACCCAGTCCTCGGGAAGGTCGGCGAAGGCGGTGCCGGGCTTGACGCCGTTGTCCGGGTCGCCGTCCTTGGGGTCGTAGACATATCCGCAGATGTTGCACACGTATCTGTCCATGGCGTCTCCTTACACGCGCCCACGGCCGGAATCACGAAAAAAGAACCTCATTTTGGCCCTCAGCGCCGGGTGCGTCCGCAGGGGGGCGCCCCTTGCCTGAGCGGCAAACAGGGTGTTTTTCGTATCGCCGTGGCGGACTCGTGCACGCGAAATCCCGGCGAAAGGTCTCCGGCGGCGGACCGGTTTTTGTTGTGCTCATGGGCGCGACCGTCCGGGCGGTCGCGCCATGGGAAGTCTATCCGTTAGTTCGGATGTTTTTGTCAAGGCCCGAACCGGCCGCGGGGCGCCCGGCGACAAAACGTCACAGACCGCCTTATTGCTCCCGAAAGCGTTCCACCAGGGCGGCCAGATGCTGGGACAGGTCCCGCACGCCGGTGATGCGCTGGTTGGCTTCCTGGATCTGCCGCGAAATATCCTGCGACAGTTCGTTGATATGGCTGACGCTCTGGTTGACCTCGTCGCTGGTGGAGGACTGCTGCTCCGAGGCCGCGGCGATGTTGCGCACCATGTCCGCGATGCGGTCGGACTGGTCCACGATCTGCTGGAGCACCGAACCGGATTTCTCGGCCATGTCCGCCGTCAGTTCCACCTTGGCCTTGGTCTCGTCCATGCCCGTGACCACGGTCCGGGTGCTTCCCTGGATGTCCCGGATGGCGTCGGCCACCTCGGTGGTGGCCAGCATGGTCTTTTCGGCGAGTTTGCGGACCTCGTCGGCCACCACGGCGAAACCGCGTCCGGCCTCGCCGGCCCGGGCGGCCTCGATGGCCGCGTTTAGGGCCAGAAGGTTGGTCTGGTCGGCGATGTCCCCGATGACGCCCATGACCCGGCCGATGTTCTCGGCCCGCTGGGAGAGCTCGCCCAGGGAGGCGGCCAGGCTCACGGTGCGTTCGGAGACCTGCCGGGTCTCCCGCACGGTGTTGTCCACCTCGCGGCCGCCCTCCCGGGCCGCCTGGCTGGCCACGTCCGAGGCCTCGGCGGTCTGTCCGGCGTTCTTGGCCACTTCGAGCACGGTGGCGTTCATCTCCTCCATGGCCGTGGCCACCCGCGCGGTCTCGCCGGCGGTGTTGTCCACGCCCCGGGTCAGTTCCTCCATGCGCTGGGACAGCTCGTCGGACGCCTCGGACAGGCGCATGGCCACGTCCGTGACCTCCTGGGCCACCTTGAGCAGGTTTTCGCGCTGGTTGCGGATGCGGTCCTTGTCTTTTTCCTCCTGGGTCAGGTCGATGAGCACGCCGATGACCCCCACGGTCTCGCCCGAGGCATTCTGCAGGGGGGATATCTCGTAGTGCAGGGGATAGACCTGGCCGTCGTCCCGGGTGAAGCGGGTGAAGCCGCTTTTGCTGGTCCCGGTGGTGATGACCTCGCCGCAGATCCGGCCGCCTTTTTCGCCCTCGAGGCTGTCGGAGACGGGCCGCCCCAGGAGATCCCGGTAATGCCTGCCCAGGATGTTCTGCAGCGGGGTGTTCACGAACTCGAAGTTCTCGTCCTTGTCGGCCACGAAAAGCGGGATGATGATGCCGCTTAAAATGCTCTTGTTGTATTCGAGCTGGTCCTTGATCTTGCCCACCATTTCCGAAAGGTTCCCGGCCAGATTGCTCAGTTCGTCCCGGCCGGCCACGGAGAAGGACACGTCCAGGGCCCCCTGGCTGATTTCGTGGGACGCGGCGGCGATGGTCCGGATGCGGCTTATCACCGAGCGGCGCATGAAAAAGAGCAGACAGGCCAGAAGGCCGGCCAGGCTGGCCAGGGAGATGATCGCGCCCTTGATCTGGGTGTTCGTGAGCCGGCCCATCTCCTGGGTGATGTCCTTGACCACGATCATGGAACCCAGGATGGACTTGCTCGCGCCGTGGCAGTGATGGCAGGCCGGGGCGTTGGCGATGGAGGCGATCTCCACGAAGGCCTCCTTGCCGGCCACGGGCATGATGCGCCCCGTCGAGGTCATGGTCTTGAGACTTTTTTCCACCTCGGCGTTGAACTGCCCGTCGGAAACCACCTGGGGCAGGTCCTTGCGCAGGTCGGCGGGGTTTGTGGCGTAGGTGATATTGCCCTTGTGGTTGGTCATGAACACGCGGATGTCGTCGTAGCGCTTGGCCACCTTGGCGAACTGGGCCGCGGTTTCCGTGTTCTTGCCCAGGGCCATGGGCTCCTCGATGGCCATGCGCAGAAGGTCCGATGTGCGCTCGCAGGCGGCCCGGATCTGATCCACAGTGCCGTTGTGCTGCCAGTAGGAGTTGGCCAGAAACAGGCCGGTGAAGGCCGCCACGGTCAGGGCCGAGACCAGGACGAGCACCTTGACGCCGATGGAACGAGCCATGATGTCCATGGGGGTCTCCTTAGTGCGCGCCGGCGTAGAGCATGGGCTTGAAGTTGAACGCCGCGACCCGCTCCGCGCTGTGGCAGCCCTCGCAATCGGTCATGGTCAGCTTGGCCTTGATCAGGGAGGCGTCGCCCCCGGATTCGGCATGGGCCGAACCCGGGCCGTGACAGACCTCGCATCCGGCATTGGCCAGGGCCGGGGTGGCCTCGAAGCTGACGAAGCCGCCCGGTTTGCCGTACCCTGTCGTGTGACAGCCGAAACAGGTCTTGAGCTCTTCCTCGGTCAGATCGGAGGCCATGATCTGGATGCTTTTGGAGGAATGGGCTTTTTTGGAGAACTTGGAATAGGTGTCAAATTGTTGTTCGTGGCAGGAGGCGCAGGCCTCGGAGCCGATGTAGGCCGCTTCCGGCTGGGCCGGGGGAGGCGCCTGGGATTGGGTCCGGGCGGAAGGAACTCCGAAAAAGGCCGCCAAGGCCGAAAGGCCCACGAACAAGGCGAGACAGCGCACTGTGCACATGTATGGTCCCCTCCATGAGACTTCTTTCACATGATACCCCAGCCTGACGGTTGTGACAACAACGAACCGCGCCACAGTGTGATTTTTTTCAATTTTTCGGAACTGAAAGGGCTTTTGTCCGGCATCCGGGCAGGAAAAAAATCGGGAGGCCGGGACGCTCCGGGTCACCCGGATCGGCGCGCTCCGGAAAAAAGAGTGGGCCAGGCCGGCCGTTCACCTTACCAGGCCAGGGTGGACGAGAAGGCCCCGGCCAGGTCCTCCACGTCCTCGCGCACAAGCGTGGTTTCGCCCCGGCGCACATGCGTCACGGAGTCGGCGGTCACCGCGCCCAGACAGCCGCAGGCCTGGCCGGCGAAAAGGGCCTCGAAGGCCGGCCGGTTTTCCGGGGCCACGCAGACCAGAAGCCGGCCGGCGGACTCGGCGTACAGCAGTTCCAGATCGGAGAGGCCGCCGTGGCCGGAATGGATGCCCGCCACGGGAACGGCCGACAGGTCCGCGGCGACCCCGAGCCGGCCGCCGATGGCCATCTCGGCCAGGGCCACGGCTAGGCCGCCGTCGGAGAGATCGTGGCAGGCGGTCACCAGGCCCTGGGAGATGGCCGAAAACAGGGTCCGGTAGCGGACCTGGGCGGCCAGGGCGTCCACATGGGGCACGTCCGGGGAGGAAAAGCCCAGTTCCGAGGCGATCTCGCCGGCCCCGCATTCCGGGGCCGTGGTCCCCAGCAGGTAGACCATATCCCCGGGTTTTTTGAAGTCCGAGGTCACGGCCCTGGCCGCGTCGGGCATGAACCCCAGGACCGTGAACAGCACCGTGGGCGGGATGGAGATCTTTTGCCCGCCGCCGGTGTAGTCGTTTTTCATGGAGTCCTTGCCGGACACGCAGGGCAGCCGGTAGGCCCGGCAGAAGTGGGACAGGGCCAGATTCGCACGCACCAGTTGGGCCAGCTTGTAGGCCCCGTCCGGGGTCTTCTCGGACGTGACCGGGTCGCACCAGCAGAAATTGTCCACCCCGGCCAGCCGGTCCGGGTCCGCGCCCACGGCCACGGCGTTGCGCACGGCCTCGTCGATGGCGTTGGCCATCATCCAGTAGGCGTCGAGGTCCGAATACCTGGGGCAGATGCCGTGGGACACGACCAGTCCCTCGGGCCGGGACAGGACCGGGCGCAGGACCCCGGCGTCCGACGGGCCGTCGCGGCGCACCCCGACCATGGGCTTGATGACGCTGGCCCCTTTGACCTCGTGGTCGTACTGGCGGACCACGTAATCCTTGCTGCAGATGTTTAAGCGCCCGAGCATGCGCCGCAAAAGCGCCCCGTGATCGGTCGCGGCCACGGCCGGCAGCGGATCGCGGGGCGCCACGGGCCGGTCCCAGGCCGCGCGAAGTTCCATGGCCGGCGCGCCGTGGTGCAGAAACTCCATGTCCAGCCGGGCCACGGGCTTCTCGCCGTGGCGGACGAAAAAGACCCCGGAGTCGGTGAAGGTCCCAAGCTCCGTGGCCAGGACGTCCATCTCCCGGGCCAGGTCCAGAAAGACCGCCAGATGTTCCTGGGGCACGGCCAGGGTCATGCGCTCCTGGGCCTCGGACAAAAGGATCTCCCAGGGCCGAAGGCCGTCGTATTTGAGCGGCGCCCGGGACAGGTCCAGGTCGCAGCCGCCGCTGTCCTGGGCCATCTCGCCCACGGACGAGGACAGGCCGCCCGCGCCGTTGTCGGTGATGGCGTCATACAGGCCCATGTCCCGGGCGCGCATCAGGAAGTCGTACATCTTGCGCTGGGTGATGGGGTCGCCGATCTGCACGGCCGTGGCCGGGGAACCCTCGTGGAGTTCCTCGGAGGAGAACGTCGCGCCGTGGATGCCGTCCTTGCCGATGCGGCCGCCGGTCATGACGATGGCGTCGCCGGGCCGGGCCTTCTTGAGATGGCTCGGGCGGCCGGCCACCAGGGCCGGCAGAAGGCCCACGGTGCCGCAAAAGACCAGGGGCTTGCCCAGGTAGCGCTCGTCGAAGACGATGGAGCCGTTGACCGTGGGGATGCCGGACTTGTTGCCGCCGTGCTCCACGCCCTCGCGCACGCCCTCGAAGACCCGGCGCGGGTGCAGGAGCCTGGGGGGCAGCGCGCCTTCGTGAAAGGGCGAGGCGAAGCAGAATACGTCGGTGTTGCACAGGAGGTTGGCCCCCAGCCCCGTGCCCATGGGGTCGCGGTTGACCCCGACGATGCCCGTGAGCGCGCCGCCGTAAGGGTCCAGGGCCGAGGGGCTGTTGTGGGTCTCCACCTTGACGCACACGTGGTGGGAGTCGGTGAAGCGCACCACCCCGGCGTTGTCCGTGAACACCGACAGGCAGAAGTCCCGCTCCCCGAGTTCGGCCCGGATGTCCTTCGTGCTGCCCTGGATGCAGGTCTTGTACAGGCTTTTTATGGAGGTCCGCAGGCCCTTTTCCCGGTCGTCGTAGTCGATGTCGGCGCTGAAGATCTTGTGCTTGCAGTGCTCGGACCAGGTCTGGGCCAGGACCTCGATCTCGGCGTCCGTGGGCAGGGGGGACAGGCCGGCCTTTGCGCGGGCCTTGGCCACGGCCGGATCGGCGTAGTGGTCGCGGATGGTCCGCATCTCGTCCAGGCTCAGGGCCAGGGTGTTGTCCCGGCTGAAGGCCGTGAGGGCCGCGTCGTCCATGGCGAACAGGTCGATGACGGCCACCTCGTCGCAGGCCTGGCCCGTGACCCGGGCGGCCCGGGGCGCAAATCCCGGATCGGCCCGCCACTGGGCCGCGCTTTTGACCTCGAAACGCTGGATGAGCTCGTTGGCCAAAAGGTCGCGTCCGATGCGCCGGGCCGTGTCCATGTCCGCGACGCCGTACAGGCGGTACTGTTGGGCGGTGTACACGGCCGCCCCCGCGGCGCGCTCCGGGGAGAGCCCAAGGACCAGGGCGGCGGTCTCCCGGGCCGTGCGGCCCTCGTTGTCCGTGACCCCGGGCCGGAAGGACACCTCCAGGATGAAGTCCGGGGCCGGCTCGGACAGGGGCAGGGGCGACAGGGAGGCCCGGTGCAGCACGGGGTCGTGCAGGGCGTGGGCCTCGAGAAGGCCCCGGGCCTCGCCCTGGTCGAGACCCTCCAGGGTGAACACCCGGATCAGGTCCACGCCGGCCACGGGCAACCCGAGTTCGCTGCGGATCTTGCGGGCGGTCTTCTCGCCCATGACGTCGCGGACGCCCGGCCGTGGTCCGACTTCGACGCGAAAAAGCATGGCAGTGGTCCTTCGGGTGGGTTGCGGGTGTTTTCGGGGGGCCGACGCCTCGGGGCCTTTCCGCGACCGCCCGCCCGGCGCCTGCGAAACGCGGGGGCTCCCACAGGGGCGTTTCCGGCGGGCGGGGCTATTTTTTCCGATCGAGCATGGGCACCAGGACATGGGCCAGAAGGTCCGTTTCCGGCGAGGCCGGAAAGGGTTCGAGGGCCTTTTTGGCCTTGGCCAGATAGGAGGCGGCCGCCTCGCGGGTCTTGTCCGCATACCCGGAGGAAACGATGATCCGGCGCAGGTTTTCCAGGTCCTCGGGCGAAAGCCGGTCATTGGCGAAATCGTCGGTCACGCGCCGGCGCTCCTCGAAATCGAGGTCGGCCAGATAGAGGATCAGCGGCAGGGTGACCTTGCCCTCCTTGAGGTCCGAGGCCGCGGGCTTGCCGGACACGATGGAGGGGGAGGTGTAGTCCAGGGCGTCGTCCACGAGCTGGAAGGCGATGCCCAGGGCCAGTCCGAAACCCGAGGCGGCCTCCTCCAGATCGGCGGAGGCCCCGGCCAGCACGGCTCCACACCGGCAGGCGGCCTGGATGAGGAAGGCGGTCTTGCCGGTGATGATCTCGTAATAGGTCTCGATGTTCAGGTTGGTGTCGCGCAGGTGGGCGATTTCCCGTATCTCGCCCGTGGCCGTGCGCAAAAGGGCCTCGGACAGGTGCCGGGTCAGGGCCGGGATGCCGTATTCGGCCACCAGCCGGTTGGCCAGGGCCAGCAGGGCGTCGCCCACCAGGATGGTGTGGGTGGCCCCGAAAAGCAGGTGCGCGGACTGGCGGCCGCGCCTGAGCCTGGCCCCGTCCACGATGTCGTCGTGGAGCAGGGTGGCCGAATGCAGAAGCTCCAGGGAACAGGCCAGGGGAAGGATGTCGTCGCCCCGGTATCCCAGGGCCCGGGCCATCAGGATGGTCAGCATGGGCCGGAAGCGTTTTCCTCCCGCCTCGAGCACGTGGCGCACCGTGGGACTCACGGAGGGGTCGAGCCGGTGTGCCTGGGCCTCCAGATAGCGATCGATGGAGGGCAGTTCCTTTTCGTAGAAGAGCTCAAGCGGGTTCATCGGCTGCGCTGTACCAGGATTCATCGAGAACTGGCAAGGGGGACGCCGGGCTTTTCCCCATCCCGGCCAGGGCGGCCAGGGCCTTTCGGCCCTCGCTCCCCATGTCCCGGGACAGCTCGTTGACATAGGCTCGTATGTGCGCGTCCACCACGCCCCGGTCCTTTTCGATGGCCATGGCCGAAATCAGCGGCAGGACCGCCTCGGGGCGCGCAAGGGCCGTCTCCAGGCTTTGCCGGATGGTCCGGGCCACGGCCCGAAGCGCATCCGATCCCACAGCCTCGCGGCCCACGATCAGGCCCAGGGGCAGGGGCAGGCCGTTCGTGGCGCGGTTCCACCATCGGCCCAGGTCCAGAATCCTGCGCAGGCCGTGGCGCTCCGGGGCCAGGGCCGTCTCGTGGATGAGAAGCGCCGCCTGGGCCTGGCCCCGGGCCGCGGCCCCGGCCACCAGGTCGTAGCGCAGGGGCAAAAATTCCGCGTCCGGCGCGGGCATGCCCGGCCGGCCGGCCACCTCCGGATCGGTCAGGGCCGCGCGCAACAGCAGGGCCGCCGTGGTCAGAAGCCCGGGCACGGCCACGGTCCGGGGCACGGCCTGCGGATCGGCCCCGGCGGGCACGGCCAGCTTGGGACCGACATTCAGGCCGAAGGCCCCGCCCGAGGGCAGGATGCGGCAGGACCCGGCCAGCAAGACGCCCACGGCGGCCGAGACCTTGATCACGTCGTAGCGGTCCGCCAGGGCGGCCTCGTTCAGGTTCTCCACGTCCAGGAACACGAAGGAGGCCTCGGGCGCGTCCGGCACCAGCCCGAGCATCCAGGCCCCGAAAATGGCCGTGTCGTTGGGACAGGGGGAAATGGCCACGGTCAGGCGTTTCACGAGGGTTTCTCCAGAAGCGCGTCCAGCGTCGGGCCAAGCCCGGCCAGGCCGCCCCTGAGGTCCCAATGCGCCGCTTCCCGGCCGCCCGCCAGATTGGACACCACCCGCACCTCCAGAAACGGCACGCCGGCCAGACGGCAGGCGAACGCGGCGGCGAACCCCTCCATGTTTTCCAAAAGCGCGCCGTGGCGGTGAAACAGGTCGTCGGCCCCCCCGAGGGTTCCGGTCACCCCGGCCACGGTCAACGACGCGGCCCGGCCCAGGGCGGCCGGCAGATGCAGGCCCATGGCCCTGGCCGCGTTCTCCGGGTCCAGGTCCAGGCTCTCCCGCACGGGGCCGTCCCCGGTCTCGGCCATGGGCAGGCGGATGCCCCGGGGATCGACGCCGTCCTCGCCGCGCAGGCCGTATTCCGGCCAGACCTCCCGGGTGACGACCCAGGCGCTGCCCATGGGGGCCCGGGCCAGATCGAAGCTGCCGGCCACGCCGATCTGGATCACGCCGGCGGCGTGGGGCCGCGCCCCGAGCGCCCGCCCCAGGGCGGCCGCGCAGGCCACCGGGCCGATCCCGGTGACCAGGGCCCGCGCCGGGCGGCCCCGGACGGGGAAAGGCTCCCCGGGGAACGGGTCATGAAATCCGCCCCCCCCGGCCGCCGGGATGTCCGGCAGGGCCGCGCGCAGTTCCATGGACGTGGCGAAGGCCAGAACGAGCGCCATGGCCGGCTACAGCCTCCAGTGCCACAGCCCGGCGTCGCGCAGGGCCTCGCGGTCAAGTGCCCCGCGCACGTCCAGGACGATGCCCTGGCCCTCGTCCCGGAACCAGGACCGCAGTTCCGGCGCGTCGAGGGACTTGAGATAGCTGTCGTGGGGCACGGCCAGAATCAGCGCGTCCAGGTCCCGGAAGGCCTCCAGGGGCTCCAGGGTCAGGCCGTATTCGCTGCGGGCCTCCTCGGCGCTGGCCAGGGGATCGTGCACCAGCACCCTGACCTGGTAGTCGGCAAGCTCGCGCACGATGTCCACCACCTTGGTGTTGCGCAGGTCCGGGACGTTCTCCTTGAACGTCAGCCCCAAAACGCCCACCCGCGCCCCGCGCACCCGGTGCCCGGCCCGGATGAGCCGTTTGACCGCCGTGTCGGCCACGTGCCTGGCCATGGAATCGTTGATGTTGCGCCCGGCCAGGATGACCTGGGGGGTGTAGCCCATGCTCTGGGCCTTGAAGGTCAGGTAGTAGGGGTCGACCCCGATGCAGTGCCCGCCCACCAGCCCGGGCCGGAACGGCAGGAAGTTCCACTTGGTCCCGGCCGCCTCCAGGACCTCCAGGGTGTCGATGCCCATGCGCTCGAATATGAGCGAAAGTTCGTTCATCAGCGCGATGTTCAGGTCCCGCTGGGTGTTCTCGATGACCTTGGCCGCCTCGGCCACCCGTATGCTCGAGGCCTCGTGCACCCCGGCCCTGATGATCGCGCCGTAGACCCTGGCCAGAAGGGTCCGGGTCCTGTCGTCCTGGCCGGATACCACCTTCACGATGTTCTCCAGGGTGTGCACCTTGTCCCCGGGGTTGATGCGCTCGGGGGAATAGCCCACGGTGAAGTCCCGGCCGCAGGCAAGGCCCGAATGCTCCTCCAGAAGCGGCACGCAGACCTCCTCGGTCAGCCCCGGATAGACCGTGGACTCGTAGGCCACCACCGTGCCGGCCGAGAGATTTTTGCCCACGGTGACCGAGGCCCCGACCACCGGCCGCAGGTCGGGATTGCGGTTGGCGTCGATGGGCGTGGGCACGGCCACGATGACCACCCCGCAGGACCGCAGGTCCCCGGGGTCCGTGGTGTATTTCACCTCGGCCGCGGCCAGGGCCTCCGGTTCCACCTCGCCGGTGGAATCGGCTCCCCGGCGCAACTCCTCCACCCTGGCGGCGCTGATGTCGAAGCCGATCACCCGGAAATGCCGGGACAGGGCCACAACCAGCGGCAGGCCCACATACCCCAGGCCCACCACGGTCACGGCGCTTTTCTTCGAAACCAGATCTTCGTATGCAATCACGTGACGACCTCTTTGTTCACTGTTTCCCGGGAGTCCTAGCGGACTTTGCCCGGGCCTTCAAGGCGGCGGTTTACATCCCTCCCCGGCCGCCGCATACTGCCGGGCATGGACTTCGACTGGAAAACCTTCGTCACCGCCCTGGGCCTGGCCTTCATCCTCGAAGGCCTGCCCTATTTCCTTGCGGCCGAAAAGATGCCCAAGGTCCTGCGCCTTTTGTCCGAACGCCCCGCATCCGAACTGCGCCGCCTGGGCATAACAGCCATCCTGGCCGGCCTGCTGACAATCTACCTGGTCCGTTCCTGACGGACCGGGGAAA
>JBMONM010000071.1:0-1957 GCA_049324675.1 Thermodesulfobacteriota bacterium
GCCGGTCACAGCGCGCCCGGAATGGCGGGAACGCGGCGGGTGTGACGCCGCCGGTGCGGGTGCGGGCCGCGAAGCGTGTTGAAAGTTTTGGAAGGAGGGTCCAGGGAGGAAACTTTTTCCAAAAAGTTTCCTCCCTGGCCGCCGGAGGCTCTTTCTCCTATCCCCCGACCGCCGTCTTGCCGATGGAGAACGCCGCGCCGATATCCCGGCCCAGGGCCACATAGCGTCTGGCGCCCGGGATGAAGGCGAAGAACTGGGCCTTATTCGCGTCGATACGGCCCTTTTCGTCGAGAATGGCCGGGTCGGCCTTGACGTCCTTGATCTCGCCCACGAACTGGGTGTGCAGCCCCAGTTCGTGGACATGGACCACGGCGCATTCGACGACGAGCGGGCATTCGGCCACGTAGGGCGCGTCCACCAGGTCGCTTTTGACCGGGGTCAGGCCGAGTGCGGCGAACTTGTCCTCGTTTTTCCCCGACACCATGCCCGCGTGGTCCGTGACCGCGACCTGGGATGCCGAGGGGATGGACACGGTGAAGGCCCGGCGGGCCATGATGGCCGCATGGGAATAGGTGGCCGCGCGCAGGGACACGGCCAGGCAGGGCGGCTTGGAGCAGCAGATGCCGCCCCAGGCGATGGTCATGATGTTGGGCCTGCCGGCCGCGTCGTAGGTGCCGACCAGCCAGGCCGGGGTGGGCGCGGCCAGGGTCTCGGCGCCGAGGGAGACTTTCATGGGGTCCTCCGGGAAGGTTGTCTTCGGGGTTATTTGCCCACGAAGGCGTTTTCGTCGACGCGCGACGGGTTGAAACGGTCCACCGGGCCGGCCTCCTGGGCCGGATGCCCGATGACGATGAAGGAGTGGGGGATGACGTGCCCCGGCAGGGAGAAAAGCCGCGAGAAGCCCTCCACCCGGTCCGGCTTCGGGTACACGCCGGTCCACACCGTGCCCAGGCCGGTGGCCCGGGCGGCCAGGAGCATGTTCTGGATGGCGGCGGCGCAGTCCAGGACCCAGTAGCCGGGATACTTCTCCAGGGTGGTGTCCCCAAGGACCAGGATGCCGGCCGGCGCGGTCCTGGCCATGCCCACGTAGGGGTGGATGCCCGCGATGGCGTCCAGGATGGCCCGGTCCGTGACCACCACAAACCGCCAGGGCTGGGAGTTCCCGGCGCTGGGGGCGGCCATGGCCGCGCGCAGGACGGTCTCGATCTCCTCCCGGGTCAGCGGGGTGGGTTGGTACTTGCGGATGCTGCGGCGGGTATGGATGGCTTCCAGGGCGTCCATAGGTGCCTCCTTGGGCGGCTTAATGGGCGATATTTACACTTGGGGCGATTTTATGTAGTAGTGACAAAAAAGCAAGCAGGCACAAAAAAGTATTGTAGTATGCAAAAAGAAACCGATATGCGCGGCACGCGCGACGACGGCGCGGGCCCCCGCGTCCGGGAGAAGGGAACGGATATGACCGAGGATCAGCCGCGGCCCGCTGGGGCCTGCACGCTCAAGACCCTGGGCGGCCGGGAATACTACTGCACCATCGAACTGTGCCTACAGGTCATCGGCGGCAAGTGGAAGCCGATCATCCTGTGGCGGTTGCACATGGAGGGGGTCAGGCGGTTCGGCGAACTCAAAAAGGCCATGCCCAACATCACCCAGAAAATGCTCACCCAGCAGCTTCGGGAGCTTGAGGCCGACGGCATGGTCAGCCGGCATGTGCATGCCGAGGTGCCGCCCCGGGTGGAATACGCCCTGACCGCCTTGGGCGAGAGCGTGATCCCCATTCTGGAGCGCATGTGCGCCTGGGGGCGGGAGTTTGAAAGGCGGGCCGCCCCGGGCGGGTGCGCTGTGGGCTTCTAGGGCCCGCTCGGGTCCGAATCCTACGGGGCTTGCCTTTCAAGCCCTGGGCGCAAGGGAGCCGGCTCCGGCGAACCCGTCGTTTGGGTGCGGGGGCTTTTCTTTTTTC
>JBMONM010000072.1:0-16023 GCA_049324675.1 Thermodesulfobacteriota bacterium
AACGAACACGGCCGGTCCGCAAGGACCGGCCGTTTGTGTTTCTTTTCGTTTCGAGGGGGTTATGCGAAGAGCTTGGTTCCGTGATAGATCAGGATCGAGACCACGAAGGCGAAGGCCATGGACCCGCCCACGGAGAAAAGCGCCCATTTCCAGTTGGTTTCCTTGGCGATGGCCACCACCGTGACCATGCACGGGGTGTACAGCAGCATGAACGCGAAGACGCTCAGGATCGCCGGCAGGGACCAGGCCGGGTCGGCCGCCAGACGGTCGCTTAGGGAGCCCGCGTCTTCGGGATCGACCTCGCCCATGGAATAGGCCGTGGCCATGGTGGAGACGAAGACCTCCTTGGCCGCGAACGCCCCGATCAGCGCGATGTTGGCCTGCCAGGGGAATCCGGCCAGGTCCGTGACCGGCTTGAGCACGGCCGCGATGCGCCCGCCCAGGGCGTATTGCAGGGCCGCCTCGGTCTGGGCGTCGGTGATCGGGGCCTGGACCTCGGATACGAGCTTGTCCAGATCCTCGCCGGTCGCGTCGGGATGCGCGGCCTTGACCTGCTCCTCGGCGGTCTGGCGCTGGGTGTCATAGGCCGCGACCTTGTCCTCGGGGAGTTCGGGGAAGGTCATCACCGCCCACATGACGATGGATACCGCCAGGATCACGGTGCCGGCCTTCTTGATGTACTGCCAGACCCGCTCCCAGGTGTGGATGAGCACGCCGCGGAAGGTCGGCAGGCGATAGGGGGGGATCTCCATGACGAACGGGGTGCTCTCGCCCTTGACCACGGTCCAGCGCAGAAGCCGGGACACCACGAGCACGAAGGCCCAGGCCGCGAGGACCACCAGGAACATGGCCCCGGTCGGGTCACCCGGGAAAAACGCGGCCACGAGCATGAGATAGGCCGTGGTCTTGGCCCCGCAGACCATGAACGGCGCGGTCAGGATGGTGGCCAGACGCTCGCGGGGACTGCGCAGGGTGCGGGCGCACATGACCCCGGGCACGGCGCAGCCGCCGGGAATGCCGCCGGACATGATAAGCGGCATGACCGACATGCCGTGCAGGCCGAACACCCGCATCACCTTGTCCATCATGTAGGCCACCCGGGCCATGTAGCCCAGGTCTTCCAGGAACACGAGCATGGCGAACATGATCAGGATCAGCGGGGTGAATCCCATGACCGCGCCCACGCCGCCGATGATGCCCGAAACCACCAGGGACTGGGTGTAGCCCTCGGGGATGAACGCGGTGCCGAGTTCGGCCAGGAAGTTGAAGCCGTCCTCGATCCAGCCCTGGGGATAGGCCCCCAGGGTGAAGGTGATGTAGAACATCAGCCACAACACGCCGAGCATGAGCAGCGGACCGAGGATCTTGTGGGTGACCACGCGGTCGATGTTGTCCGAGAAATTGCGCCGCAGCTCGTCGCCGCCGCTGAGCACGCCCTGCTTGAGCAGGCCGTTGATGAAGCCGTAGCGCCAGTCGGCGATGATCGCGTCGGGGGTGGTGTTGCTGTTGTGCCGGGTGATTTTTTCGGCCTCCCGGCACATGGCCTCCAGTTCGGCGGACAGGGGGCCGGCGTTTTTTCCGGCCTGCATCACCTGCTCGTCGCCCTCAAGATATTTGACGGCCACCCAGCGGGGATCGTGGCGGTCGGTCAGGAACCGCTCCTCCTCGATGCGCCGGGCCATTTTCTCCAGAATGGGATCGAGATCCGGGCCGTAGGACAGTCTGATGGGCTTCCAGTGCCCCTTGGTGTCCTTGGCCAGCCTGACCACCTCGGCCATGAGCTCGTCCTTGCCCTGACCGAGCCTGGCCGTACAGGCCACGACCGGCACGCCCAGAAGTTCGGAGAGTTTCCTGGTGTCGATGGTCACGCCGCTGCGCTTGACCTCATCCATCATGTTCAGCCCAAGCACCAACGGCGCGCCGATCTCCATGAACTGCACCGCGAGATACAGGCTTCTCTCCAGGGCCGTGGCGTCGATCATGTTGATGACCACGTCGGGGTGCTCATCCACGATGACGTTTCTGGCCACCACCTCCTCCATGGAATAGGAGGTCAGGGAATAGGTTCCGGGCAGGTCCACCAGATGGATGTCGTAGCCGTTTTGGCGGTAGAGGCCCTCCAGCCGGTCCACGGTGATGCCCGGGTAGTTGCCGACCCGGGCCGAACCGCCGGTGATGGCGTTGAACATGGTGGACTTGCCGCAGTTGGGCTGGCCGGACATGGCCGCCTTGATGCTCGCCTGGGGCATGCTATCTGGCCTCCACGCTGATGAAGTCGGCCTCGCTGTTGCGCAAGGACAAGGTGAAGCCTTTCATCCGCACGGCCACCGGATCGAGCAGGGGAGCCCGGCCCACGACCATGAGTTCCGTGCCCGGGACCAGACCCATGTCCCGGATGCGTCGTCCCATTTCGCCGCTGGCCGTGACGGAGCGGATCTGGCCGCGTTGGTTGACGGCCATTTTTCTCATCGACATGACCATGGCAAGCCTCCTTGAATGTGGGCGATGGCGTCTATTCGGAATGTCGAGCGGCACGGGGCCGCCTTTTCGGACCGGCCTGCCGGGCCGCGACGGGCCCGGCATCGCCTCGGGTGCTTGGAAAATATGGACGTTGATTCTCATTGTCAATGGTGATCGGCGTGGGATTCGGCGGTGTGGGGTGTTATTCCAGGACGGTTCTGTCGCCGCCGAGGCTTTTGACCGCGTAGACGGCCTTGTCGCTGCGGTTGATCAACCCGCGGACATCCTCGTCGATATCCGGGCAGGCGCCCGGGGAGAGACGGAAGGGAGACGCGCCGATGCTGACCGTGCAGCCGTATTGCTGGGCGTTGCGGAAACGGATGCGGATGCGCTCCCCGACCATCCGGGCGGCCTCGTCCTCCCGGGAGGGCAGAAGGACCCCGAACTCATCCCCGCCGAGCCGGAAACATCCGTCCACCTGTTCGCGCACGGATTCGCGGATGATCGTCCCGAGCAGGGTCAGGACCTCGTCCCCGGTCTGATGGCCGTGCACGTCGTTGACCTGCTTGAATTTGTCGCAGTCGATGAGCATGAGATGGAACCCGCTCCCGTTCTGGCGGCAGCGGCAGGCCAGTTCCCGTATCCTGGCCTCGAACAGGCGCCGGTTGCCAAGCCCGGTCAGGGCGTCGCGCTGGGAGAGCTCCTCGAACATTTTTTTGCTGTGGTCGGTCTTTTCGAGCTCCACCTTGAGGCGCGTCTCCCTGGACCCGATAAGGTGGGTCATCCAGTCCAGGTTGCGTTTGAGGCGCAGGATGTCATGTTCCTCCTCGTCCTCGACGGGCAGGTCGAACCGGACCGCATAGTTGCCGCGTTTGACTTCCATGCAATAGGTATTGATCTCCCGAATGTCCTTGAGCACCAGAAAACGGCTGAGAAATCCGGCCAGGGGGCGCAGAAAGGCCAGGGAAACCGCGAGGTAGGCCGCCAGATACAGGGCCGTGCCCCGTGCGGCGTGGGTTTCGGCCACATACAGGATGACCGCCGTGGGGAGAATCATCACGCAAAACAGGGTGATGGTCATTTTGGTTTTGACGCTGACACGCTCCGCCGCCTTGAGAAACAGGGTCCAGTTGTCCCGGACGAAACGGGGCAGAATATGGCGGGTGCGCCCCGTGGGCACGCTCCGGGCGCCGTCATGGACGCGGCCATCGTCGTCATGGGTGGTCTCGATTCCAATCATGGGCAAGACTCCTTCGCGCGCCGGCGTATCTGCCTCCACCGGACGTGGCGACCTGGGCCCGGGGTCATGTTCCCTGGTCATGAACGGGGTGCTTGGGGGCGTTCCGACTGTGGACGGGGACGGCCGCAACATATGGTCCCGAGCATGATCTCGATGCGTGGGGCGACGTCCGTGAAGGCGTCCACCACCCCGGGGTCGAACTGCGTGCCGCGACAACGCAGGATTTCCTCATGGGCCGCGGCAAAAAAACGCGCTTCACGATAGGGGCGCTTCTGGAGCATGGCCGAGAGGCTGTCGGCCACGGACAGGATGCGCGCCCCGAGAGGAATCTCGTCGCCCGCCAGGCCGTCCGGATATCCACGCCCGTCGTACCGTTCGTGATGGTGCAGGATCATGGCCGTGACCCCGGTCTCGTTCATCCGGGCGATGGGCGAGACGATGCGGGCGCCCATCACCGGATGGGCGCGGACCACCGTCCATTCGTCCTCCGAAAGCGGGCCGGATTTGAGCAGGACCCTGTCCGGCACGCCGATCTTGCCGATGTCGTGCAGGTGTCCGGCCACATGGACGATCTCGGCCGTGTCGCGGGTCAGCCCCATGGCCAGGGCCAGAAGCCGCGCGATGCGGGCCACGTCCTCGGAATGGGACCAGGTACAGGGGTCTTTGGCATCGATGGCCCACCCCAGGGATTCGGCCATCTGGTGGACCACCAATGGGATGCACAGGGCGGATTCCGAAACGTGCGAGGCGAAATCGAGAAGCTTCGTGCGACGGTCGAGGTCCGGCCCGTCCGTATCGTCCAGGTACATGAGCCCTCCCGGCATACGTCGGGGAGAAGATGGTGTCTGGTCGTTGGTTGACAGAAAAGGAGCGCTGCGCTGCACGGTCATGCAAAAAACCTTTTATCGTCGCCGGGTTCCCGACGGATTGTCGCGCCATGACTTCCAGCACGGTGACCGCCGTTCCCGGGCGCTTCTGGGAGCGGGCGAGGCATGCGGGCCTGCCGCCTTCATGGCTGGCCGCCCGCGCGGACGGGCCTGGAGCCCGTCACGGTCAGACGCCGGTTGATCCGGCGGCCTTGCGGACGGGCGGAACCGTCGCGGGGAGGGCGGAAAGCCGTCCCGACTCGATGTCGGCCGTCGTGTTTTTCAGGCTGGCTGCGCGGTGAAACGCCCTTTCGATGAAGGGCCGCAACGACCCGAGAGAGGAAATGGATGATGTGGACACCATGGAGATGCTCCCGATTGCCGGTTCGATGCCGTTTCAACCGCGACGCGCGGGTCAGACCGCCTCGCGCAGTTCCCTGAGGTTGCTCGCGACCACGGAATGCAGCGGGGTTGCCGTCCCTTCCTTCTTTTCGATCAGGGACAGGGCCAGCTTGAAGTGGATTTCCGCCTGCGAGGGGTTCCCCAGGCCCCGGAAAACCAGGCCGATGTTGTTGCGGATCCTGGCCTCCTGAAGCGCGGTGCCCGCCAGCCTGGCCCGGTCCGCGGCCATTCCCAGATAATACAGGGCATCCTCGTAGTATCCCTTGTTGAACGCTTCCATGCCGCACGTGTTGAGAAGACTGATGCGATCCGTCGGGCACATATCGTTTTCTCTCCGTTTTTCCGACGTTCGGCGTCTTTTTCCGCCGGACCGGCGTGCCGGTGGGACCGCCTGCCCGCCTGTGACGCCGGGGCCGTGATCCAGGTCGCAGGGGCGGGAATCACCCGGCCCGCAGACAATCCCGCAGGGAGGACACGCCGCAGGAGTGCAGCATGCGCATGGGGATGTTGCGGGCTTTGGCGGCCTTGGCGGCCTCGCGTTTGGCCTCGTGGGACACCTTGTTCGTGAACACGATGACCAGGTCGCTTTCCCCGATCTTGGCGGCGATGCCGCGTTCCTTGCCGGTGAAGCACTTGAGCGTCACCCCGCCCTCCCGGGCCGCCTCGATGTAATCGCGTTTGAGTCGGTCCATTCCGCCGATAAGCGCTGCGCACATGGCCTGTCTCCCTGTTTGTGGTGATTTCTCCCGAACCCTTGAAGTCCGATTTAATTGAAACCGATTATCAATGTCAACTAGTTTTTTGTCCAAAAGAAGATTTCGACACCATGATGGGCGGTGGAGAGGGCCGGCGTGCCGGCCGCCGGGAGGGAAGGTCTTTCGTGAAAACCAGGGATATGTCAGGAAGGCGTATGGCGCATCAGCCATGTCCGTCGGCAAGGAGGAAACGCATGGAGCGGGGAATGGGGTTTTGCGACCTGGGATGCCGCCACGCCTCGCGGCCCGGGGAGGAGGGGATCGACGGCTCCGGCAGTTGCCGGACCTTCGTGGCCCTGTTCTGCTCCCTCAAGGGCCGGCTGGTGCACAAGCACATGCCCTGCCGGGAGAGGGAGGAGCGCCCGCCCGGCGAGCTCACTGCGACGCGCGATCTTCCGTGAGCCCCCGCAGGACGGCGTCCCGGTCCACCATGCCGAGCAGGCGGCCCTGGCCGTCCGCGACCACCAGGCGTTTGGCCTTGTGTTCCACCAAAAGGCGAATCACCTCGGAGAGCGGCGCGTCGGGAGCAAGGGTGAAGACCTCGGGCCGCATCACCTCGGCGGCCGTGCCCGTCAGGTCCTCCCACCCGGCTTCGTGGCCGGAAAGCGCGGCCACAAGGGCGCGCAACACCCCGGGCCGGCTTTTTTTCGCGTACAGGGCCACCAGGTCCCGGTCCAGCACGATGCCCCGGATCACCCTCCCCTCGTCCACGATGACCACCCGGCGCAAGGGGGTGGCCAAAAGCGCGTCCAGCACGTCCCGGACCGGGGTGTCCGGACGCGCGGTGGGCACGTCGGCATACATGACGTCCCGGGCCGTGGCCTTGATCCCCGGGGGCAGCGACGCGAGGGTCCCGGTCATCGCGGCGGCCTTGGCAATGGCCCGCAACACGTCGGCGCGGCTGACGATTCCCGTCAAGTTGCCGGAGTCGTCGACGACCGGCAGGCGCTTGAGGCTTCGCCTGGCCATGAGCGAAAGGGCGTCCGGCACGCTGGTCCTGATGTTCAGGGTCGCGACCGGCGCGGTCATGACGTCCGCGGCCGTACGCTTCTGATCGTCCAGGCTGCGGAGGTGCTCCTTTCGCACCCCGCCCGGAAGCTGGTCCTGGACGTCGAGGCGAAGGGGCATGCCGGCCCGGGCCAGCAGGTCGCCGCCGGTGACGATCCCCACCACGCATTTCCCCTCGACCACCGGAACGGCCTTGATTCCCTTGCGCAGCAGCAGATCCACGACGTCGGGCAGCGGGGTCGAGGGGGCCAGCGTGGCCACATCCGGGCTCATCACGTCCCGGATGCGCATGGGCATGTGGAATGTGGCCCGGGCCTCCTGCACCACGATGAGTCCTTCAGGAACCATGCCCTGGGCCACGGGCAGGAATGCCTCGATGCGCTCCGGGGTGTCCACGATCTCCACCACCACCGGCAGGTCCTCGGACAGGCGCAGGATTTTCGCCGTGTGCAGCAGGCTGTTGGCCCCGAAGCCCATGAACCCGCGGCTGACCGTGGCCCCGGCCATGCCGCGTCCCCTGGCCTCGTTCACCAGGCATTCGTACAGGGGCTTCCCGTCGTGCTGGGCGGTCTCGCCGCACAGCACCCGCAACACGCGCACGGGTACCAGGGAATTCATGACGGCTCTCCTTTGCTTATACGATCCTGCCGCACACGATGCCCAGATAGCAGGCGAAAAAACCGATCACGTTCTGGGCGGCCACGTTGAGTCCCATTTTGAGCCATTCGGACGACCGGACAAGCTCGGCGCTTTCGAAGATGAATGTGGAAAAGGTGGTGAAGGCCCCCATGAATCCGACCAGGATGATGATGCGCGCCTGGGGCGGGATGATGCCCCGCTCCTCGGAAAGCGTCCAGATGGTCCCGAAAAGAAAGCAGCCCAGGATGTTCACGGCACAGGTGCCCCAGGGGAACTCCCGACCCACGATCCCGTACACCGCGCCCGAGAGCCAGTACCTGGCCAGCGTGCCGCAGGCCCCGGCCAGGCAGAGAAGGAGGATTTTTTGCACATTTCCCATCCGCATTTACTCCGCGTGGGGCATTGTTCGAGTACGTCTCATGGTGCCGGGGTTCCCGCCGACCGATTTTTGCCGTTGGCGCATGGTCTTCAGGGCACTATTGAAGTCGCCGGCCGCCACCCGGGCGCGTTGCCGGCCGCCCACAGACAATGGTTGCGCATCGCGCAGAACCGCGTCCCGCAGGGCGGCATGGGCGGCCTCCCGGATCAGACAGGCGATGTCCGCTCCATTCCCGAAACCGGTCGGGGTTCGTCCGGCAAGGCATCCATGGCTTGGACCACCTTGGAAAAACGAAAAAACGGGCACAGGTCAAGCCGCCTCCGGTTTCATGGCGGTCATGTTCGGTTTCCCAGGGCCGCCTTCGGCCGCAGGAGCAATGCCAGCATTACAGCCGCCAGGGCCACGCTCCCTCCCAGGACAAACGGGGCCTTGGGGCCGACGACGTCCCAGAGCAGCCCGGCAGTGACGCTGCCGGCCAACATGGTGAAACCGATGGACATGTGGAAGATGCCCATGGCCGTCCCCTTTTTCTCCTCCGGTATCTTGTCCCGGATGAGCGCCCGTCCCACGCCTTCGGTCAGGCCCATGAACAGGCCGTACATCGGAAACAGCCACCACACGGCCCTCGCGTCGGCCATGGCGAACCCGAAATAGACCAGGGCGTACAGTATCCAGCCGGAGATGACCATGCGCCAGCGTCCGAACCGGTCGCTCAGGATTCCCAGGGGATAGGCGCTCGCGGCATAGACCGCGTTGAACAGGACATACCCCAGGATGGCCTGGACGTCACTGAGACCGAGATTCTTGGCCCGGAGGATGAGCAGGGTGTCGCTGGAGTTGGCGAAGGCGAAGACCAGGAGCAGGCCGAGGGTCTTCCAATAGGCGGCGGGCAGCCCGGACCAGGGACGGCCGGGCGCTACGGGTCGCGTCGCGGCCGCATCCGGACTGGCATCCGGGCCGGCGTCGGGGCAGGCGTCCGTGGCCGGTTGGCGCGCCACGTCCCGCAACCGGAAGGTCAGAAGGACCGCCGCCGCGCCGGGGAGGGCCGCCAGGAGAAAGATCAGGCGATACTGGCCCGGCAAAAGGGCCAGAAGGCCCAGGGCGATGAGCACGCCCACGATGGCCCCGCTGGTGTCCATCATGCGGTGGAAGCCGTAGGCCCGGCCGCCCTGCGAGGCGTCCACGGCGTCGGCGATCAGGGCGTCGCGGGCCGTGGTGCGCAGGCCCTTGCCGAGACGGTCCACGGCCCGGGCCAAAAAGACCATGGGCCAGGCAAAGGCCAGGGCCATGAGCGGCTTGGAGGCCGCGCCCAGGCCGTAGCCCCACCGGATGTACGGGACGCGCCTTCCAATGCGGTCGCAATGCCAGCCGGAAAGCCCCTTCATGACGCTGACGATGGCCTCGGCCATGCCTTCTACGGCCCCGAGGACCACGACGGGCGCGCCCAGGGCGACGGTCAGGAAAATGGGCACCACCGGGTAGACCATCTCCGAGGCCACATCCGTGAAAAAGCTGATCCAGCCGAGCTTCACGACGGATTTGGGGAGGCTTTGACGGTGCGTCATGGATTGGGTTCCCAATGACTGAGGTGCATCAGGGCATGGAGGGCATGGAAGGTATTGTCAAGGGTCGCAATGCCCGTTTCCGTACGGGCGAATCCCCCGCTGGCCTGTTGGCAGCGGCGGACGTTGTCGCGGCAGGAGTCGGGATATGTCGGCGGGATGTCCAGGAGGGCGCACAAGGAAACACCTGCGGAAAGATATTCCAGGTACCCCAGGGAGGCTCCGGGTTTTCCGGTGAATCCGAAGGTTTCATCCTCGCAGGCGTGCACAAAGGGGATGAGGTCTTCACGAGAGGCAGGTTTTCCGATGATGCGCAATGACTCGGCCGCCGCACGGGTTTCGTCCAGGCTCGAGCCGTTGATGCCGAACCCGCCGTCGGGATGGGCATATCGGTGAATGGCGGTGTCGAGTTGGTCGGCCAGGGACGGTTCAAAGGATTGGCCGGTTGCGGCGAACAGTTCGCAGGTTCGAAGAAGGTCGCGGTATGTCCGGGCCTGAAACTCCCGGGGCGGGGGGCGGGACTGGAGAAACCGCGCCAACAAGTCCCTCGCGGCCTTCCTTGGGTCGTGGAGCGGCGGGCTTCCGAGGAGGAGCAAGGCCGATATGGCGAAATATGAACGCGAAAGCGATCCGAAGGAGCCGTTTTCGTCCTGGAGCGATCGGAGATATGCGACTGTTTTTTCGTCCGGGCGCAAAGAATCCAGAAGCTCCAATCCGGCCAGGGCGAAATAGGTGTCCCGGAGGCTTGGTTCGTCAAGCCTGTAGAAGCAGAACCCACCGTGTGCACAGGTCCTTTCCAGGATATATACGGTGGCTTGACGCCGTATGTTTTTCAGACACATTTGGGAACCGCCTCCCAGGAAGCCGAAAAAAACCACGCCTTGGCGTGGTTTTCCATATCGGCCGCCTGTCTTCTCACGGCAGGAGTCATCAGCGTCACGGCGGTTACCGGGGGGACTCCATCCCTGAAGTTCCCAATACCCCGCACGCCCCAAAAAAACAAGCGGCCTCGCCGCCCCGTCCCGGCTCCTTGCGGCGATGGGCCGGGACGGCGGAACGGGCTCGCTTGGGCGGCCTAGGGACGTGTTCGCATCGGCCCGGGTTTTGGCTGATTCACGAGGCTGCCGGTTCGTCGGGGGCGCCGGCCTTCTTGAACGAAATCAGCGGACAGTTCTTGCAGATGTCCGCCCCGGGGAAGGGATGTCCGACGCGGGTGATGGAGGCCCCGCCGTGGTCCTCGACCCGTTTTTTCAACCGTTCCATGACCAGGGGAAGCTGGTCGCCGGGGATGGAGACGTTGATTTCGCCCCGCTCGGTCTTGCCGGCGTTGTAGCTGCCGCTGCAGGCCATGAACACGTTCATGGCCGCCGAGTTGTAGGCATGGACGTTTCCGCCGCAGGCGGCCGAGTTCATGGTCATGGATGGCTTGAGCGGATGGACGTTCATGGCCGACATCCAGTCCACGGCCAAGTGGTAGGCCTGCATGTTGTCGCAGTAGAAATGCACCACATGGGGCGGGGCGTAGGCGTCGGCCAGGGGGGAGACCACCACGGCCAGGAGTTTGCCTTCCGGCAGGCGGGGCTTGGATTTGACGAAGGCCTCGGCCTGGTCCATATCGCGCGCGTATTTCAGGTGGCTTTTGATCTCGGCCTCGTCCAGGCCCTTCCAGCCGAAGACGAACTTGGCGTTGGCGCAGCCCAGGCGTTCCTTCTCCATGAGCACCGTTATTCCCTCCATGCGGGCGCCGATCTCGGCCTGGCAGAAGGTCAGGGCCTTGCCCGGAACGTAGTGGGAGACTTCCTTCCTGAAGCGGTCGAGTTCGTCCTGGTCGAAGATGTACCTGATGGCGACCGGATAATGCATCAGCCGCAGTTGATCCATGAAATAATCCTGCATGTATCGGTATGTTTCGGTGCTCATGCGAAGATTCCTCCAGGTAGTGGTTTGGTCGCGGGGGCCGACGGCGACATTGGGATGACACGGCATCGATACCCCGGGAGTGACTGCCCCGGCGGGGGCGTCCCTCCCGCAGCGGGTGGCGTCGGTGCGGAGGCCCTGGCGTTTTCGATCGCTCATGTTATGCTAAAAATAGCATAGTTACAGCGATTGGGACGGTCAAGGGAAGTTTGGGAAATTCAACACGACTGTGGTCTGGGGCCATGCTGCTGTGAATGAAATCACATTTGCGTCCGGCCGGCCGTATGCGGATGTACAATTCGAATCCTGTTGCAGACCGGGAGGAAAAGACAGCAAAAAAATTTCTTCAGGACTTTTTCGGCAAATGATCGTGAAATATGGCACAAGTGCGGGCGTAGCCGTCGCGAACCAGAAACGGCGGGAAATCAGGGCGTTTCGGATTACAGAAAGATGCCCGCCACGGCGCCGGTCATGAGCGTGGCCGGCATGCCGGAGACGACGGAGCGCATGCCCAGGGCCACGATCTCGTTCCGGCGCTCGGGGGCCATGGTCCTTATGCCGCCAACCAGGATGCCCAGGCTGCCGAAGTTGGCGAAACCGCACATGGCGTAGGTCAGAATCAGGCGCGAACGCTCGCAAAGCGCCCCGGGCGGGAGTTTGGACACCTCCGGATAGGCCAGAAGTTCGTTTAGGGCCGTTTTGGTGCCCATAAGCATCCCGGCCGTCTCCGATTCGGCCCAGGGGACGCCGATCAGCCACACCAGAGGCCGGAACGCGAATCCGAAAGGGCGGGAGAGGGACAGGGGGCTTCCGGCCACGGTCGGGAGAAAGGCCAGGATCTGGTCGGCCAGGGAGACCATGGCCACCAAGGCCGCGAGGCCCAGCGCGCCTTGCGCCATGTCCCGCTCCGGATGTGTCCGGCCCGGTTCGTCCGGTGGCGCGTCGGTCGGTGGCGCGCGCCCTTTCCCGCGATGGCGGCGTTTTTCAGGGGGCGGTGTCTGGGGCGGGGACGACCAGGGTCTGGCCCGGGCGCAACTTTTTGGCGTCCACCCCCTGGTTGGCGCGGATCAGCGCCTCCGTGGAAAGGCCGTGTGCCCTGGCGATGCCGGCCAGGGTTTCGCCGCGTTTGACCTCGTGTTTCTTTTCCGCCTTGGATGGCCCGGGGGCAGGGGATGCCGTGGCCAGGGGGACGGGGGTCAGATCCGTCAGGGATGAAAAAAGTTCGTCCCTGGCCTTGGAGGCCGGGACGGGAAGAACTCCCGAGGTTTCCGAGACGACCCGGGCGCACAGGCGTCTGGCCCCGGCGTCGGTCAGATGCACGCCGTCCGCGGTGCGAAGCGGGGTTTGCGCCCCGGTCAGATCCAGGGCCGTGGAGGTGTAGGCGTCCTCGGCGTCGGAAAATACCTCCCAGGTGTCCAGGAACCGACAGGGAGGATGCCCCTGGCAGGCCTCGCGCTGGGCGGCGTTGACCCTGCGCAGGGCCGAACTCAGGTTCCGGTCGGCCATGGGCGGCGCGCCGACCCAGAACACGGGGGCCCGGGGATTGGCCGCAAGGGCCATCTGAATGAGCGAGCCGACCCGTCCGGCATAGGCCGTCCTCCATTCCGGGGAGTCAAAGGGCACCCGCACGGCGTCGCCGTTGGTCACGGGCATGGCGTCGTTGGCTCCGATCATGAAGACGACCACGTCCGGCGTGGTCCGGCCGAGCAGTTCCTTGAGTCCGGCCGGGAAATCCAGGAGTTCCGGCCGGGTGAGGCCGCCGCCTTCCCGGCACAGGCGCTCCAGGGTGCAGCGGTTTTTGTCCAACACCGTCTCCAGCTTGTCGGCCAGGCTGACGGACAGGGAGTCCCCGACCACGAGGACGACGGTTTTCCCCGGTTTCGCCCGGGCCCTTTCGAAGAGGCCGGATGGTTCGATCTCCGTGGGTTCCTGGGATTCGCCGCAACAGGCAAGCACGAGACACAGCGCCGCGAGAAGGGCGGCGAGGAGAAGTGACGCGGGGGATGTGCCGGGACTGGAGGCGGGGGACGGGTTTTTGGAAACGCGTCCGGTCGTGGAACCCGTCATGGATTGGCCGTTGTTGCGGGTGGGGCCTCGCCCGTCGTGGACGCGGCGGTTTTTTCGGTCTTGGGGCGGAATACCGCCAGGCGCGAGGCCTGGTCGAAGAACGACCGGGCCAGGATGTCGCCTCCGGCCACGGTGAAATGGACCTTGTCGTTGGCCCGGATCTTGATCTTGCCGCCTTTGTCGTTCTTGAGAAAGGTGGCGTAGGTGTCTTCCGGGTCGCACAACAGATCCCAGGTGTCCAGGAACCGGCAGTTGGGAAACTTGTCGCATTCGGCGCGCACGATGTCGTTCATGGCCTGGGCCTGTCTGGCATAAGTGGGGTCGCCCATGACCGGAAGGCCGATCCAGAAGACCGGGAGGTCCCGTTTGGCCGGGATGGCCAGGAAGGTCTCCAGGCGCATGGAGAAGACCTCGCTCCAGGTCTTGTTCGGCGATCCGGGCTCGCGGGGTTTTTCGTTGAGGTTGATGTACTTGGCGTCGTTGGCGCCCATCATGACCACCACCATGGACGGGGAATGCTTGTCCACAAAGGCCTGCAGGGCCTTTTCCCAGTTGAAGTACTTGGGATTGGCCAGGCCGCTTGAGACCTTGCCTTCCTCAATGAGGGTGACGTCCTCGTAATCGTTGACCGACCGTCGCAGGGACAGGGACAGGCCGATGGCCAGGGAGTCGCCCACCACCAGGATCTTGTGCGGCGGTTCGAGGAGTCGCTGGGTCAGAAAGGTGTCCGGGGAAGAGGTCGTTCCGGTCGCGGACTGCCGCTCGGTGCCTCCCGGAGAGGGCGGCGCTTCTTCGGAGAGCGGCGGCAAGGAAGGCGCGGACGTGTCGAGGGCGGCCAGAAGTTCTTCCCTGCCCACGGGCCTGATATCCGTGATGGTCGGCTTGAGAACGGTCTGGTACGGCTTCTCGGCATCGTCCAGGTGCGCCGCTGCTTCGGCCTCGCCCGGGATTTCGTCCGCTGGCGGGGTGCCTTTGTAGGTGCCGTGGAACAGGGGGGCCAGGGCCCGGTCCGCATCCGCCGCCAGACCGGCCACGGGCGAGGCCCGGTAGGCCTCCCGGACTGCCCGCAGGTTGCTCAGGACGCGCGAGGAATGGCTTTCCCCGATGCGGTCCTCGGCCCACAGGGATATTTTTTCGATATTGAGGAACCCGGCCACGGCAAAGGCCGTCAGGTAGATGCAAAACGCGGGAAACCAGGTTCGGAGGCGCGGGCGGCGTGTCATTTTTCGGGAACCGGGATCATTTTTTGAGGCTCAGTTCCAGATTCGGGGCGAATCCGGCCAGGATACGGTCGCTGAGCAAGCGGTATCCGGCCATGGTGAAATGCACCCCGTCCTTGGCCCGCAGTTTGACGATCTTTCCGTCGATGGTTTTTTCCTCGGCGAACCTGCCCTTCTCGTCCGTGAACAGGTCCCAGGCGTCGATGAACCGGCAGTTCCCGCCGGATTCGCAGGCCGCGCGCATGGCCGCGTTGGTCGTCCTGACCCGGGCGTTGAGGCCCTCGTCGCGCATGGGCGGCAGGGCCACCCAGTACACCGGGACCCCTTTTTTCGCGGCGATGCCCAGAAAGTCGGCGGCCTTGTGGCGGTAGCTCTCGGCCCAGACCTCGGTGCCGGGGCCGTTGTTGGCGTCGTTGCCGCCGACCATGACCACCAGGGCGGCGGGCCGGGCACCCTGGAGCAGGCCCTCCAGGGTCTTGCCCCAGTTGTGGAACTTGGAATTGTCCAGGCCGCTCGAGGTCTTGCCCTTCTGGTCCAGGCGGACGTCCTTGGCCGGCTTCAGGGTCTCGGCCAGGGTCATGCCGATGCCCACGGCGAAGGAATCGCCCACCACCAGGACCGTCTTGGCCGGGGAGGACGCCTGTGTCCCCGCAGGCGCCGGGGCTGGCGCGGGAGACGCCGGGGCCTCGGGGACCGGGGGCCTGGAGCCTGCCTCCCGGGGTGCGGCCGGGGCCAGCGCCGCCATGTCCGCCGGAGGGGCGGCCTGGGGCTTCGGGGCGACCGCCGTGGCCGCCGGTTCGGGCCGGTCGGCCGGGAGGGCGGGCGTCCGGGCGTCTTCGGGGATGGTGAAAAGCCGGGCCGTGAGCGGCTCCACCATGTGCGAGAAGGTCGCGCCGTCGGGTGCAGCCGTTGCGGCGGCCGGAGCCGGGGAAGGGACGGATTCGGGCGCGCCCCCGGAAACCTCCGGCGCGGCGTCGGCCGCGGGAGGCGTGGCGGCGGTTGCCTGGCCGGCCGGTGCGGCTTGCCTGGCCGGCTGGTTCATGGCCCGCATGCAGCCGATGACCAGGGCCAGACCGACGACGGCGGCCAGGATCGTGATTCGGGAAAGCCGTAAAGGTGCGCGCATCCAGGCAAGTATAGGGCAACGCCGTTTGCCTTGTCCAGAACCGGCGGGCGGATGGCCGTGAAAACTGGGAAATATGCCGGTTGCCGGGAGGGGGGAAATGTGCTTGTCTGCCCCCGGCCGCGTGACGCGCCGGGGAAGGCCCGGGACGGACACGACGGACTTTTTGGCGCGAGACACGCGCCCAGAGGCGCGAAAACGGAGTCGGCGAGATGCCCGGAAAACTGTGGCAACTATCTTTTTTTATGTGTTTTTTGTCGGCCGTCGGGTCGGGGTCGGCCATGGCCGCCGAGGCCGGGAATGCGGCCGGGCCGGAGCCCAAACCCGCCGTGGCGGGACAGGCCCCGGGCAAGGCCTCCGGGGCCGCGCCCGCGGGGCCGGAGGC
>JBMONM010000073.1:0-1942 GCA_049324675.1 Thermodesulfobacteriota bacterium
GCCGGCGCGCCCGCCGCCCCGGACGGAGCGCTGTTTCGTCATTGTCCGATGGATTCGGCGCGCTGTGGGCCCGCCGCCGGGGAAATGCAGGCCGGATGTCTCTTGTACGTCCCGAAAAGGCCCGGCGTTGTTGACTGGGGCCCGGCCGTAGGGTAGATGCGCATCATATCGTATCCATGATCCTGGTCTTGCCAGCCGGCGTTTATCGTGTCTCACCGCCGACATGAATCATTCTTGAAGTGGTAACCGTCGTGAAAACCGGCCGCATTAAAAACAAGGTGGCCGGCAGGGGCGACGTTGCATGTCGGGTCGCTGTGATCGGACCCTGTCGCTTAAGGAAGGCGCCGCCGGGTTCTTTCCATATCCCGTAGCGGCCCGTTTTGGTGGGGCACTTTGCAGCGATGAGCGGACAACCTCGCATTCTGGGCATCTATTCCCTGAACCGGTCCACCGAGGTGGGCGTCGGGGGCACGGCCAAGGAATACGTGCAAAAAACCTACTGGTTCGCCAGGCGGCTGGACGACGACGCCTACGAGGTCCAGCCCCTCAACGCCAACCACATCCCCTCGGGCATCCGCAACGTCCTTTCCAAAAAGGACTTTGTGACCGGCTACGTTCCGGAACCGGGCTACTATGAGAAAAAGACCCTGCCGCATGTGCAGTCCCTGAAAAAAAAGCTGGAAATGGGGGAAAAGCATCTGCGCGAGGGGTGCCTCGACGAGGCCGAAAAGGTCTTCTGCAAGGCCATCCTGCTCGATGAGAACAGCTGCGAGGCCAATGTGGGCCTGGGGGAGGTCTATTGCCGCACCCAGGACCACAAAAAGCTGTGCGAGGTCCTGCGGCGCATCCTCAACCTCGACGAGGTGTTCAAGGAAGAGCAACGCCATCTCTTCAACAGGTTCGGCATCGATCTGCGCAAGGCCGGCTATCGTCCCGAGGCCATCGCCTATTACCAGAGGGCCATCGCGTTTTCTCCGGACGACGAGAACCTGCATTTCAACATCGCCCGGGTCCATTTCGAGGCCGGCGACCTGGGGGACTGCACGGAGCATCTGCACACCGCCCTGGGCATCAATCCGCACTTCGCCGAGGCCGGGGACTTCCTGCGCTATCTGGAATCCTCCTCGGTCGTGTCCGGCACGGACGGCCCGCCGTCCGGCAAGCCGCACGGGAAGGATCCTGCACGGTCCACGGAGGGAGACATATGACCAGGAAGACTCCCACAAACGGCGCCCTGGTTCTGGATATCCCCGTCGGGGCCAAGCTGGCCCTGGACATAAACGGGATCGACGTGAAGCTGACCTCGTCGCTTATCGGCTATTGCAAGGGAAAATACGTGGTCACCCAGTTGCCCTCCCTCGTGGAGAGCAACAAGGATATGCTCTTCCAGTACCTGTATTCCGGAAACGACGTAACCGTGCGCTATCTGCATTCCGGGGCCATTTTCGGTTTCCGGTGCACGATCATCAAGTATCTGTTTTCCCCCTTCCCCCTGTTTTTCCTGACCTTTCCCGAGAAGGTGGAGAGCTACAACCTGCGCCGCCACAAGCGCATCCCCTGCCTGCTCCCCGTGACCACGCGCATCGGGGAAACGTCCATAGCCGGGCTCATGACCGATCTGAGCCTGTCCGGCTGCGGGGTGACCCTGACGCTCATGCGCAAGTTCCAGCCCGCCGTGGCCGTCGACGACGCGGTCCAGGTGGTCTGCTCCCTGTTCGGCGAGGACGGCCGGGACTGCCTGCGCTGCCAGATCAAGCGCAGCGCCGCGGATTCCGGCAAGATCGAACTCGGCCTGAAATTCGTCGACCTGCCCGAAGCCACCCGCAAGGCCATCCTCAGCTACATCCAAAGCGCCGCCGCCATCCTGGAATAATCTCCCGTCGCGGTCGGAACCTTCGCCGCTTTCCGCCCGCGACGGGTGTTGCCGTCGCGGCCGACGCCG
>JBMONM010000074.1:0-15912 GCA_049324675.1 Thermodesulfobacteriota bacterium
CCGGAGCCCGGGGTCCAGGGGGATGATCCCCCTGGCGGGAGAGGGTCCGGGAGAGGGCGCCGCCCTCTCCCGGTTCCCCGGGCGTTAGGGTTTCTTGAACCCGTATTTGGCCAGCACGGCCGCGCCTTCGGGGGAGGTCAGGAAGGCGATGAACTTGCCGGCCGTGGCCTTGTCCTTGGAGGTGGCGATGACCGCGACGGGGTAGCTCACGGGTTTTTCCAGGGGGATTTCCTCGACGACCTTGACCTTGTCGCCGCCCTGCTTGGCGTCCGTGGCGTAGACGAAGCCGGCGTCGATCTCGCCGCGCGAGAGGTAGTCCAGGACCTGGCGCACGGATTCGGCCAGAATGCATTTGGACGAGATTTTGCCCCACATGCCGCTTTTTTCCAGGGCGAGCTTGGTATAGCGGCCTACGGGGACGCTTTCGGGGTTGCCCACGCCGATCTTGGCCACCTTGGCGTCGGTCAGGGAGGCCAGGTTTTTCACGGGGGCTCCACCCGAGGCGGGGATGGCCAGGACCAGGGCGTTCTGGGCGAAGTTCTTGCGGCTGGCGGCGTCGATCAGGTTTTTGCCGGCGGCGTCGTCCATGGTTTTCTGGTCGGCCGAGGCGAACACGTCCACGGGCGCGCCTTGTTCGATCTGTTTGAGCAGCGGTCCCGAGGCGGCGAAATTGAAGACCAGGGTGGTGCCTGGGTTGGCCTTTTCGAACAGGGGCTTGCACTCCTTGAAGGCGTCGGTGAGGCTTGCGGCGGCGGAGACGGTCAATTCTCCGGCCAGGGCCGGGCAGGCCAGGGCCAGGACCAGGGCCAGGGACACGAGCAGGCGTTTCATGGCGGACTCCTTTCAGATTTTGGGTTTGAGCAGTTTCCCCGCGACCACCAGGATGATTACGCAGGCGGCGGAGACAAGCAGCACCAGACGGTTGGCCAAGGCGTCGTTTCCGGCCTGGACGGCGGTATACACGGCCAGCGACAGGGTCTGGGTCTTGCCCGGGATGTTTCCGGCGACCATGAGCGTGGCCCCGAATTCGCCCATGGCCCGGGCAAACGCCAGCATGGTCCCGGACAGGATGCCCCGGAAGGCCAGGGGCAGGGTGATCCGCAGGAAGATGCGGGTTTCCGAGGCCCCCATGGTCCGGGCGGCGTTTTCGATGTTGGGGTCGACGCCGTCCAGGGCCGCCCGGGCCGAGCGGTAGACCAGGGGGAAGGCCACCACGGCGGCGGCCAGGACCGCCCCTTCCCAGGTGAACATGAGGGTGATGCCGAAGGTGTCGAGGAGCCATGCGCCGAGAAAGCCGCGCCGGCCGATGACCACGATCAGGTAATACCCGAGCACCGTGGGCGGCAGGACCAAGGGCAGCGTGAGGATGGCATCCATCCAGTCGCGGCCCGGGAACCGGCATTTCCCTACGGCCTGGGCCAGGCCCACGCCCAGACACAGGGCCGCGACGGTGGCCAGAAAGGCCACCTTGAGGGTCAAAAGAAGGGGGGTGAGTGCGGCGGAATCAAGCATGCGCGACCATCATTCGTGGCGTCTCCGGGGGGGGACGGATCGCGTTCTGGCGACATCGGCCGCGGGTGGGGCCTGGGACGGTCCGGACATCGCGCCGACCGGGGCGCGGATCACGGAAGCGGGACGGCGTGCGAGAGGGTCCATTCACATCCCCGACGGGGGTTGGGGCGGCGCGCCGGTTCAGGCGCAACCGACCGTTCGGCTCGAGCAAACAGAATAGACCCTTTTCGGCTGCGTGTTGGCAAGAGAGTCACCAATCTTCATTTTTCGGTGATACTTTCGGAAGGGGGAACGTCCTCCGGGGACGGTATCATCCGACGGGACCGACATGTCCGCCGGGGAGGTCCGCGGCCTCGAGCCGGGCATGGCGCGGCGAGAACCCGATTTCCGGATCAAAGACGATATGGGAGGTCCCGGGCAGGGATTCCAGGATCAGGACGGCCAGGACGATGACGGCCAGGATGGCGGCGACGAACATGGCGGCCTCCTTTGGGTTTCAATGTATGGGTGGAGAAGCCCAAAGCAAAGGGTGTGCCGCGATAAAAGGCTTTTATTTTAGAGAGATGATATTGAAAGGCGAGGCCTGTGGACTACAGAATTGTAGGTTCGGGCAAAAGTGTCGGGAGATACGGCGGATCGGACGGCGTGTTTCAGATGCCGTTCAAGAAATGCGGCCACGCCCCGGGCGATGGCCCGGGCCTGGCGGGTGCGTCTGTCCGGATCGGTCAGGGCGGTTTCCTCGTCGCGGTTGACGATGACCCCGCATTCCACGAGCACGGCGGGCATGGCCGCCCGCCCGAGCACGGCCAGGCCGTCGTAGCGGTAGACCCCGCGTTCGGGGTCGACCATTTCCCGGTTTTCTCCCCGGATGGGTTCGGCGTGGTGCGCGGTGGGCGTGAACCCCGCCTCGCGCAGGCTTTCGCCGATGGTTTTGGCCAGATCCAGGCTCGGACCGGCCGTGGGATTCTTCGCGGAAAAAAACAGGCTGTAGCCGGCGAAGCGGTCGCAGTAACGCCCCCGGCGGCCCTCGAAAATCCAGTCTTCAAGGTAGTGGGGCTGCACCGAGTCGTGGTGGATGGAGACCAGCACGGCGGCCTTGTTCCTGTTGGCGCGCCGGGCACGGCCGGCCGGGGGGATGTCGGCCCCGTCGGCGTCCAGGAGAACGGCTTTCGGCAGTCCCGCCCGGTGCAGTTCCTCGACCACGAGGCGGGCCATGTCCAGGTTGAACCGGTATTCCGGCACGCCCCGGGCACTCCTGGCTCCGGACCGTTTGTGGCTGTGTCCCACGTCCACGGCCACCACCGCGTCTGCAAGCTGTCCGGACCGCGAAACCGTCGGCAGGCCCCAGGCCAGGATCGCAAGCAGCAAGGCGGCGAAAAGCCGCCATGGCCGCATGCGGCGGATCACGTGCGGACCTTGTCCATGACCGAGCGCACCTTGCCGGCCAGCCGGCCGCTCTCGCCCTTGCGGCAGTCCAGGCGCAGGGCCACGTGGATGCGGCCGCAGTCGGGTAAAAGGGCGTGGTAGCAGGCCGCGACCACGGCCATGACCTCCTCGAAGGTCTCGCCTTCGATGCTGGTGGCCATGGGGCCGAACACGTAGGGCAGGCCGCTGTCCTTGATGACATCCACGGCCCGGGCCACATAGGGACTCACGGATTCCCCCTTGTCCATGGGGAAGATCGACAGTTCCGCCATGACGCTCATGGTGCGACCTCCTGTTTTCCCTCTTATTCCACAACATACGTCACGGCGTCCATGCGTCCCAGGTCGTCCATGGCCACCAGCCGGTGCCGGCCGGGTGAGAGGTCCACGAAAAGCCGGTCGCCGGCCGAGCCGTGGGCCACCAGCAGGCCGTCCTGGTACCAGTAGACCTTGGTGGCCGGCGCGGCCACGTTGGCCGACAGGGACAGGCGCTGGAAGGACGCGGGCACGTCCGTGCGCAGGGCGTAGGGGGCGGTGGCGACGGGGGAGACGATACGCGGCGGCTCGCCTCCGGCCACCTCGGCGCAGTCGGGATGCGGCGGGGGCGGCGAGGCGAAGGCGATGCCTGTGGAGCGCCACCAGGCGCAGAGTTCGGCCGGATACTCGGTGACGATCTCGGTTCGGGAGGCACGGCGTTCCAGGCAGCTTCCGGCCAGGCGCAGTCCCGTGTCCTGGTCCACGTGGATCTGTTTGTGGATGGGGCAGGGGGGAAGGCGGGTCCTGCCGGGGATGGTCTTGATGGTCATGCGCCGGTCGCAGAAGGGGCCGGCCAGACAGCGGCTCTCGGCGCACACCTCCACTTCCGCGACGTTTAGGGGGCCGGGATCGGGCAGCCGCGAGCCCGAGGTTTCCACGGCCCGGAAGAGTTCGAAGAGGATGGGGCCGGCGTGGAGCGATCCGGAGATGCCTTTGACCGGAGTGGCGTCCATGTTGCCCACCCACACGCCGATGACGTGTTCGGCTGAGAAGCCGAAGGCCCAGGCGTCGCGGTGGCCGTAGGAGGTGCCGGTCTTCCAGGCCACGGCCGGCGCGCCCAGGACCCGTTCGAAGCCTCCGGGCAGATCCGGGCGTTCCACCTGGGCCAGGATCTCCGTGGTCAGGGCGCAGGCCTCGGGGGAGAAGAGCCGGACGCCCGTGGTCGGGGCGTCGGGGAAGAGGCGCGGGGCTACGTGCTCGCCGCCTCCCGCCAGGGTGGCGTACAGTCCGGTCAGGGATAGAAGCGTGACCTCTCCGCCGCCCAGGATCAGTGACAGCCCGTAGTGGGAGGCCGGCTTGTCCAGGGTGGTCAGGCCGCCGCGCACGAGCAGGGCATGGAAGTCCTCCGGACCCACCGCGTCCAGAAGGCGCACGGCCGGGACATTGAGCGAGGTGATGAGCGCCTTTTCGGCCGTGACCCGACCCCGGAACAGGCCGTCGTAGTTTTTCGGGGAATAGCCGGAAAAGGCCGTGGGGATGTCCAGGAGCAGGCTTTCCGGGATGATCAGGCCGTCGTCCATGGCCTTGGCGAAGAGAAAGGGTTTGAGCGCCGAGCCCGGGGAGCGGCGGATGACCGTGCCGTTTATCTGACCGCTTCTGGCCGCGTCGAAGAAATGCGGCGAGCCGACCATGGCCAGGACGCCCCGGGTCTTCCGGTCCAGGATGACCGTGGCGGTGCTGCCGATACCCAGGCCCCGGAGCCGTTCGGCGCGGCCCTTGACGATTTCCTCGGCGGTCTTCTGGGCGAAGGGCTCCAGGGTGGTGCGCAGGCGGGCCTGGCCGGGATATCGGGCCTTGGCCAGATCGCAGAAGTGAGGGGCCAGGAAGGGAGGGTCGACGAGGTGGTCGGGCACGGGCACGGCCTTGGCCTCGGCCGCCGCCTGGGGGGGGATGGCCTCGCGGGCGGCGAGCTGATCGAGGACCAGGTCTCTGGCCCGGGTGGCGGCAACGGGATTGCGGGCCGGATCGAAACGGACCGGGGCCCGGGGCAGGGCGGTCAGCAGGGCGGCCTCGCCCAGGGACAGCCGGTCCGGGGTCTTGCCGAAGTAGAAATACGCGGCCGCGCCCACGCCCACGATATTGCCGCCGAAGGGGGCCAGATTCAGGTAGGCGGTCAGGATTTCGTCCTTGGTGCGGCGGGTTTCGAGTTGTACGGCCCGGAACATCTCCACGATCTTGGCCCACAGGGTGCGGGGCTTGGGCTCGATCAGGCGGGCCACCTGCATGGTGATGGTCGAGCCGCCGCTGGTCACCCGGCCGGCCAGGAGGTTGCCCAGGGCGGCCCGGGTCAGGGCCAGGGGATTGATGCCGGGGTGCAGCGTAAAATAGCGATCTTCCGACGCCGTCAGGGTTGTCGTCAGGATCGGAGCGGTCTCGGCCAGGGTGATCGGGAAGCGCCAGGAATGGTCCGGGGCCAGGTAGAAACGCAGGGGGCGGCCTGTTCGGTCGGAGACCACGGTGGACGGCGCCGGTGTCAGGCGGTTTTCGGGAAAGGGAAAGACGGCGTCGAGGACGGAAAAGGTCGCGACAGGGATGAGAATGGCCAGGGCAGCCCCCAGAAACAACGGGCGTACCTTTCGCCGGGGGCGTTGGATCACGAGGCGGATTTCTCTCGCAGTGCCTTGTAACCTTGAATGATATCCTGCATGTCCATCTGTTGGTTGACCCGGCAATAGAACTCCTCCATGCCGATGGGCTTGGTCAGAAAGTCGTTGGCCCCGTTTTTGAGGAACCGGGCGGTCTGTTCGCCGCTTTCGGCCGAAACCCCGATGATGGCCAGCTTGTCCCGGGGCAGGGTCTTGCGGATCTCGGTGATGAGTTCGAAGCCGTCCAGGCGGGGCATGTGGTAGTCGGTGATCAGCAGGCGCACCTCCGGGTTCGAGGTCAGGATGTCCAGGGCCTGGGCTCCGTCCTCGGCCTCCAGGACCCGGTAGTTCTGGTTCGCAAGCAGGGTGGCCATCTGGGCTCGGGCGAGGCGGGAATCGTCGGCCACAAGCACCGTGACCGACAGGTTCTTATGCAGCCGTTCGATGAGGTTCTCCATGGTGGCCACCTCGGCCATGGTCTTCAGAAAATAGTCCACCACGTTGTGCTCGAGGAGTTTTTTGCGGACCTCGTCGTCGAACGAGGAGGTCATGACCACCGAAGGGACGTTGTGGCGGTTGGCCAGGGCCACGATCTCGCCGCCCGGGTCGTCGGGCAGGTTCAGGTCCAGGATGGCCACGAAGATGTCGTCGCGGTTTGTTTCCATGATCCGGGCGGTTTCGGCAAGGGTGGCGGTGATCAGGGTCTCGTACGGGGTGACGGCCCGGATGTGGTCGCTCATGATCCGGGCCTGCACCCGGCTGTCCTCGACGACGAGCACCTTGGAGGCGTTAGGCATGGGAACTCCTTTCGGTCTTGGGCTGCACGGTAGCAAGACATGGCCGGAATTGTCCACGCCGGGACGGGTATCCTTCACCCGAGTGTGGCGGGAAGATCGTGGATCAGTAAGGAAAACACGTCTGAGTCCTTTACATTCGTTCACACGGCCTTATGATGAATATATGGCCGGATGATCTCCTTCCGGTCGAAGCGGATGCAAAGGAGGACCGCCGCGACGAATCCGCGAACCCATACCGGCGAATCGAGTCGCCCCAAGGCGCGCCGCTGACGGCGCGGCCAAGCGGGAGTACCCGCGACGCAGGCGGAGGTTCGGGCCGCAAGACGGCCAAGGACACGGCAACCGTCCACAAGGTCCCTGGGAAACGCATGAAACGCAACCCTGAACGCAGACGTGAAAACGGCTGATGAGCAGGTGTTTCGTCAACGGTCGAACTGAACAGAGCTCCATATGTCTTGAACCGGACCTCGCTCCGGCCGCCGGGCCGGGGCGAGGTCTTGCGTATGGTATTGAAGCCTCGAGCGAAGGATCATATGACCAGTCAACTTAAGACCGCGCTCCTCCTGGGCCTGCTGACGGCCCTGGTGCTTTTTATCGGCCAGGCCATGGGCGGACGGTCCGGACTCTACGTGGCTTTCGTCTTCGCCCTGATCATGAACGTGGGCAGCTACTGGTTTTCGGACAAGATCGTTCTGTCCATGTACCGGGCCCGGGAACTGGCCCCGCAGGACGCTCCCGGCCTGCACGCCATGATCGGGGAACTGGCCCGCAACGCCGGCATCCCCAAACCGAAAATCTACCTGATCCCCCAGGAGGCCCCCAACGCCTTTGCCACGGGCAGAAATCCCGAGCACGGGGTGGTGGCCGTGACTGAGGGCATCATGCGCCTTCTCTCACCCGAGGAATTGCGCGGCGTCCTGGCCCACGAACTCGGCCACGTCAGAAATCGGGACATCCTGGTCCAGACCGTGGCCGCCGTGCTCGGCGGGGTGGTCATGATGCTGGCCAACATGCTCCAGTGGGCGGCCATTTTCGGCGGCGGCCGCAGCGACGAGGAGGGCGGGAGCAATCCCCTGGCGGCCATCGCCCTGGCCATTCTGGCCCCCATCGCGGCCATGCTCATTCAGATGGCCATTTCCCGTTCCCGCGAGTTTCTGGCCGACGCCACGGGCGCGAAGATTTCGGGACAACCCCTGGCCCTGGCCTCGGCCCTGTCCAAGATCGAGGGCTATTCCAGGCAGATCCCCATGCGCGGAGCCAACCCGGCCACGGAAAACATGTTCATCATCAGCCCCTTTTCCGCCGGAACGGCCGCCAACTGGTTCAGCACCCACCCGCCCACGGCCGAACGCATCCGCCGCCTGCGCGAGATGGCCGGGCGATAGGAAAAATGCCTCCGGCGGCCAGGGGGGAAACTTTTGGCAAAAAGTTTCCCCCCTGGCCCCCCCTTTCGAAAACTTCGACGGGCTTCGCCGACGGGACGGTCGGAGAACGTTGCCGGGATAGTACGGATGGACGGGAGATGGATGATTTTTTCACGTCGTGAGGGGTGGGGCGGGACGCTTGGCATGGCGGCGTTCGTGGTCTGGGCGGTGTCGGTCACGGCCGTGGCCTGGATGTCGCTTCTGCCGGATGTGGACATGCCCGGCGATTTTCCGGGGGTGGACAAGCTCTATCATCTGGCTGGATATGCCTGGCTGGCCTTCTGGCCGTGTTTCGGGTTCGTCCGGAAACGGGTCGGGCTGGCCGCATCCCTGTCCATGATCCTTCTCGGGTGCGGTCTGGAATACGCCCAGGGCCACGTGCCGGGACGCATGGCCTCCGGGTGGGACATGGCCGCCAATTCCGCCGGGGTGGTCCTGGGCATTCTGGCTGGACGTCTGGCCAGGATGCGTTTCGTGCCCGTCTTTCGAAGGGTGAGTTTTTGAGGCCCGATACCGGCCCGGGCAAGAGAAAACGCGTCCGCCCGGCCAAGACGTATTGAAGCCGTCCGGCGAAGCGGATACACTCTCCCGGGGAAGCGTCCCGGATCGGTCAAGGACCTTTCTCAGGGGGGAACCATGCGCGGCATCGCAAGCGCGGCCCTGGTCCTGGCGGCCTTGGCCTTTTTTTTGACCGGCTGCGGCACCATGGGCCCCTCGGTCATGAAAGGCAACCGCGCCGCCTACAATACCGGCATCCAGCAAAGCGACAAGGAGGAGCTTCTGCTCAACCTGGTACGCATCCGCTATCTGGAGCCGCCCTTTTTCATGAGCGTGGGCTCCATCTCCTCCTCCTTCAATTTCCAGATGACCACCGGAGTCTCCGCCGACCTCAACGCCGGCCCCACCAAAAGCGTCGTGCCCTACAGCATCTCCGAGAAGACCGGGCAGGTTATCGGCTACTATCCGGCATTGGCCGGATATCCCGACTCGGCGGTCAAACCCAACCTTGAATTCCAGTACTACGAAAGCCCCACCATCACTTATACCCCGCTTCAGGGTGAGAAATACGTCACCCAACTTTTGACCGAAATCGATCCCGCCCGACTGTTTTTTCTGTTCAGGGCCGGGGCGGATATGGACATGCTTCTGGACATCCTGGTCCGCCAGCTTGGGGGCCTGCGCAACCCCCCGCCGGACCAGGACACCCCCGAGGCCAAGGCCGACCGCGAGCGTTTTCACGCCCTGGGCGAGGCCCTGGTGGCGCTGCAGAAACGGGGGGACCTGCAAATGCAGTATACTGGGGTCGGAGATGGAAAATCCGAGTCACTGCTCATGCAGATGCGTTTCACTGATGCAGCCGAGGCCGATCGCCTGGAGAAGGCGTTCGGCATCGCCCTGCCGCGCCTGACCGCCGCGGACGGCCGGCTGGTGGCCCAGGTCCGGTTCATGCGGGCCATGAATTTTTTAAGCGCCCAGACCCGGGAAGCCGATGCCGTCAACTTGACCCTCGACCTGCGCAACACCATGGAGGTCTTGGAATATCTGGCCGAAGGGGTGCGCGCCCCCGAGGAGGACGTCAAGGCCGGGCTGACCGACGCCCCGTCCGAGCACTTCTCGCCTCACGAGCGTTCGTGCATCACCGTGCTGTCCAGCCCGGGCAAACCGCGTCACACCTACGTGGCCACCTCTTACGAGGGCAAATGGTTTTACATCGCCCATGATGACCTGGCCTCGAAGAGCGCTTTCGCCTTTCTCATGACGCTTCTGGCCATGGAGGGCGGTGATGTGAAGGCCTCTTTGCCGGTCCTGACCATCCCGGTGGGGGGGCGCTGAACAGGAACCGGAATCCGGGACATTGGACAGCGGCCGGCGTGGATGGTACCAACCGGGGAGGTGGTGACTTGTGTTGAAAACAAAGCATTCCAAGACCATAGGTGAGACGATAGATCGCATATGACGAAAAAGCTCTTTGGAACTGACGGCCTTCGCGGCCAGGTGAACATCCATCCCATGACCCCGGAGGTGACCCTGCGTCTGGGTCTCGCCGCCGGCCGGCATTTCCGTAACGGCACGAAACGGCACAGGGTGGTCATCGGCAAGGACACCCGGCTTTCCGGGTATATTTTCGAATACGCCCTGAGTTCCGGTTTTTGCGCTTCGGGGATGGACGTTTTTCTGGTCGGCCCCATGCCCACTCCGGCCATCGCCTTTCTGACCCGCAGCATGCGCGCCGATGTGGGCGTGGTCATCTCCGCTTCCCATAATCCGTACATGGACAACGGCATCAAGTTTTTCGACGGCCAGGGCTTCAAGCTGCCCGACGCCGTGGAGGCCGCGATTGCGGAACGGGTCCTGGACCCGGACACGGATTGGGATTTCCCGCCGCCGGAAACCGTGGGGCGGGCGTTCAAGATCCAGGACAGTCCCGGCCGCTACAACGTCTACCTGAAAAACACCATTCCCCAGGACGTGACCTTTGACGGCCTAAAAATCGTGCTCGATTGCGCCAACGGCGCGGCCTATCGGGTCTCTCCCCTGATTTTCGAGGAGCTTGGGGCCAAGGTGGTCAGGATCGGGACCGAACCCGACGGCATGAACATCAACCGCAAGGTGGGATCGCTGTACCCCGAGGTCACGGCGGCCAAGGTCAAGGAAACCGGCGCGGACATCGGCATCGCCCTGGACGGCGACGCCGACCGGGTCATCGTGGTCGACGAGAAGGGCAACATCCTTGACGGAGACCAGATCATGGCCATCTGCGCCAAAGACCTCATGGACCGCAACGAACTGCCCGGTCGGACCCTGGTGGCCACGGTCATGAGCAATATGGCCCTGGAGGTATTCATGAACGAGGTCGGGGGGCGGCTGGTGCGCACCCCGGTGGGCGATCGGTACGTGGTCGAGGCCATGCGCGGCGAGGGCGCGGTGCTTGGCGGCGAACAGTCCGGACATCTGGTGTTCATGCGTCACGGCACCACCGGAGACGGCACCCTGGCCGCACTCCAGCTTCTGCGCATCATGCTCCAGACCGGCAAGCCCCTTTCGGAACTGTCCGGCCTCTTGACCCCCTATCCCCAACGGCTTGTCAATGTCCACGTGGAGCGGAAAATTCCTTTTGCCGAAGTCCCCGAGGTCCAGGCCGCGGTGGCCGGTGCCGAAGAGGATTTGCGCGGTACCGGGCGTGTGCTCCTGCGCTATTCCGGAACCGAATCCGTGGCCCGGGTGATGGTGGAGGGACGGGACGCACAAACCGTGCACCGTCTGACCGATCATCTTGTCGACACCATCCGCAAATGCCTGCGTTGAGGCCTGGGGTGTCGGTTTTCCCGCTGGACAGTTTATTTCAAAGGCTTTAGAATCTTTATTTGATACGTGCAGGCCGGTCGTTTTCCCCTTGCGGCGTGGTCTCGCGGTGCGGCGTTCATGGACGCCTGCCCCCATCGGCTGAATTCGTCATGGCCTTTCGAAAGGGGACTTTTGTCGCGTGATCCATCCTTATGAAGGAGCTGAGCATGGAAATTAAGAAAGTGGTCATTCCGGTCGCCGGGTGGGGTACGCGATCCCTTCCGGCCACCAAGAACATCCCCAAGGAAATGCTCCCGGTCTACAACAAGCCGGTGGTTCAATATGTCGTCGAAGAGGCCCAGGTTTCCGGACTCACCGACGTGGTGTTCGTCACCAACCGCAACAAAACCATCATCGAGGATCATTTCGATTACAACCTGGCCTTGGAGGACCTGCTGCAGCGCACAGGCAAGCTGGAAATGCTCGCCCAGGTCCGGGCCGTGGCCGAGATGGTCAACATCATCTCCGTGCGCCAGAAAAAGCAGCTCGGCCTTGGCCATGCCGTTTTGTGCGCCCGGGAGGTGGTGAAAAACGATCCCTTCGCGGTCATGGTCGGCGACGATCTCATGTTCGGCATGGAACCAGGCATCAAGCAGCTTTTGACCGTGGCCATGACCGAACACATGCCGGTCATCGGGGTCATGGAAGTGCCCAGGGAACGGGTCTCGAGCTACGGCATCATCGACGGCGAGGAGTTTGCCCCGGGGCTTTTCCGGGTGCGCAGCCTCGTGGAGAAACCCAAGGTCAACGAGGCCCCCTCGCGCATGGCCATCGTGGGCCGCTACGTGTTGTTCCCGGACATCTTCTATCATCTGGAGAACCTCACCCCCGGGCATGGCGGCGAGATCCAGCTCACCGACGCGCTCAAGGGCCTGGCCGGGAACAACCGGCTCCTGGCCGTCAAGATCCAGGGGCAACGTTTCGATGCCGGAGACTGGGCCGAATACCTTACGGCCAACATCTATTTCGCCCTGCACGACGAGGAATTGCGCGAGGCCCTGGTTCCCCGGTTGCGCCAGCTCCTGCCGTTTTCCGCATAGGTCGCGCACGCGGCGCGGCCCCTTTTGGGGCCGTGTCGACAATGAACCCCCTGCCGCCCGGGTGCCTTGCGTCCCCGGGCGTTTTTTTGGCCCGGGCATGCCCGAATATCTCACTATCGCGCTGTTGAGCGCCCCCTTTTCGACCTTGACCTATGAGGTTCCCGCACACTTGGCCGCAACGGGGTTCCCTCCAGGTCTGCGGGTCCTCGTGCCCCTCGGGAAGTCCATTCGGGCCGGAGTGGTCATGGGGACAGACGACAGCCCCCCCCAGGGTGTGGAGACACGTCCCCTGGTCTGGCCCTTGGAACATGCCCCCCTGTTTGATGCGGCCTATCTGGACATGATCGTCAACCTGGCGGCCAGGCAACTCCTCTCTCCGGGTCGGGTTCTGGGACAGGTCCTGCCGGCCGGACTGCGGCAGTCCGGCACGGGGTTTTCCGCACCCCGCGAGGGACGCATCCTGCGGGTTACGCCGCGGGCGCTTTTCGAGATGAGCGGCGACGAGACCGGGTTCTGGGCCGAGGCCTGGACCGCCGGGAGCATGGTGGCGGGCGGGGCCGGACATTCGGGCCGGGCGGCGGACCGGGTGCTGCGCCTGCTCGTGGACCCGCCCTGGCCTGTCCGTCCCGGAGCCAAGGCCCGTCATGCCCTTCTGGATTTCCTTTTGGAACGCGGACAGGTGCCGGTCGGGGTCGTGGCCGGTCATTTCGGCCGGGACATGGGACCGGTCATCCGGGCGCTTGGCAAACTGGGACTGGTGGAGATCGGCGCGGCCTATCCCGATGCCGGGGGCCTGGAATCCTCCCCGGAGGCGATCGCCCCCTGTCCTCCCGAGGTCCCGGGATGCCCTCTGACGGATGAACAGGCTGTGGCCCTGCGGGAGCTTTCCCTGGCCCTTGGCGCGCAGAGCGGGCAGGTCCGGCTGGTTCATGGGGTGACGGGCAGCGGCAAGACGCGTTTGTATCTGGAACTTGTCCGGGAATGTCTGGGTCGGGGGCGACAGGCGTTTTTGTTGGCACCTGAGGTGGCTTTGGCCGGTCATCTGTATCGGGCCGTTCGGGAGGCGTTTCCTGGAGACAGGGTGACGCTGTACCATGGTTCCCTGTCACCTTCGGCCCGGGAGGCGATTTTTCGTCGGATCGCGACCGACCGCGATCCCGGTGTGGTCGTGGGCACCCGCTCGGCCTTGTTTTTGCCGGCCCTGAACCCGGGACTTTTCGTTCTGGACGAGGAGCATGACGCCTCCTTCAAGCAGGAGGAGAGGCTTGGCTATCAGGCCAAGGAGGTGGCTTTTTTCCGGGCCAGGCTGGCCGGAGCCCTCCTGGTTCTGGGATCGGCCACCCCGGACATCAAGACCTATCATGCCGCCATGTGCGGGGCGGTTCCGGCCGTGGTCCTGACCCGTCGGGTGGGCGCTGGCACACCGCCGGATATCGAGATCGTGGATTTGGGCAAGGTCCCAAAGAGTCCCCCACGCG
This sequence comes from Thermodesulfobacteriota bacterium, assembly GCA_049324675.1. Lineage (GTDB taxonomy): Bacteria > Desulfobacterota > Desulfovibrionia > Desulfovibrionales > Desulfovibrionaceae > Desulfolutivibrio. The sequence goes on from JBMONM010000074.1 coordinate 13,642, forward strand.
GCCCCGGCCCGGAAAAGGGGGCGTCCGCAGGGCGCATGCCGATTCTGGCCGAACACAGCGCCCTGGCTTTGCGTGAAACCGTGGAACGTGGCGAACAGGCCATCATCCTGCTCAACCGTCGGGGCTATGCCCCGGTGCTTTACTGCCTGGACTGCGAAAAGGTCCTCGCCTGCCCGGATTGCGATCTGGCCTATACCTTTCATCGCGGCCGGCAGCGGCTGGTATGCCATTATTGCGGTCGGACCGAGGAGTTTCCAACCCCTTGCGCCTCATGCGGCGGCTCCTCTTTTCTGCCCCTGGGGGCCGGGTCCGAGTCCCTCGAAGAGGAACTCGCCGGCCTTTTGCCCCTGGGGACGCGGGTAGCCAGGCTGGATCGGGACAGCGCGGCCCGACCGGGACGGGCCGAGGAGATCCTGGCGGATTTCGCCTCGGGCGGGGCGCAGGTTTTGGCTGGGACCCAGATGCTTTCCAAAGGACATCATTTCCCCAGAGTGACCCTGGTCATCGCCGCCGATGCGGACATGGGCCGCAATCTGCCCGATTACCGGGCCGCGGAGCGGACGTTTCAACTCCTGGTGCAGGTGGCCGGCAGGGCCGGGCGTGGTGAAAACCCCGGCCGCGTGCTCATCCAGACCAGAAATCCCGTTGATTCCTTCTGGGAACTGGTGCGTCGGGCCGACTACGAGGGCTTTTATCGGGAGGAGTTGCGTCGCCGGGAACGGTGGCGCTATCCACCGTTCACCAAGCTGGGTTTGGTGCGTGTGAGTTTTCCCAAAGATTGCGAGGAAGGTTACCGGATTCTGGCCGAAGTGGGGCGTGTGCTTCGGGCCGGTGCCGACGCCGCTGGAAAGGAGGGCCGGGAGCTTCGGGTCCTTGGCCCCGCTCCGGCCGCATTGCCGCTTATCGGCGGTCGGCGGCGTTTTCATTGCCTGCTCAAGGCCCCGGACTGGCCCGGTATCCGCTGCCTTTTCGCTACAGCCCAGGGATGTGTTCCCCGTGGCGGCGAGGTGCGCATGAGTCTGGACCTGGACCCTGTGGATATGCTTTAAGGGTAATCCTGCGGGTGATGATCCCCTGCGAAGGAGGGAGCGGGCATGGGCGCATTCCAGAACGACGACCGACTACTTCTGGAAAACGTTGACCGGGTTCGCGAGAAACGAACTCGTGACGGGCTGGGCGGTTTGGTGGGCGGTCTTTCCGCCGTGATCCTGAACACCGAACCGGAAGCCTTTTCCTTCGCCGCAACCGAACTGTTGCGCTACACCGGCCTCGATCTGGTCGAGGCCTTCGCCACACCCGCCCTGGATATGGCGGTGTTGTCCCGCGCGGGCAGCGCGGATTTCCTGCTTACCCGCCGCAAATCCGGAGAGAACCCCTTTTTGCCCTATAACGCAGGGGCCAAAGTGGGGCAGCGGCTGGCCACCCGCCTGGAAACCTTCGTTTTTACCTGCATCGACGTGGATCGCTATGTGGCCATCCAGAAAAAAAACGGCGTGCGCTTCCTGACTCCGGACGTCGTCAGAACCCCAAACTACGATTTCATCCAGACCGCGCCCTCGGCCTTTACCGGCAACTCCATCGGGCTTGTGCAGTGGAAGCATCGCGGCAACGGGTACGTTCTTCCAGGCAGCAAATCCTTGTCCCTTGAACTCAAAAAGCCCGATGTACGCTACCTTGCCAACATCGGCCGGCTCGACCACGTGGCCACCCGGGTCCAGGCCCGGGATCGGGACCCGGCCATCCTCGAATTCATGTCCCTGACCGACTATGATTTCGATTTCGCGGTCTACGTGGAGTCCCTCAATTCCATCACCAACGTCGCCCGGCTCTCCAAGGACGATTATGCCCAGGTGTTCACTTCGGGCATCACCCCATTCACCACTCCTGAAACCTCAGGCCCCACGGAACTCTTCATCCATAACTGGGGCCTGCGCCCCCACCACGCGGCCTTCGCCACCGAGGACATCGACACCGTAGTCGAGAACCTGCGTGGCGACGGCTTGCGCTATCTCTCCGATCTGGTCGGCTCACGCGAGGAGGGGCTCAAACAGGTGTTCACCGTCATGTCCCCCACAACCTTCCTGGTCACGGAGTACATCCAGCGCTTTGACGGCTTCGACGGCTTTTTTACCAAAAGCAACGTCACCCACCTGACCAAGGCCACGGAGAAACAATAGCCGGATGGAGATCGGGGAGAGGCTGCCGCCCCTCCCCGAACCCCTTCCCGCCCGGGGGAAATCATTTCCCCCGGACCCCCTGATTCCGGGTGTT
>JBMONM010000075.1:0-15775 GCA_049324675.1 Thermodesulfobacteriota bacterium
CCAGCGGGCGGGCCTGGAGGATGACCAGCCGGTCCTCCCGGTCCAGGGCCCACTCGATGTCCAGGGGGCGTCCGTAGTGGCGCTCCAGGCGCAGGCCGTAGCCGGCCAGGGTGGATATCTGTTCCCCGGACAGGCAGGGTGCGCGGGAAAGCGCCCCGGGCACGGGTTCGGTCACCAGACCGCTTTCCGGGTCGAGAACGATGCGGGCGCCCTTTTCGGCCACGTGCATGGCCGTGGGGGACAGGTTCTTTTTTTCCACCTCGTAGAAGTCCGCGGCCGAGGAGCCTTCCACCGCGCCGACCCCAAGCCCCCACACGGCGTTGATGAGAATCAGGTTCTTCCGGGGGTCGCTTGGGTCGCGGGTGTACATGACCCCGCTGGCCGCGGCGTCCACCATGGTCAGGCACAGCGCGCTCATGACCACGTGGTCGCAGGGATAGCCCTTGCTGCGGCGGTAATAGACCGCGCGCGGGTTGAACACGCTGGCCACTACCTCCTTGTAGGCCGTGGCGATGTCCGCGGGCCGGACATTGAGCACGGAACTGTGCTGTCCGGCGAAACTCGACTCCGAATCCTCGCTTAAGGCCGAACTGCGCATGGCCAGACGCACGTCCGGTCCGAAGTCGCGCGCCAGCTTGTCCGCCTCCTGATGCAGCGCCGCCTCCACCTCGGCCGGCAGCATGCTCTCCATGACCATTTTCCGGGCCTGCTCGCTCAGTTCCAGGAGCCTGGCCGTGTCGTCGATGTCCAGCCCGCGAAAAAACTGTCTGGCCTGTTCGAAGATGCGATTCTGGCGCAGGAACTGGTAACAGGCATAGGCGGTCACGGCGAACCCCCGGGGGGTGGGCAGGTGCACCCGGTTTTTCACCTCGCCCAGGCTTGCGGCCTTGCCCCCGGTTTCCGACGCGTTTTCCAGGCTCAGGGTCTCCAGGGGCATGATCGCCTCCGTGGGCTCGATCTCCTTTTGGCGCGACAACTCCTGCAAAAGGGCGATGCCGATGCGTTCCACGGCGTCGAAGAGGCCGGGGTAGCCGCCGCCGGACAGGGCGTTCAAATCCTCGGCGATGTCGTACACCACCTTGAGCAGGCGTTCGGATCGATCCAGGATGGTTTCCAGGGTGAAGGGCTTTTCCCCGTAGCAGACGCCCTCGATGTCCGTGATGATCTCCAGGGCCATGTTGTTTCCGGCGAGAAGGCTCTGAAAGTACTGGTATTTCTTTTTGTACGTGTCCCTGCCCGGCTCTTCGCCCTCCAGGATGCCGCTTTTGCGGAACAGGTTGAACAGATTGAACATGTCATGGCCCTCCTTTCGGACAAAGGCGGACTATAGCGCCGTGGTCATGGTCATGTCGGGCAGTTCGTCCCGGAGGCCGGCCAGCGACTCCCGGGCCCCCAGGGCCACCACGTGGGCGTCGTCCATGGCCCTCCCGAGCACCTCGCCGAACGCGCGGAAGTCCTCCAGGGTGGCGGCGAAGACCTCCCGGCGCATGCGGTCGCGGCCCGGTTCGTCGTCCCCGGCCAGGATGCGGGCCATGGCCGCGTTGCCCTGGGCGTCCGGCAGCATGTAGGCGTCCAGGTCCCCCACGGCCCCGACGATGGCCTGCTTGAGCTCGTCCTCCGAAAGCTCCACGGATTTGAGGTAGTCCGGCGCGGCCCGGAAGACCTCCAGGGTGCGCGAGGTATTGGGATCGCGGTAGGAGACGAAGGTCATGGGCCCGGCCAGGCGGTCCAGGGCGCAAAACGCGCCGTAGGCCCCGCCGCGCACCCGCACCCGGTCCCACAGATAGCCCATGCGCAGGTGCCGGGCGATGACCAGGGCCGAGCCGTGGAATGCGTAGCCGGCCTTTTTCATGTCCACGCCGAGCCCCACGAAATTGACCTGGGCCGGGATGACCACCCCCTCGTGCCGGGGAAGCGGCCTGGGCTCCCACGCGGCCAAGGCGCGGTCGCGCGCCGGCAGTCCGGACAGGAAGTCGGCCAGGGCCGGCCTGACGCCCTCGAAACGCTCCCGGTCCAGGGTCACGTTGGCCACGGCCCCGCGCCGGTTCACCGCCAGTTCCCGCAATCGTTCCAGGTCGCGCACGACGCCGGGCCAGTCGTTCTGGATTTTTTCGCACAGCTCCCGCAGGAAGAACAGGTTCTCCAGGCCGCGCATGCGTTCCGCGGCCCAGCCGGCCCGGCCGAACCGGGCCCGCAGCCGGGCCGAGGCCGCCGCGTGTCCGGCCGGGGCCAGACGGTGCTCGGCCCGGGCCTTGGCGGCCAGGGCCATCTGGGACAGGCGCTCGCGGTCGTCCAGCCTGGCCGAGGTCAGGACATCGGTCATGATGTCCAGCAGGTCGTGGGCCTTGTCGCAGGTGGCCTTGCCGCGCAGAAAGAGCAGGCTCCCCGCCTCCGTCGCCGCGGGCCGGTCCTTGACCGGGGTCAGGAAGACGTCCCGGGAAAGGCCGCCGGTCTTGCGGGCGATGCGCCGGGTCAGGGACACGAAGTCCTCCCGGGCCGTCCCGGTTTCCAGAAGCGCCCTTCCGAAAAGCGGCACCAGGGGCAGGAGATCTTCGGGCACGCCGGAGATGTCCAGCCCCAGATCCAGATAGAGGATGCCGCTGGTGTGCAGGTCATGGAAGAAAATCCGGGACTCTTCCAGGGAGGATTCGTCCGTGGGGATGCGTTTGTTGTCCCGGGGAAGATCGTCGGGGCCGAGCCTGGGGATGGAGGCCAGGGCCTCGGGGGTGTCCGGGGTCTCATGGATGACCCGCAGCCGGGCCTGTCCGCCGGCCACCCGGGAGAGGCCCTCCGGCCCCATTTCCCTGGCCAGGGCGGCGAGTTGCGCGGCCTCCTCGGCCTCTTCGCGGGCGGCCAGGCCGGGGTCAGGCTCCAGCACCAGGGTGACCCGGTGCGGGTTGTCAAGGAGCATGGTCTCGATCGCCCGTTCGAAGACCCGGTCGCCCCGGGCCAGCCGGTCCTTGATCGCGCCGAGCGGGGCCTCGAAGCAGACCCGTTCCAGGGGGTCGCCGTCGTGCAGCCATGTGGTCAGGGACCGCAGCATGAGCGAGAGCCCGCGCGGGAAGGCCCCCGTGTTGTTCTCGCGCAGGGAGAATTCCAGGGAGTTGACCGCGGCCTCCACGGCCTCGGCCGGGGCCCCCGTGTCGGCGAGGGTGCGCAGGGTGGACAGGATGATCTCCTCCACGCGCCCGGCGTTGGCCGGATCGATGCCTCTAAGGCCCGTGGAGAAGGCCATCTGCCTGAGCTCCGTCTCGAGCCCGCCCCCGGCCAGATCCTCCCCCAGCCCGGAATCGATCAGGGCCTTGCGCAAGGGCGAGGACGGCATGCCGATCAAAAGGTGCTCAAGCATTTCCAGGACCAGCACGGTCTCCGGGTCGCGCGCCCCGTGCAGGATCCAGTTGACGGTGACGAAGCCGCGTCCCGCGTCGCCTTCGCCCGAGGCGTAGGGCATCCGGGTATGGCGCGGCCCGGGAAACGCGGGCTGGTCGGCGACGGCCGAGTCCGTTTCCCGGGGTGCGAAGGCGTCGAGGTACGGGGCCAGAAGGCGCAGGCGTCCGGCCGGGTCGTCGTCCCCGTAGAAGAAGATGCGGGCGTTGCCGGGATGGTAGTAGGCCTGGTGAAAGGCCCGGAAGGCCTCGTAGGTCAGGTTCGGGATGGCCTTGGGGTCGCCGCCGGAGTCCACGCCGTAGGCCGTGTCCGGAAAGAGCAGGCGCTGGGAGTATTCGGCAAGGACGCTGTCCGGGGAGGAATAGGCCCCTTTCATCTCGTTGAGGACCACGCCGCCACGTTTCAGGGTCCCGGTTTCGTCGGTTTCGAAGTGCCAGCCCTCCTGGAGAAAGACGTGTTCGGGAATGAGCGGGAAGAACACGGCGTCCAGGTAGACGTCAACGAGGTTGTGAAAGTCGCGCAGATTGGCGCTGGCCACGGGATAGCAGGTCTTGTCGGGATAGGTGAAGGCGTTGAGGAAGGTCTGGAGGGATCCCTTGAGCAGTTCCACGAAGGGTTCCTTGACCGGATACCTGCGCGAACCGCACAGGACCGAATGTTCCAGGATATGGGCCACGCCCGTGGAGTCGGTGGGCGGGGTGCGAAAGGCCACGCCGAACACCTTGTTTTCGTCGGCGCAGGAGATGGACAGGATCTGCGCCCCGGTGGCGTCGTGGCGGTACATGACGGCTTTGGCCTCGTATTCCGGGATCATGCGTTCGAAGATACGGGTAAACCCAGGCGTGTCGGACATCTTTCCTCCTTGAGGCGGCATGGTGGCCGGGATCGCGGGAAAGTCGAAGGTTCGGCGCTGAAAACACGGGGCCGAACCTGTCACGCGGCCCGTCCGGAGAAAGCAACCTATCCGAAAACATGGTGGCCAACCATAACTAAACAGCCGGCTCCCCGGCCGGGGGAACCGCGCCGGGAACCGGACGGCAAGGGCCGGGGATGAAAAAAAACGAGAAACGGGGAAAACAAAACTTGAATTTTTTTTAATGAAAGGGTAATGATTCTTTCAAGCCGCATGAGGCTATGGCGGCCAAGGCGGGGCACAGGGCCGTTCGCGGGGAAAAAAGAGGCCCGGAGCGGAGTTGGGCCTTGCTTCGCCGGGAACAAAAAGGTAGTTTGAAGGTGGCGTGCCACCACCGTAGCCTCGGAGATTCGCACACGAGCCGGGGTTTTCGGGGTCGCTCCGTGCTGGGTTCGGAGCGTCGGCGATTCGAGGGTGGCTTAGGCAAAGGCGTGTATTTCCGGATGCAAAGCAACCGAGGAAGGAGGAGCATCATGAAGAAGTTCAATGTTGTTGTGGTGATGCTGATCGCCCTGGTGCTGGGGCTGGTCGGCCCGGCCGCGGCGAAGAAGCAGGTCCCGAAGGTGGACAATTTCATCTTCTTCGTCGACCATTCGAGCTCCATGGCGTTTTCCTACAAGGGACAGCGCTATGTGCAGTTCGGTGGGGTGTCCAAGATCATGATGGCCAAGTCCCTGGCCCGTGAGCTGAACAAGATGATTCCGGAGCTGGGCTACAAGGCCGGTCTGTACACCTTCGCCCCGTACAAGGAATACCTGGGCATGGCTCCCTACACCCAGGCCGGCATGGCTCCCGCCATCGAGAAGATCAAGACCGACTACGAGATCTACGGCCGCCTGACCCCCATGGGCTGGGGCCTGGAAGACCTGGACAAGCTGCCCATTTCCACCCTGTCCGGCAAGACCGGCGTGTTCATCTTCTCTGACGGCGACTCCAACCGCGGCGTGGATCCCGTTGCCGTGGCCCAGTCCCTGAAGGGCAAGTACGGCGACAAGCTGTGCTTCTTCATCGTCGATCTGTCCGACAACAAGCATGGCCAGGAAGTCCTGAAGGCCATCGCCGCCCTGGGCGGCTGCAACTGCATCGAGCTCGGTGAAGAGCTGCTTCGCAACGAAGCCGCCCGCACCAAGTTCCTGGAGTGCGCCCTGTACGAGTGGATCGAAGACGAGATCGTGATCTTCCGCAGCATCTACTTCGACTTCGACAAGTACAACATCAAGAAGGAATTCGTGCCGGTTCTGGAAGAGGGCGTGAGCATCGTCCAGGGCAAGCCCAAGACCCTGGTGATCCTCGAAGGCCACACCGACAGCATCGGTTCCGAACAGTACAACATGGGTCTGGGCCAGCGCCGCGCCGACTCCGTCAAGGCCTTCTTCGTGAAGAAGGGCATCGATGCCAGCCGCATCGAGGCCATCAGCTTCGGCGAGTCCGACCCCGTGGCCACCAACAAGACCGCCCAGGGCCGCGCCCTGAACCGTCGTTGCGTGATCAAGTTCAAGAACTAGCACGCGGGACGCATCGTCCAAACAGCCAGGCGACCCCCTGGGGGTCGCCTGGCTTTCTCGTTTCCACCCAAGGGTATCCCGCATGAAAGCCAAAACCGCCCTTGCCGCGGGCTGCATCCTTCTCATGACCACCGGCCCGGCTTTCTCCGGAGTCCGGATTTTACCTGTCGGCGCACCGTTTCCGACCATCGTCATCGAGCAGCCCAAGCAGGAATACGTGGTCAAAAGCGGCGACACCGTCGCCGCGATCGCCAAGAAATTTTCCGTGACCCCGGCCGCCCTGATGTCCGAAAACAACATCAAGGACGCCAAAAAGCTGAAAGTCGGCCAGAAGCTGGCCATCTCCGTGCCCGCAAAGCCGCTTGGCGCCGCCGCCCCGGGCAAGCCGGCCCCGGCCGGGGCCGGGAAGCCCGCTCCGGCCGCCGAGGTCCCGACGGCCGGCCAGGCCAAGCCCTTCGTTCCGGAAGGCAAGGCGGCCAAGGCCCCGGCCGGGAAACCCGAGGCCGCCACCGCCGCCGTCCAGCCCGCTCCGGGGGCGACGCCGACAGTAACTCCCCAAACCGCCACAGCCCGCCACGCGGGCAAAACCGGCATCATCGAAAACGACACCGACGTGCCCAGGGCCATCCGCGAGGAATTCCAGGCCTACGCCAAGAAGTGGCTGGACATGTCCGACGAGTTGGCCGTCGGCACCGAAACCAACAAGAAGATTCGCCAGATCGGCGGCAAGTGGGAGTGCTCCTACCGGGTGATGCTCAAGGACACCATGGCCTCGGAGGTCAAGCGGGTCCATTACGACCATACCCCCTACGTGGGGCACATCACCTATCGCATCATCTCCTACCGCTGCGAGGCCCCGACCAAGGAGGCCGCGCTCAAGGGGCCGTTTGAGGCCAAAGAGGAAAGCGTGCGGGAAATCTTCAGCTATTCCGGACAGAAAAAGGCCTGGCGCTAAGGCCGTCGGATCGGAATTCCGCCCACGCCGGGCCCGCCACGGACCACGCCCGCGCGTGATATCCGTGGCGGGCCCGGCGCTTTTCGCGGGACCAGGGCGTCAGACCCCTTCCCGGCGCGAGGGACCGGCCGCCCGGCGTTTGAGCCAGCGGAAGGAGCGCACGCCGTGGGCCATTTCCACCAGCCGTCCGCCCCCCAGGCGCAGGAAACACCATAACGGGGCCGGACCGAGCCGGACCCCGGCGAAAATCAGCTTCCGCAGGGTCAGAGAGGCGGAAAGCTCGGGATAGACGTCCCGGGCCAGTCCCCGCAGATAGGCGGATCGGGCGTCGCCGCCGGACAGGCCGACGGCTGCGGCCTCCCCGGCCAGTTCCCCGCTGCGCAGGGCGTAGTAGATGCCCTCGCCGAAAAGATTCTCCACCAGACCCGCCGCATCCCCGGCCAGAAGCGCCCGATGCCGCGCCGGGTTTTTCAGGAAATTCCCGTAGGGCAGCAGATGGGCCCCGGCGCGGTCCAGCCAGTGGCGCGACAGGCCGAGGAAATCCAGGAAGGCGGCGAAACGGTTCCGGACCCGCGGTTCCTTTTCGGACGAAAGCCCCCCCAGGCCCACCGCCACCCGGTCGCCGTGGGGGAACACCCAGCCGTAGCCGGTGCGGATGAACCCGGCATAGACCGTGGGGAAATCGTCGCGCAGGTCGGGATGGGCCGGGGCGGCGAGGGCCGGGTCGGCGCGGTCGATGAAGCATTCGAAGCCCATGCCCAGGCGCGCCTTCCAGGCTTTCGCATCGCCGGGAAAGGCGGCGCGCACCGCGCTCGCGGCGCCGTCGGCCCCGATGAGGTACCTGGCCGCATAGGTCCGCCCGGCCGAGGAGGTCACCCGTCCCTTTTCGATGTCGGCCTCGCGCACGGCCTCGCCGAAGCGCACCGCGGCGCCGGCGGCCATGGCCTGACGCGCCAGCCAGTCGTCGAACATCCGGCGGCGGACGAAGTGGAAGGGGAAGAACATGGTATCCCGGGCCACGGCGACCCCGCGATGCCGGATACGGTAGCCGTCGGTGCGGTGGGTGATCACGCCCCGGGCCATGAGCGCCTCGGGCGGGATTGCATAGAGCCGCGCCAGGACGTCCATGGTTTTCCAGGTCAAAAGCCCTGCGCACAGCTTGTCGCGGGGAAAGGCCGCCCGTTCCAGGACCAGGACCCGGGCCCCGGCCCGGGCCAGGACCAGGGCCGCGGCCGCCCCGGCCGGACCGGCGCCGGCGATGATCACATCGTGCCCGTTGTCGCTTGGCATGTCGCGTCCGGCGCAGCTCCGGCGCGCGGCCGGGTTGAGTTTGCCGTTCCAAGCGGCTACACAGGGCCTGGAGCGGGGAAGAAACGGCGCGGCCCGGGGGGACATGGGCCACGGGCCGCCACAAACGTCACATGGATGTCTGCGTGCCGCAAAAAGAACGGAAAATCAACGCGGTGGTGTTCGATTTCGACGGCACCCTGGCGTATCTGGTCATCGACTTCACGGAGATGAAGCGGCGGGTCGCCGATACCGCCTCGGCCTGGCTCGACCATCGCCCCGAACCCGACGGCATGCCCGTTCTGGAATGGATCGAGGAACTGGCCCGGGACATCGAGGTCGGACAGGCGGGGCAGGGGCGGCGTTTTTTCGATGCGGCCCACGCCGCCATCCGGGATATGGAATGCGAGGCCGCGAGACGCGGCGGTCTTTTCCCCTTTGTCCGGAAAATGCTGCGGGACCTGGGTGAACGGGGCGTGGACACGGCCATCATCACCCGCAATTGCGCCCAGGCCGTGGAGGCGGTGTTCCCGGACGCCCTGGACTATTGCCGGGCCGTGCTGCCCCGGGAGGCCGTGGCCCGGGTCAAGCCCGATCCCGGGCATCTGCGATCGGCGCTGGAGATTCTCGGCGCATCGCCCGACACGACGCTCATGGTCGGGGACCATCCCCTGGACATCGAGACCGGCCGCCGGGCCGGGACGCGCACGGCCGGGGTGGCCTCGGGGCGGATATCCCGGGAGGCCCTCCTCGCGGCGGGCGCGGAGTTCACGGCTGCCGACGCCCGTGAGCTCGTGGAGACGCTTTTCCTGGGGGGGGAGTGAAACAGGCGGTCCTGATCCTCTGCGCGGCGATTCTCGTCTGCGCCTGCGCGGCCACGCCTCCCAGGCGGCAGTATGCCTCGGCCGACGAGAAAAATATCGAGACCCTGGTTGAAAAATACGTCGCCGCCTGGAACGCCGGCGAGGAAAAGGCCATTTTGCGCCTGTACGCCGACGACGCCCGGATGGTCGCCAGACTGGCCCATGACCACAAGGCGCTCAGGAAAAAAGACCTGGCCGCGAACCTGTCCTACATCCTTACGGAGCAGTCCCGGGCCAGGCTGAACCTCGAACTCCAAAAGCCGCTTCGCATCGAGATCAGGGGCGAGACGGCCCGGGTCCGGGCGCTGTTGCGTCTTTCCTTCACGGACCGGGGCGATGCCGTGGCCGTGCTCGTGGACCAGAAATTCGACCTGAGGCGGGAGAACTATTTCTGGAAGATCGTGCGCGAGATTCCAGAGCCCGTGGGCGCGGTGGCCCCGGACGCGCCCCCGGGCGGGCCGTGATCGCGCCGTGGCGCGCCTAGTGGTTGCGGCCGTAGATTTCGGTCAGATAGGCCAGGCGCGCGGCCAGATCGTCTGACAAACGGTCCTCGGTCAGACGCCAGGACCAGTTGCCCTCGGCCACGGACGGCCGGTTCATCCTCCCTTCCGCCCCAAGCCCCAGAAGGTCCTGCATGGGCAGGATGGCCGTGCGGCACACGCTGGTCATGGCCAGCCGGATCATGGCCCAGGCGACGTCGTCGGGCCCCGCGTCGCGGCCGAGATAGTCGAAAAATATCCGCCGCCCGGCCTCGTCGAGCTCGGTCAGAAACCAGTCCCTGGTGGTGGTGTTGTCGTGGGTGCCGGTGTAGACCACGCCGCCCGGCTCGTGGTTGTGCGGGGCGTCGCGGTTTTCGGCTATGCCCGGGCCGAAGGCGAACTGCAGGATCTTCATGCCCGGAAACCCGAAACGATCCTTGAGTTCCCGGACCTCGGCGGTGATGACCCCGAGATCCTCGGCGATGATGGGCAGGGTGGGGAAGCGGTGCAGGAGTTCCTTGAACAGGGCCTCACCCGGGGCCTTGACCCACCGGCCCCTGATCGCGGTCTTCTCGGCGGCGGGAATCTCCCAGTAGGCCTCGAATCCCCGGAAATGGTCCAGGCGGATGAAGTCGAAAAGCCGGAAATTGTACTCCATGCGCCGGGTCCACCAGGCGAAGCGGGTGGCCTCGTGGGCGGGCCAGTTGTAGACGGGATTTCCCCATCTCTGGCCGGTCTCGCTGAAATAGTCGGGCGGCACGCCGGCCACGAAAAGCGGCAGGCCGTCCGCATCGAGCTTGAAAAGATCCTGATCGGACCATGCGTCGGCGCTGTCCAGGGTGACGTAGATGGGCGCGTCGCCGATGATCAGGATGTTTTTGCGCGTGGCGTGGCGGCGCAGGTCCTGCCACTGGCCGGCCAGCAGGTACTGGGTGAAGGCGATGAAACGCATCTCCTCGGCCCAGCGCTCCCGCACCTCCGCCAGTGCCCTGGGTTCGCGCCGGCGCAGTTCCCGGGGCCACCCGGTCCACTCCTGGCCGCCGCGCTCCGCCTTGATGGCCCGGAACAGGGCGTAGTCATCGAGCCAGAAGGCGTTTTCGGCCGCAAAGGCCGTAAATCCGGGGTCCGCGTCCAGGCCGGAACGCCGTCTGGCGTAGACCCGGCGCACGAGATCGTTCTTGAAGGCCTCGGCCTTGTCGTATTCGGCCCGGGCCGGATCGTCCTGGATGTATCCCTCGATCTCGCCGGGTTCGAGATGGCCGTCCTCCACGAGCTTTTCCGGACTGATCAGGACGGGGTTGAGGGCGAAGGCGGAATCGCCGCTGTAGGGCGAATTGCCGATGAAGGTCGAGGTCGGGGTCAGCGGCAGTATCTGCCAGTAGGACTGGGCCGCCCGGCTGCAGAAATCGATGAACCGCCGTGCCGCGGGTCCGAAATCGCCCACGCCGAAGCGTGACGGCAGGGACGTGACGTGCAGCAGGATGCCGTTTCCTCTGCGTTTCATGGTTCCTCCGGAGAAGGTGGTGGCGACAGTCTACCCGGACAGCATGGCCTGGGCAATGGGCGGAAACCGGGTCGGGGGTCCGGGGGAATGATTCCCCCGGCGGGAGAGGGTTCGGGAGAGGGCGGAGCCCTCTCCCGGCTCATGACGCGATACTCGGGTTATGCGTCGTGAGCCACAACTGCAAAACGAGCAGGGTCCACAATTCCTTGCGGTGGTCGCGCACGCCGTCCTGGTGCTCGGCGCGCAGGGCGGCCACGGTTTTGGGGTTGAACAGGCCCTGCTTTTTGAGAAACGTCTCGCCAAGCAGTTCGTCCATCTGTGGCCTGAGGGTTTCGCGCAGCCACAGGGCCGAGGGAATCAGGAAGCCGCGTTTTTTCCGGGTGAGGATCTCCCGGGGCAGGATGTCGGCCACGGCCTTTTTGAGGAGGTATTTGCGCTTGCTTCCGCGCAGTTTCATGCGGATGGGCAGGCGGCAGGCGAATTCGGCCAGGTCGCGGTCCAGGAAGGGGGCGCGCACCTCGAGCGAGTGCATCATGGAGCAGCGGTCCACCTTCACCAGGATGTAGTCGAGCATGTACTGCCGGGCGAAGGTGTAGAAGACCTTGGCCAGGGGCGCGTCGGACGGAAAGGCGTCGAAGAGGCGGACGGTCGGCTCGAAGAGGCGGCCGGGCTCCAGAAGGGCCGTGTCGGGATGCCGCCACAGGGACACCTGGGCCTCGGGGGAGAAGGCCGAAAGCCAGGTCTGGACGCGCAGCTCGCGGGGCGCGGCCACGCCGGCCAGGAAGGTCCGGGCCACGCCCCTGGGGTTGACGTAGCCCGAGGACTGGGGCAGCCGCCCGGCGAGGGGCTCGATCAGGCCCTTGCGCAGAAACGCCGGCAGCCGCAGGTATTTTTCGGCCAGGTTGAAGGCCGGATAGTATTCGTAGCCGGCGAACAGTTCGTCCGGCCCGTCGCCGCCCAGGGCTACGGTGACCTTTTCCCGGGTGACCTTGGAGAGCAGGAAGGTCGGGACGATGGACGGATCGGCCATGGGCTCGTCGAAGCGGCCGACGATCTCCGGGAGCAGGCCGCCGCATTCGGCGGCGCTCAGGATGCGTTCGTGGTGGTCGGTGGCGAAGCGTTTGGCCACGGCCCGGGCATAGGGGGATTCGTCGTAGCTTTTCTCGGTGAACCCGATGCTGAAGGTTTTGACCGTGGCCGACATGCCGGCCATAAGCGCGGCCACGGTGGAGGAGTCGATGCCGCCGCTCAAGAAGACGCCCAGGGGCACGTCGCTGACCAGGCGGCGTTTGACGGCCTGGGCCAGAAGCAGGCGCAGGCGCTCGCACAGCTCGTCCTCGTTCGGGGCCGTATCCGGGTCGGGCGGGGGCAGGTCCCAGTAGGGGGCGGTGGAGAGCCGGCCGTCGCGGAGAAGCAGGAAGTGGGCCGGCCGGAGTTTTTCGACCTGCCGGTAGATGCTTTCCGGGGTGGGCACGTATTCGTAGGACAGGAACCGGGCCAGGGCCTTCGTGGCGACGTCGAGGGAGAGAAACGGCAGGGCGCGAAGCGCGGTCAGTTCCGAGGCGAAGGCGAAAACGCCTTTTTGCAGGGTGTAATAGAACGGTTTTTTGCCGAAGCGGTCCCTGGCGGCGAACAGGGTGCGGGTGCGCGCGTCCCACAGGGCGAAGGCGAACATGCCCTCGAAGTCGTCGAGACAGTCGGGGCCCTTTTCCAGCCAGGCCCTGAGAATGACCTCGGTGTCGGAATTGGTGCGAAAGACGTGGCCCCTGGCCGCGAGTTCGCGCCGTATCTCCCGGTAGTTGTAGATTTCGCCGTTGAAGGTGACGGCCACCCGGCCGTCCAGGGCGGTCATGGGCTGGCCGCCGGTGGACAGGTCGATGATGGACAGGCGGCGATGTCCCAGGGCCGCGGGACCTTCCAGGAGGTGTCCCTGGCCGTCGGGTCCCCTGTGCCGCAGGGTGCCGGTCATGGCCTCAAGCCAGGCCAGACGCGTTTCGGCCGGCGGGAGGGCCTGGGGATCGAGGTGGACGAAGCCGGCGATGCCGCACATGGCCTAGGCCTTTTCGGGCCGGTCGGCGGGTGCGTCCGGAGAGCCTGCCGGGGGCCTGTCGGGACCGTCCTGGAAAAGCCGCATGAGGGTCCGGGTGTTTATTCCGGGATCGAACATGGACAAGACCTTTTCGCGCCCGGCCAGCCCCATGGCCACGGCCTTGTCCCGGTCGGCGGCCAGCTCCTTGACGGCCCGGGCCAGGGCGGCCGGGTCCCGCTGGGGGACGAGCCGGCCGGTCTCGCCGTCCGCGATCACCTCGGGGATGCCGCTGATATTCGTGGCCACCACGGGCAGGCAGTGGGAAAGGGCCTCCATGATGACGTTGGGGATGCCGTCACGGTCGCCGGTCCTGTGGATGACGCTGGGCATGACGAAGATGTCGCTTGCGGCGTAGAGTTCCGTGATGCCGTCGTGGGACACGAATCCCGGAAGGCGGATGCGGGAGGCCAGGCCGAACCTGTGTCTGAGCCATTCGAGGCGCGGTTTTTGGAAACCCGACCCGACCAGGGTCAGGGTGAAGGGGAAATCCTCGTCGGCAAGGATGCGGCAGGCCCGCAGCAGCACGTCGAACCCCTTGGTGCGGCAGAAGCGGCCCACGGCCAGCAGGCGGTAGGGCGGAGCCATGCGCACCGGGGCCTTTCCCCGGCTGGCCAGGGTCAGGCTGTTGTAGACCAGGTGGATCTTGTGCGCGTCGCCGTTGTCCGCGAATCCGGCCAGATAGCCCAGGTTGGCCCGGTTGTTGGTGTGCACGAAGCGGGCGGCGCGGATCTTGTCGGCCAGGGCCCCGTCCTGGGGGTGGATGTCCCCGGCCCGGCCGGAAAAGGAAAAGGGGACGCCGAGCAGGGCGGCGGCCACCATGGCGGCCGTGGCCGGCCCGTTGGCCCATCCGGCGTGCACGTGGGTGACGCCGTCGGCCTCCATGAGCGTGGCCAGCCGAAAACCGGCCAGAAAGGCCCACAGGTTCTCGCCGGCGACCTCCAGGCAGCTCCAGCGCCGCCAGGGTATCGTCCGCCACAGGCGGGCGACCACGTCCGGACGGCGTTTGCGCCAGGCCAGGATGTCCGTGAAGATGTGGGGGACCGCCCCGGCCCCGAGGCGGATCACGTCCTTGGCGACGGCCAGCATTTCCCGGGACAGACCCTTGCGGGCCCGGCCGTACAGGGAATAGACGGATATGGGCAGGCCCATGTCCTGAAGATTCCTGACTTCGCGGAAGATGAACATCTCCGAGGGAAGTGGGAACCATAAAAGCACATAGGCGATCTTGGAGGGGTTCAAGCGGTCTTCTCGTGGAAAATTGTTGCGGAGGCAACGCTGATTTGTGCCCGGGAGACTTGTAATCCATGGCTCGGTTGTCTGTAAAGCCGGGGATTGTTCCCCGCTCGCAACGATTGCGCCCAAGCGGCGATAAGGCTAGTGAACACGAAGAGGCGGGCAGCCCGCCTTGGGGTTCGGCCGGGCCGCGAAACGTGTCGGATCTCAGGGCCGGTGGGTGCCGTTTCGAGGTCACGGGACACGTAACCGGCGTCTCACGCGGGTCGGGGGAAGTATGGCCAAGGGCGATATCACGCGCGATGAAATCGAGAGCGAACTCGAGATCATAGAGTTTTTCATCGATGAACAGGCCGAGGAGGGGAGGGGGGCGTACCGGGCGTATTACGGCATAAGCGTGGCCAAGGTCCTGGAGATCATACGCATGCCCAAGGTCACGGAGATGCCCAATACGCCGCATCCGAGCGTCGTCGGCACGTTCAATCTCCGTTCCCGGGTCATCCCGCTCATCGATCTGAGCCTGTGGCTGGGCAAGCCCATGGTGCGCGACGCGAACACGAAGGTCATCGTGACCGAGTTCAACACGGTGATCAACGCCTTCATGGTCTCGGGGGTGACCCGCATCCACCGCCTGAACTGGGACGAGGTCGAGCCGCCGCGGGGCTACACGGCGGCCTTTGCCAGCCACAGTTTCACCGGGGTGGTCAAATTCCGGGACCGGATCGTGCTTTTGCTGGACATGGAGCGGATCCTCATGGATCTGAATCCAAACCTGGCCATGCGCATGGACCGGGCCGGCCGGGAGCGGCCGACGGCGGCGGCCGGGCACAAGACCCTGGTGGTGGACGACTCCGAGGCCATCCGCAAGCTCATCGCCTCGTATCTGGAGGCCGACGGGTTCACCGTGGCCCAGGACATCAACGGCCGGAACGCCTGGGACCGGATCGAGGCCGTCAAGCGGGAGGCCGCGGCCTCGGGGCGGCCCATCTCGGACTACCTGAACCTGGTGGTCACGGACATCGAGATGCCGTCCATGAACGGCTACGCCCTGTGCTCCCGGATCAAGGCCGACCCGGCGCTTGCGGGCCTTCCGGTGATCCTGTTCTCGTCCATCATCAACGACCGGATGTACGAGAAAGGGCGGGAGGTCGGGGCCGACGACCAGGTGACCAAGCCGGAGATAGAAACCCTGGCCGAACGGGCCAAAAAGCTCATCGAACCGGATCGGGGATGATATCCCGCGTTCCCCGTCCGTCCGGCCGACGCGGCGGACCGGGGGCGGCCGCTCCAAGGCTTGCCCGGAGGCCGGATTGTGTTTTAGGGAACGGATGCGCCGGGCCATGACGGGCGGGCGCGGCACGGAGGGATGGCCGAGCGGTCGAAGGCGGCGGTCTTGAAAACCGCAGGCGCGCAAGCGCCCGGGGGTTCGAATCCCTCTCCCTCCGCCACAGCTCAGTCCAGCCAAGTCCGATCAAATCCAAAAGTCCCAAGAAATTCGATGGAAAGCCGGGATATGATGCTCCGGCTTCGACCGCTATGCTGTCCGGAACCGGGTCGACA
>JBMONM010000076.1:0-15603 GCA_049324675.1 Thermodesulfobacteriota bacterium
TTTATGTGACTGGTTGAAGCCGGAACAACTTCTTCCTATCACGGAGAGCGACTATTTCTAGGATTATCAACGGCTTCGCCATATTAGAACCCCCCGCTTAGCGGGGGGTTTTCGTTTCCATAAAAAAGGGGTTAGGCCGTATCGACCTAACCCCATGATTGTCGTGGCTCCCCGGGGGTGATTCGAACACCCGACCTAGTGGTTAACAGCCACCCGCTCTGCCGGTTGAGCTACCGGGGAACATGCGTCGCCAAAAGCGAAGGACTTCTTTAAAACAGACCCCCTGATTCCGTCAACCACATTTTGGACCTTCCAGGTTTTCGTGCCCCACTTTTCTTGACGGCAGGCCATGTTTCTCGTATCCACAAGCGCTTGACCGACACGATCTCACACTGGAGCCGCGCAAGTTGGGTACCGACGACAACGCCAAGCGCAAGCAATTCAAACTCCCGGTGAAGTCTCCCCGGGTGGAAGATTTCAGACCCCTTCTCGAGGCCCTCGACACCGGGGGAGAACTCAACGAGGTGCTCAAAAACCGCATCGCCAAGGCCTGCCAGCTCCTTGACGAGGGCCACGAGCTCTACCCCAACGATTTCGTCAAAACCGACTCCCTCGCCGACATCCTCAACCGCTACGAGGCCTGCGACGAAACCGCCCTGGCGGAACTCGGCCGCTCCTTCACCGTGGCCGGCCGCATGGTCTCCCTGCGCTCCTTCGGCAAGGTCACCTTCTTCCATCTCCAGGAAGGCCCCAGGCGCCTGCAGTGTTTCGCCTCCCGCGAGGACATGGGCCCCGACGCCTACACCCGCTTCAAGAAATTCGACATCGGCGACATCGTGGGCCTGACCGGAACCCTGTTCCGCACCAAGACCGGCGAACTCACCCTGCACTGCGCCGACATCCGCCTGCTCTCCAAGTCCTTCCGGCCCCTGCCCGAGAAGTATCACGGCTTAAAGGACGTGGAGACCCGCTACCGCCAGCGCTACGTGGACCTCATCGTCACCCGCAAGACCGCCAAGATCTTCCGCAAGCGCACCCGCATCGTACGCGAGATGCGCCGCTTCTTCGACGAGCGCGGCTTCCTCGAGGTCGAGACGCCCATGATGCAGGCCATCCCCGGCGGGGCCACGGCCAAGCCCTTCGAGACCCACCACAACGCCCTGGACATGGGCCTTTTCTTGCGCATCGCCCCGGAACTCTACCTCAAACGCCTGGTGGTCGGCGGGTTCGAGAAGGTCTACGAGATCGGCCGCAACTTCCGCAACGAGGGCATCTCCACCCAGCACAACCCCGAATTCACCATGTGTGAATTCTACTGGGCCTACGCCCGGTTCACCGACCTCATGGACCTGACCGAGGCCCTTTTCGCGCGCATCGCCGAAAAGGTCCGCGGCACGACGGTTATCGAATACCAGGGGCGGGAGATCGACCTGACCCCGGGGCACTGGACCCGCATGTCCTTCCACCAGTCCCTGGAGGAGATCGGCGGGCTGTCGCCGGAGATGTTTTGGGACTTCGACGCGGCCAAGGCCCATGTGGAAAAAAACGGGGAAAAGGTCCTCAAGGGCGAAAAGCTCGGCAAGGTCCAGGCCAAGCTCTTCGACATCTTCGTGGAGCCCAGGCTCGTCCAGCCCCACTTCATCTACCACTACCCCACGGACATCTCCCCCCTGTCCCGGCGCAACAGGGACAACCCGGCCATCACCGACCGCTTCGAGCTGTTCATCGCCGGCCGGGAGATGGCCAACGCCTTCTCGGAGCTCAACGACCCCGTGGACCAGCGGTTGCGCTTCGAGGAGCAGGTGCGCGAAAAAGAGGCCGGCGACGACGAGGCCCACCGCATGGACGAGGACTACATCCGGGCCCTGGAATACGGCATGCCCCCCACGGCCGGACAGGGCATCGGCATCGACCGCCTGGTCATGCTCATGACCGACCAGGCCTCCATCCGCGAGGTCATCCTGTTTCCGCTTCTGCGCCCCGAGGGTTCATCCTGAACATGAAATTCGAGCTGTTCATCGCCCTGCGCTATCTGGCGGCCCGGCGCAAACACTCGTTCATCTCGGTCATCTCGCTCATCTCCATCCTCGGGGTGGGCCTCGGGGTGGCCGCCCTGATCGTGGTGCTCGGGGTCATGAGCGGGTTCTCAACCGACCTCAGGGACAAGATCCTGGGGGTCAACGCCCACATGGTGGCCGGAGTCATGGGCGGGGCCATGCGCGACTACCGCCGGAACATCGAAAAACTCGAACACGTCCCGGGCGTCGTCGGGGCCACCCCGTTCATCTACACCGAGGTCATGCTCAGCACCCCCGGCGGGGTCAAGGGCGTGATCCTGCGCGGCATCGACCCGGCCACGGCCGGAGAGGTCCTGAGCCTGCCCCGGGACATGGTCCAGGGCACGCCGGCCGATCTCGACGCGCCGGGTGAGTTCCCGGGCATCATCCTGGGCCGGGAGCTGGCCGAGCGCACCGGGGCCACGGTGGGCAGCGCCGTGAACATCCTTTCGCCCTCGGGCCGCCAGAGCGCGGCCGGATTCACCCCCAAGGTCAAGACCTTCGTGGTCCGGGGCATCTTCCGCTCCGGCATGTTCGAATACGACACCTCCATGGCCTACGTGAACCTGGCCGCGGCCCAGGATCTTCTGGGCTTCAAACACGATCTGGTCACGGGCATCGAGATCCGCGTGGACGACGTCTACGCCGTGACCGCCATCGGGGAGCGGGTGCGCGAGGCCCTGGGCGGCATGCCCGTCTACGTGCGCAACTGGATCGACATGAACGGCAACCTGTTCAAGGCCCTGCAGCTCGAAAAGACCGCCATGTTCGTCATCCTGCTGATGATCGTCCTGGTCGGGTCCTTCAGCATCATCACCACCCTGGTCATGCTGGTCATGGAAAAAACCCGGGACATCGCCATCCTCATGTCCATGGGGGCCACAGCCGAGAACATCCGCCGGGTGTTCATGCTCCAGGGCGTGATCATCGGCGGCGTGGGCACGACCCTGGGGTACGCCCTGGGCCTGCCCGTAAGCTGGGCCCTGGCCCGCTACCAGTTCATCAAGATTCCCGGCGACGTCTATCCCATGGACTATCTGCCCATCCGCCTGGAATGGCTGGACGTGACCCTGGTGGGCGTCACGGCCCTGGCCCTGTGCTTCCTGGCCACCCTGTATCCGGCCCGGCAGGCCTCGCGCCTGCGGCCGGCGGAGGCCCTGCGCCATGAGTGACGCGATCATGGAACTGGCCGGGGTGTCCAAGCAGTTTTCCGGGCCCTCGGAACTGGTGAACGTGCTCCATGACGTCACCCTGTCCATCCGGGCCGGGGAATCCCTGGCCATCCTGGGCTCCTCGGGATCGGGCAAGACCACCCTGTTGCACATGATGGGAGCCCTGGACGTCCCCACCTCGGGAAAAATTTTTTTTCTCGGCAAGGACCTTGGCGCCCTGCAGCCCGCCCAGGCGGCAAGAATCCGTAACAAAGACATCGGATTCGTCTTCCAGTTTCACCACCTCCTGCCGGAGTTCACGACCCTGGAAAACGTTGCCATGCCTGGACTTATCGCCGGAATTGCACATCAGCGGGCCCTTGCCCTGGCACGTGAGGCCCTCTCGCTCGTGGGACTTGATGAAAGGGCCGAACACAGGGTAACAACACTGTCCGGGGGAGAGAGGCAAAGGGCGGCCATTGCCAGGGCCGTTCTCATGCGGCCGAAACTGCTTTTGGCCGACGAACCTACCGGCAATCTGGACGAACATACCGGTTCCCGGGTCGGAGAGGCGCTGTCGCGGCTCAACAAGGACCTGGGGATGACTTTGGTGGTGGTCACCCACAACCACAACCTGGCCGCCTTGATGGGCCGAAGGTTGGAACTTCACGGTGGAGAACTCTATGCGCGGGCTTAAAACCACGGGAAGGGCGGGCTTTCTTGCCATTTTGGCGCTTGTGGCCTTGACCCTCCCGTCCTTTGCCCAGTCCGGACCGTCGGGGACGAAGATTCTCGTCCTCCCTTTCAAGATCAACACCGCCGGGGATCAAAAGGGGCTCGCGGCAAGCCTGCCCGAGCTTCTGGCCGAGGCCCTGCGGGCCGAGGGCATGACCGCCGCCCTGGAAAAGCCTTCGGGCCCCGTGGACGACCAGACCGCCCGCAGGCTGGCCGCGGCGGCCAAGGCCAGCCACGCCCTGTACGGCAGCGTTTCCCAGATCGGCCAGGACATCAGCATCGACGGGCGGCTCGTGCCCGTGTCCGAGGCCGGGCAGCCCTTGTCCGTCTTCGCCCAGGCCAAGGACCTCATGCACCTGCAGCCGGCCGCCAAGGAACTGGCCGGCAAGGCCCGGGGGCTGCTCGTCTCCGGCGACGCCATCGTGGACGTGGACGTGGAGGGCAACCAGATCCTGGACAAGGACGTGATCATCCTCAAGGCCAAGACCCAGGTCGGGCAGCCCTACGATCCCAAGGCCGTCAACGACGACCTCAAGCGACTCTTCGAGACCGGCTACTTCGACGACGTGCAGATCCGCCTGGAAAACGTCGCCGGAGGCAAGAAGCTGGTCTTCGTGGTCAAGGAAAAGCCGCGCATCCAGGCCGTGGGCGTGGTCGGCTCGAGCGAGATCGATCAGGACAAGATCCTGGAGACCATGAGCATCAAGGCCGGATCGGTCCTCAACCTCAAGGTCCTGGCCGACGACCTGGAAAAGATCCGCGAACTGTACCGCAAGGAAGGCTTCTACAAGACCGAGGTCTCCTACGAGCTGGAGCAGACCGATCCCCGCGTCGCCCGCCTGAACATCGTGATCAAGGAGCCCAAAAAGCTCTACATCCACGAGGTCAAGATCGAGGGCGTCAGCCAGGTCGACGCCGACGAGCTGCGTGACGAACTGTCCACCTCCGAACGGCGGTTCTGGTCCTGGGTCACCGGCAGCGGCGTGCTCAAGGAGGAGATGCTCGAACGCGACGCCGCGGCCATCGAGAATTTCTACGCCAACCGCGGCTATGTGGACATCAAGGTCGGCCAGCCCGACGTGGAATACGGCGACGAGGGCATCACCGTGGTCTTCCGCGTGGACGAGGGGGACCGCTACAAGGTGGGCAAGGTGGCCTTCACCGGCGACCTGCTCATGGAAAACGACGCCCTGATGGCCGTCATCAAGCTCGACCAGACGGCCGAGGAAGGCGCCTACTTCGACCGCTCCGTGGTTCGCGACGACCTGAATGTCCTCACCGAGATGTACGCCGACTTCGGGTTCGCCTTCGCCCAGGCCGACGTGGACCTGAACAAAAACGACGCCGACAAGACCATCGACGTGACCTACGTCATCAACAAGGGCCGCCGCGTGTTCGTGCGCCGGGTGCTCATCGAGGGCAACGAAAAGACCCGCGACAACGTCATCCGCCGGGAAATGCGCCTGGCCGACGGCGACCTGTTCAGCGGCACCAGGCTGCGCCGCTCCAACGAGCGCCTGGACCGGCTGGACTACTTCGAAAAGATCGACATCGAGACCGTGCCCACCGAGAATCCCACCGAGGTGGACATCAAGGTCAAGGTCAAGGACAAGAACACCGGCGCCATCAGTGTGGGCGCGGGCTATTCGACCTACGACAGCGTGTTCTTCGGCGGGTCCATCGAGGAGCGCAACGTCTTCGGCAAGGGCTACCACGCCAAGTTCCAGGGCATGTTAAGCGGCACCTCCAGCCGGTTCGTCCTGACGCTCATGAACCCCCGGTTCAACGACACCAACCTGACCACCAGCCTGTCGTTGTACGACATGTATAAAAGCTACGACGACTACGACAAGGAAACCATCGGCGGCAAGCTGACCTTCGGCTATCCCATCGGCGAATACACCCTGCTGTCCTGGGGCTACCGCCTGGACCGCTATCGCGTCTACAACACCAACTGGGGGGCCTCCAGCGTCATCGCCCAGTCCGCGGGAACCTACTGGAGCAGTTCCGTCACCGTCGAGGTGGACCGGGACACCACCGACAGCGCCACAAAACCCACCAGGGGCACCAAGAACACCATCTCCCTGGAATACGCCGGCGGCATCGTCGGCGGCGACGACGCCCTGATCCGGCCCGTGGTCACCTCCAACATCTTCTATCCCCTGCCCTTCGACTGGGTCTTCCACTGGCGCGGCAGCGCGGGCGTGCTCTTCGACAACGGCGGGGAGATCCCGGTTTTCGAACGCTTCTACCTGGGCGGCATCGAGAACCTGCGCGGTTACGAGCAGAACAAGATATCCCCGCGCGACCCCCGCACCGGCGAGCGCATCGGCGGCCGGGCCATGTTCTTCACCAACTTCGAGGCCATTTACCCCATCAGCAAGTCCAACGGGGTCTACGGTCTGTTCTTCTTCGACGCGGGCGATTCCTGGCGCGAAATCTCGGACGTGGGCTTCGATCTCTACAAGAGCGTCGGCGCCGGACTGCGCTGGTATTCGCCCATGGGGCTGATCCGGGTGGAATACGGCTACGGCCTGGATGCGGACCGCCAGAACCTGTGGCCGCATCAGATCGGCTTCAGCATGGGACAGACCTTCTAGGTCATTCGTAGGAGAACGACGGCGGAATTTCCGATTTCTGGCACACCAAACCCTGCTTAAGGAGATACATCATGGTCGGCATGTTTCGGACGCTTTGCATCCTGGCCGCCCTCGTGGCCCTGCCGATGACGGCGGCGGCCCAGGGCAAGGTCGCGGTGGTCAACCTCGACGAGGCCCTGGCCAATTCTCAGGCCGGCAAGGCGGCCCTTTCCCAACTGAAAACCAAATTCGAGGCCCGCGAAAAATCCCTGGCCCAGCAGGGCGAGGAACTCAAGAAGCTCCAGGAGGACCTGCAGAAGAAAAGCGTGGCCCTGTCCCAGGACGCCATGAAAAGCCAGGTCGCCGACTTCGAGGGCAAGGCCAAGAAATACATGGAGGAGCGCAACAAGCTGCAGCAGGAGGAGCAGACCTCGCAGCAGCAGATCCTGCAGCCCCTGTTGACCCGCCTGCAGAAGGTCATGACCGACTTCGCCAAGAAAGGCGGCTACAGCGTGATCCTGGAGGCCAGAAGCGTGCCCTATTTCGATTCGGCCCTGGACGTGACCGACGCCATCCGCCAGGAATTCGACAAGTCCAAATAAGCCGGGGCCGCGCGGCGCGCCCGGCCACCGAACGTGATATTGCCCGGGAGGTCAGCAGGCCTTCCGGGCAATTGCGCGAGGAGCACCCCATGTCCGACACCGCCCCGATCCTTCCCTCCATCCGGGACATCCTGTCCATCCTGCCCCATCGCTATCCCTTCCTCCTGGTGGACCGGGTGATCGAATTCGAGCCCGGCGTCAGGCTGCGGGCCATCAAGAACGTGACCTGCAACGAACCCTTTTTTCAGGGGCATTTTCCGGGACTTCCGGTCATGCCGGGCGTGCTCATTCTCGAGGCCATGGCCCAGACCGGGGGGCTTCTCATGGGCGCTAGCGCGGCGGAACCGCTTGGAGAGAAAATCTTTTTGTTCACCGGGATGGACAAGGTGCGCTTCCGCAAGCCGGTCACCCCGGGCGACCAGCTCGTGCTGACCTGCCTCGAGGCCAAAAACAAGTTCGCCTTGTGGAAGATGCGGGCCACAGCCGAGGTGGACGGCAAACTGGCGGCCGAAGCGGAACTCAGCGCGGCCGTGGTGGAACGCTCGTCCATCGCCTGAGGCGCGGCCGGCTCATTCGACGCAGGAAGGCCGCGCGCCGTCCGCCGTGGATTGTTCCGGGGACAGCGGGCCGTTCAGATACTCTCCGACATCCGTGCGCATGGCCATGCGCATGGCGTCTTCCTCGATCGTCTCGATTTTCTCCGAAAAAAGCCGCACCAGATCGGCGTCGATCCGCCCGGCGGCAGCCTCCTGGGCCAGCACGGACAGGGCCTGGTCCCGGGGCAGGGCCGGCTTGTAATGCCGCTCCATGGTGATGGCGTCGTAGATGTCCACGATGGCGATGATCCGGCTCTGCAGAAGAATCTCCTCCCCCCTGAGCCCGGAAGGATACCCGGACCCGTCCTGGCGTTCGTGGTGCTGGGAGATGATGGTCAGGAGGCGGCGCATGTTCTCGGGAAACGGGATGTGCTGGAGGATCCGGTAGCTCTCGGCCGGATGGCGCTCGATCTCCCGCCGCTCCTCGGCCGTCAGGTTGCCCCTGGGGATGAGCAGCACCTGGATCTCCTCGTCGGTGAGCATGGGCAGGGCGCGGCCGCCGGCCGTGATCTCGCAGTTGGCGACGCGCCCGATGAGCGCCGCGTCGTCCCGGGTGATGCTGTCCGCGGCGTTGATGCGCGACAGGGCCGCGAAGTCCTCCCGCCAGGGGTTCCCCGTCACCTCGCTCCACAGGGCCAGGCGCTGGCCGATGATGTCCAGATGCTCCTTCGGCAGACGGCTGGACTTGGTGAGCACCTGTTCCCGGATGCCGATCTTGCCCACATCGTGCAGCAGGCCCGCGTAGAGTATCTCCTGCAGGTCGTTTTCCGTGAAGCGCACTTGCGAAAAAAAGGCGTCGTCCTCATGGACCGCCTTGGCCAGGGCCACGGACAGTCTGGCCACGCGTTGCGAATGGCCGGCCGTGAACGGATCCCTGGCGTCGATGGCCGTGGCCAGGGCCTGCATCAGGGATTTGATCAAAAGCTGCACGCTCTCGAAATGCAGGGCGTTGCCCATGGCGATTCCGGCCACCGAGGCGATGGTGCCCACGTACTGGAGATGGGTGGCGTCGAAGCGGGGCGTGCCGCAGCCCCCGAGGGCCAAAACCCCTACGCATTGCTTGGAGGACACCAGGGGCGCGATGAGCATGGCCGTCAACTTCGGCACCTCGCCGCGCCAGCGTTTGTCCGAGGGCAGGTCGTTTACGATCTCCGGCTTGCCGCTTTTGAGCACGTCCCAAAACAGGGTGCTCTGGGACACCCGGGCCAAGTCGCACGATCTGGCCAGCCCGAAGGACAACTGCGGCACGTGCTCCGTGGTCCCGGCCTTGCGCAGGAAGATGATCCCACCGTCGGCCGGAATGTCCCCGGATCGGAACTCGGCCAAAAGGGCCGCCGCCACATCCCTGGGCCGCAACGACTGGTTGAGGCTCAGCGTGGCCCGGTGCAAAAGCGACAGTTCCCGGTATTTCTGGAGGGTCTCGGCGGCCAGGATGCGGCGGATGTTCTCCCTGGCGAGAATCTCCTCCACCGCTGTCGTCAAGAGATCGAGCGCGGCCCGGGCGTGGTCCGGCGGGGAGGCGGCCGCCCCCTCCGGAGGCAGCAGGACGACACGGCCCACAGGGGTGTTGTCCAGATGCAGGGGCGCGGTCAGAAACGGCGATTCGGGCAGGGACGCGCGGGCGCACTCCGCGGGAAGGACGATCCGGTCATCCTCGACCACGCGGGCCCGCCAACCTGGGCCGAGAAGCTTCGCTGTCCGGCCCAGGAGCGCATCCAGATTCTGTTTGCGCAACAACCTGGCGAGAATGGCCATGACGAGTCCAGGGAAACGGTGGCCGGGCTATGCGGCGATTCCCAGGAGATCCTTGGCCACCTTCAGGACCTCATCCGGATCGAAGGGCTTGGTCATGTACATGCTGGCCCCCATCTCCAGGCCCTGCTTGCGGTCCACTTCCTGTCCCTTGGCGGTCAAGAGAACGATGCTGCAGCCGCTGGTCTCCTTGTCCTCCTTGACCCGCTGACAGACCTCGTAGCCGTTGAGCTTGGGCATCATGATGTCCAGAAAGACCACGTCCGGCTTCTGTTCCCGGATGAGCCGAAGCCCATCCTCGCCGTTGGAGGCGGACAGAACCTCCACCCCGTGATCCTCTTCCAGTTCCTCCAGCGTCTGTTCCAAAAGCATGCGGATGTGCACCTCGTCATCCACAATGAGAATCTTCCCGGGCATGCGGCACTCCTTGTGAAAAAAACGCTGGACGGTCGCCCGGGCCGCTTCGAGCCCGGCATCGGACATCGCCCGTCACCCTCCGCATATCTCTAGTCCAAAAAATTACATGTTGTCAAAAAAACAGGCGGCACCCGGAAGGATACCGCCTGAGTTTCGCTTCCTACGCACCGGCCTTTCAGCAGGAACACGCCGAGCCCGACGAGCATGCGCCCGACGAGCACGAACTGCCGCAGCCGCCCGCTCCCAACTCCAGAGACGACTGGACCGTGAATCCCATGTAGGTCATGTCCACCTTCATAAGACCGGCCTGAAGAGCCAGATCCTTGTCGACGATGAACTGGTAGCCGCCGGCGTCGAAACGGTCATCGGTGTCCTTGGGCTCGTCCAGAGCCAAAGAAAGCCTGGGGCCGGCTCACCCTCCGGCGGAGAGGTAGATGCGGATGGGGGTTTTTTCCTTGTCGGCGAAATACCCGTCGAGTTGCTGACGGGCGGCATCGGTAAGTTCGACCATGGCGAGAGATCTCCTGGATATGAAGTGGGGCCGCCCTGACGGACGGCCCCCGAAAAACCAAAGGCTACGAGCAGCAGGACCCGGACGTGCCGCAGGAACCCGAGGAGCACGACCCCCCGGAGCAGCCGCATCCCCCCCCACCCAATTGCAGGCTCGACTCGATGGAGAACCCCATGTGGGACATGTCCACACGCATGGGTGCGGCCTGGGCGGCCAGGTCCTTGTCCACGATGAACTGGTAGCCGCCCGCCTCGAAGAGGTCATCCGTCTCGTTGGCCTCGTCAAGCGCCATGGCCAGTCTGGGTCCCGAGCACCCTCCGGCGGAGAGATAGATGCGAATGGGGGCTTTTTCCTTGTCCGCGAAATACTCGTCCAACTCGCGACGGGCGGCCTCGGTGATTTCGACCATGCTGGCAACCTCCTGGGGGTAAATGGGCTGAGGCCCGTAAGTAAGCACGGCCCGAGAGTTTGTCAAACGTGCAAAACCGTGACCGTCCGGCCCTCCCGGCTCAAGGCTCGCGCCCCGCATTGCCCGCCCCCGGCTTTTCCGCTAGGGTCGCCCCAGCATGACCCAGCACACCACCCCAGCGGAAACCGCCATGAAACGACAGCGCCGCATCCTCTCGGCCGAGGACATGACCCGGACCATCGAACGCCTGGCCTTCGAGATCATCGAGCGCCACGACCAGGGCTGCGGCCTGGCCCTTATCGGCATCCAGCGCCGGGGCGTGGAGCTGGCCCAGCGCGTGAAAACGGTCCTGGAGGGGAGGCTCGGCTGCGACATCCTCTCGGGCAAGCTGGACATCAACCTCTACCGCGACGACTGGACCCACTCCAACGTCCAGCCGTTCATCGGCGAGACCGACATCCCCTTCGACATCAACGACAAGAAGATCGTCCTGGTGGACGACGTGCTCTTTTCCGGCCGCACCATCCGGGCCGCCCTGGAGGCCATCCTGGACTACGGCCGGCCGCGCAAGGTGGAGCTTCTGGTCTTGATCGACCGGGGACACCGGGAACTGCCCATCCAGGCCGACTACGTGGGGAAAAAGGTCCAGACCGCCCTGGGCGAGCACGTGGACGTGCACCTGGCCGAACTCGACGGCGAGGACAACGCGTACCTGGTGCGGTAGGATCGCGTCCGCAAAGAGCCTCGACGGTTATTCCCTGAAATCAAAGGCTGTTCGCGCGTCAGCGAGGGTCAGGAAGTACGTCAGAGGCCGAAGAGGCGAGATGCGGAATCCCGCCTGTTCGTAAAACGCCCCGGCCCGTTCGTGCAGCGCGTGGACGAGCAGGGCTCGGATGCCGACAAGCTCCGCCGCCCGCAATGTCCGAAGCACGGCGTCCCGCAAGAGATCACGGCCAAGCCCCCGGCCTTGCCACTCCCGATCCACCGCCAGCCGCCCCAACACCATCACGGGAATGGGATCGGGCATGTTGCGGCGCACTTTTCCCGGAGCATCCGTCGCAGCCACGGCCCCGGCGGCCAGGGCGTAATAGCCGATCACCCTGTTTGCGTCGCTTATGACATACGTCCGTGACGCCCCGCTGGCCTGATTGGTCAGCGCCCGGCGCTTGAGCCAGTCATCGAGGCCCGGCTCGCCGGACTGGAACGAAACGACATCATGTTCCGCGGCCAAAGGCCACGGAGCGCGGATCACTTCTCCCACCGGGGTTTGCGGGCCATGAGGGCGCGCAGGCGTTCATTCTCTTCCGGCGGGCTGTCCAGAAGCCTCCGAAACGCCTCGAACCGCTCGGCCGAGACAGGGTACAGCACCTGGTCGAGAACGGCATCCTGCGCGGCCTTGGTCGCGGCCTCAAGGATGAAATCCGTCCGGGTCTTGTTGCAAAGCGAGGCGGCCCGGTCGATCAGATTGCGCTGTTCCGGAGCCACCCGGATGTTGATATTCCCGCTGCGGCTCGGCGAAGTTGCCTGGGGCATGATCACCTCCTCCATACCGAAATCATAACCCTCCCGAACGCGTGCGTCAACACATTGTGCGCACACCCGGCGCGGGCATATGACTACCCCCTGTCCGCCCGCTTTTTGCGGTGCACGATCTCCGTGCCGATGCCGGCCGTGGTGAAAAGCTCCAGGATGATCGAGTTCTCCACCCGGCCGTCGATGACATGCGCCTTCTCCACCCCGCCGTCCACAGCCTCCATGCAGCACTTCATCTTGGGGATCATGCCGCCCCTCACCGTCCCCTCCTCGATGGCCACCGAGGCCTCGCGCAGATCGAGCGACGAAATGAGCGACCCGCCCGCGTCCAGCACCCCGGCCACGTCGGTCAGAAGCACCAGCCGCTTGGCCGACAGGGCCACGGCCACGGCCCCGGCCACGGCGTCGGCGTTGATGTTGTAGGTCTCGCCGTCCTCGTCCACGCCCACGGGCGCGATGACCGGGATGAACCCCTGGCTTTTGAGGGTATTGATCAGCGTGGCGTTGATGCCCGTGACCTCGCCCACCTTGCCCAGATCGATGATCTCCGGCGGGGCGTCCTTTTTCTCCAGGACCATCTCCATCTTGCGGGCCTGGATGAGGTTGCCGTCCTTGCCCGAAAGCCCCACGCTCATGCCCCCGTGGCGGTTGATAAGGCTCACGATCTGCTTGTTGATCCGCCCGGCCAGGACCATCTCCACCACGTCCATGGTGGCCGTGTCCGTGACCCGAAGCCCCTGCCTGAACTGGCAGGCGATGCCCAACTGGTCGAGCATCCGGCCGATCTGCGGACCGCCGCCGTGCACGATGACCGGGTTTATGCCCACGTACTTGAGCAGGATGACATTCAGGGCGAAGGTTCTTTTGAGGTCCTCGTCCACCATGGCGTGCCCGCCGTACTTGATGACGATGGTCTTGCCGAAAAACTCCCGGATGTACGGCAGGGCCTCCAGGAGCAGCCTGGCCCTCTCATGCTCGCCCTCGCTCAGCGCCATGATCGCCTCCTGTCGTGTCCTCGAAATCCACGCACCCGGATTTCGAAAATAACACTTTGAAATGACTATTTTTTCTTAAAAAAATCCCCGCGCATCCGCCAAGGGTCGCGGCCCTACAGGATGTACCTGGACAGGTCCCGGTCCTCCGAAACGTCCGCGAGCTTCCCGCGCACGTAGTCCCGGTCCACCACCACGGCCTCGCCGGAACGTTCCGAGGCCTCGAAGGACAGGTCGCTCAGGATCTTCTCCATGATGGTGTACAGCCGTCTGGCCCCGATATTCTCGGTCTCCTCGTTGACCTTGCGGGCGAAGTCCGCCACCTCCAGAAGCGCCTCCGGGGTGAAGGACAGCGCCACACCCTCGGTTTTGAGAAGCTCGGTGTACTGCACCGTGAGCGCGTTTTTGGGCTCGGTCAGGATGCGGTGGAAATCGCCCGCCGTCAGCGCCGTCAGTTCCACCCGCAGGGGAAACCGGCCCTGCAACTCGGGCACAAGGTCCGAGGGCTTGGAAAAGTGAAACGCGCCCGCGGCGATGAAAAGGATGTGGTCCGAACGGACCATGCCGTACTTGGTGTTCACCGTGCAGCCCTCGACCACCGGCAGGAGGTCCCGCTGCACGCCCTCGCGGGACACGTCCGGGCCCGAACCCTGCCGGCCGCCGCAGATCTTGTCGATCTCGTCGATGAAGATGATGCCGGTCTGCTCCACCCGCTCCTTGGCCGCCTCGGTGACCTTGTCCATGTCCACCAGGCGCTCGCTCTCCTCCTGCAACAAGATCTCGTAGGCCTCGCGCACGCGCATGTTCCGGGACTTCTTGCGCGGCGGAAACATCTTGCCCAGCATATCCTTGAACTGGACCCCCATGTCCTCCATGCCCGGCATGGCCATGATCTCCACCTGGGGCGAGGGCGCGTTCACGTCCACCTGCACCGTGCGATCGTCCAGGGCCCCGTCCCGGAAAAGTTTGCGAAGCTTCTCCCGGGTGGACGAGCCGACCCCGGCATCCCCGCCTCCAGGCCGCTCCTCCCGGGCGTCCTCCAGGGCCTGCGGCATCTCCATGGCCCCGCTCGGGGCGTAGCGCGGCCCGGGCTTGGGCAGAAGCAGGTCCAAAAGCCGTTCCTCGGCATTTCTTTCGGCCC
Source organism: Thermodesulfobacteriota bacterium (assembly GCA_049324675.1). GTDB lineage: Bacteria > Desulfobacterota > Desulfovibrionia > Desulfovibrionales > Desulfovibrionaceae > Desulfolutivibrio. Next base: position 14,476 of record JBMONM010000076.1, read on the forward strand.
GCTGCCTGACCCGCTCCATCTCCTCCCGGCGCACCAGATTCACCCCGATCTCCATCAGGTCCCGGATCATGGACTCCACGTCCCGGCCCACATAGCCCACTTCCGTGAACTTGGTGGCCTCGACCTTGAAAAAGGGCGACCCGGCAAGCTTGGCGAGCCTCCGGGCGATCTCGGTCTTGCCCACGCCCGTGGGGCCGATCATCAGGATGTTCTTCGGCGCGATCTCGTCGCGAAGCGCCGGATCGATGCGCCGCCGGCGCCACCGGTTGCGCATGGCGATGGCCACCATGCGCTTGGCCTGGTCCTGGCCGATGATGTACTTGTCCAGTTCCGCCACGATCTCGCGGGGGGTCATGCTCTCCATCGTCTCTCCACGGCCGCGCGCGGCGGCCTGTCCGGTCTTGCCCAGAAGCCGCGCCAGGCGGGCCTCGCCAAGGGCCTTTCGTCTCGAAACGCGCGAGCCGCCGCGCGTCCTACTTCTTCTCCAACGTCTCAATGGTCACCCGGTCGTTGGTGTACACGCACAACTCCGCCGCGATGGCCATGGCCTTCTGGGCGATCTCCCGGGCCGGGAGGTCCGTCTCCCGGGCCAGGGCCCGGGCCGCGGCCAGGGCGTACGGGCCGCCCGACCCGATGGCCGTCAGACCGTCGTCCGGCTCGATCACGTCGCCGGTGCCGCTTAAGACCAGCACGTTCTCGGCATCGGCCACCACGAGCATGGCCTCGAGCCGCCTCAAGTATTTGTCCTTTCTCCATTCCTTGGCCAGTTCCACGCTGGCCCGCACCAGATTGCCGCCGTATTCCTCAAGCTTGGCCTCGAAGCGCTCGAAAAGCGTGAACGCGTCGGCCGTGGCCCCGGCAAACCCCACGATCACCCGGTCCTTGTACAGCCGGCGGACCTTTTTGGCCCCGTGCTTCATGGCCACGGCCTGCCCGAAGGTCACCTGGCCGTCGCCGGCCACGGCCACGCCGTGCGCGTCGCGCACCGCCAGGATCGTCGTTCCACGTATGTCCATGACTCCTCCATAGAAACGGGGCTGCCGCCCCGGACCCCACCCGGTGGGAATCATTCCCCCCCGGACCCCCTGATTTCGCCGTGGGGATCGGCCGGAAGCGAGGCTTCCGGCC
>JBMONM010000077.1:0-15574 GCA_049324675.1 Thermodesulfobacteriota bacterium
GGTGAGCAGCCTCTCCTTCAAGAGCTCGGTGAAGTTGCGCCGTCCATCGGCCACGACATGGATATATACCTCGTGGGAGGCCTTGTTGACCTGGTAGACGACTCTGTACCGGGAGACCTGGATTTCCCGATACGAAAGGATGTTGACCCGCTTCAGCTCAGGAGGGACACGCCCCCGCTCGGGGAGTTCGCGCTGGCTGTCCCGGGCCTCGATGAACGTACCCAGAACCGTTTCGGCGATGTCCGGCCCATCCCTCTCGGCGATGAAAGAGAAAATGCCCACAATGTCTTCTTCCGCGCGGCGGGTAAACGCGACGCGCCAAGTCGTTTCACCTCCGCGCATCGCGTTTCTCCGCGATCATCCTGCGGATGTCGGCAAAGACCTCGTCCGAATCGCGGAGATCGCCGGCTTCCACATCGGCGGCGCTGTCCGCAAGCATGCGCAGGAGCGCCAGACTTTCCTGCATCTGGTCATATGCCCGGACGCTCATCACCACGGCCTTTGCCTCGCCGTTTTGGGTAATGACCATAGGGTTTCCAGTTTCATCAACGGATTCAATGAGTTGCTTGGCATTGTTTTTGAGCCAGGAGATGGGCTTGATATCCGAATGAAGTTGCATATGGCCTCCACAGGGGAAGAATTATGACTGAATTTAGGATAACCACTACCGCTGAAGGAAGCAATCCCTTTTGGCCATTGCCCGCAAGGAATGGTTCTGGTGCCCTTGGCCCGGGTACTAAAAGAAGGACAGTGTGTTTTCTGGGTTCGTCGGGGGGGGAAGGTTCATGAAAAGGCTCGCAGTGCGGTTTTACAAGACGGAAACCGGGAGGGAACCCGTCCGTGAAGGGCGATAAGGCCCGGTTCCCGACGACAGAAGGGCTGTCGGCGAGGACGTGAGGCTGGTTGAATCAGGCTGGGCGCGAAGTTATACGTCCGCGCCGCGCATTACGCTTCGAGGGTGCGCGACATGGGGCACTGGTCCGACGAGAAGTGGGTGAACCGGTTTTTCCCGTGCAGCTTGCTGGCATACAAGGCCTTGTCGGCCATGTTGATGATGAGGTCCTCGGTGGTTTTCTCACCGGGTATGATCGTGGCCACCCCGGCGCTTATGGTCACATGTTCCCCGGCTATGGATGCCGGATGCAAAATGGCCGTCTCTTGCAACAGTTCGAACAAAGTGTTTGCCACCGTGGTGGCGCCGGTGTTGTCCGTGTTCGGGAGAAGAAGCATGAACTCCTCCCCGCCATACCGCACGGCGATGTCGGAAACACGTGTCGCGGCGTGCTTGAATACCTCTGCTACGCGTTTAATGCAGTTATCGCCTTCCTGGTGTCCGTATGTGTCGTTGTATTCCTTGAAATAATCGATGTCGGCCATGATCAATGAGAGCGGCTGGGATGAGCGCTTGAGTCGCTTGTATTCGTATTGCAAGGCCTTGTTGAAGTAGCGCCGATTGAACAGGCCGGTCAATTCATCCGTGTTGGCCAACAATTCTACCTTTTTATTCGCCTCTTTCAAGTCTATTTCGATGAGATGCGCATTCAGAATGATTAAGGATATCATTGTTATTATGGTACCGACGATTGTCGATAATATCGAAATGCATTGAAAATAGTCTGTACTTTCGAGAAATACCAAACCGTCTCCTTCCATGATTGCCATTGTCAAGCGCAAGGCAACAGGAATGATATTCGCTATGATGACAAGAATGAGCAAGTAGTTTTGACTTCCCAATCTCCTGGGAAGACATTGTATGGTTATTCGTAAGGATTCTATGAATAATAAAACGAATAGCGTGTTGAACAATATGATTCTGGTGCGCACGCTCGGAGAGATATACGTAGTATATGATATTGCTGCAATGAACAAAAACAGCAGTGCGATATAATGCTTTTTGAATTTCCATTTTAGGCCGGATAAATGCGAAAGACCCAGCGAGAGCATGAATGGCATGGACACGATGAAGGCATTGGCAAGGACAATCGAAATAAAGTCTGGTATGGCGCCACGAAATGCAATAAGAAATGATCCGATTCCGGCAAGTGTAAAGCCGATTGTCCAGAAGTGAAAGCCTGGATATGTCTTTCTGACTATGGAATAGTAGATCATGACCACGGCAACCGCGATGCTTATAAGAGCCCCTTCAAGTAATACGGTTCGTATGTCCAGCATGGGAAGCACCTTCAACGTCTTCTGTTTGCCGCACGAGATGAGCCATCGATCGAAAAAACAGGGACGGCACGGCCACGTCCTTTTCATGGCCTACCTGTAAGCTGAGAACACGTTCAGGACAGTTCGTGTTTTTCCAGGACGTACCGAGCGAGTATGCGTTTGACGGAACCGCCTGCGCCATGACCGCCAGTGGCAGGGGCCGCTCGGATTCCGGCGTCCCCCCGAAAGGCGCATCGCACGTTTTGGCATTTTTTCCCTGTCCGTTGCAACCACCCGCCGCGCCTTTCCGGTCCCTTGCGGCGGGTTTTGGGCGGGGCGAGCGTCCGAACGGATTTCAGTCGCCAAGACGGTCGATCTTGTCAAGAAAGCTTTTCCACTGTTTCTTCCGGGCAGGCATATGGCCGGCGATGTCGGATCGTTGGGGAAGAAGCGGCGGATGCCCGCGTTTCTCCTTTTTCATCACAGCAGCGTGGTGCGCGAGGCGCAAAACCATCGGCGCATGAATTGATATTCGTGATCGTATGGCAGGCGATCGATCCGCATCGTGAATGCAAGAGCCTCCGGAGCGGGCGATATTGCGGGTTGTGCCGCGACGGCAAAAAGCGCTATGGAACAGACCGCGCAATGAAATCATCGCATGGGCGCGAAACAAGGGACGGGACGATGGAACTGGTCAAGACGGTCAAATCCGCCGGCTGAGCGGCCAAGATCTCTCCGGGGGACCTGGAGGAGATTCTCGCCGGCCTTGTGGCCGACGACCCGGACAAGCGGCTTCTGACGGGCGTCCGCGACAGCGAGGATGCGGCGATATTGCGGTTTCCGCCGGGCAGGGCGTTGGTGCAGACCGTGGACTTTTTCACGCCCATCGTCAACGACCCCTTCAAGTTCGGGCGCATCGCCGCGGTCAATTCCCTGTCCGACGTCTACGCCATGGGCGGCGAGCCGTACGCGGCCATGAACATCGTGTGCTTTCCCATCAAGCGCATGGACAAGGGCATTCTGCGCGAGATCCTGCGCGGGGGCCTGGACGCCATGGCCGAGGCCGGGGCGGTCCTGGCCGGCGGGCACAGCGTGGAGGACGAGGAGATCAAGTACGGGCTGGCGGTCTCGGGGGTGGTCGATCCGGAGAATTTCGCCTCCAACCGGGGCATGCGGCCGGGCGACACGCTTCTTCTGACCAAGCCCCTCGGGACCGGGGTGCTGGCCACGGCGCTCAAGGGCGACATGGGCGACGCCCGGACCCTGGAGGACATCCTCTTTCGCTGGGCCGGCAGGCTGAACAAGGTCGCCGGGGCCGTGGTCCGCGACCTGCGCGTGCGGGCGGCCACGGACGTGACCGGATTCGGCCTGGGCGGCCACCTGCTGGAAATGGCCGGGGCCTCGAAGGCGGCCGTGGAACTCGATCTGGCCCGGACGCCCTTTTTGCCCGAGGCCGTCACGTTCGCGTCCATGGGCATGATCCCGGCCGGAAGCTTCGCCAACCGCAATTTCTGCGCAAAACACGTCGCGGCGGCCCCGGGCGTCGATCCCATCCTCCTCGATCTGGTCTTCGACGCCCAGACCTCGGGCGGCATGGTCCTGGCCGTGCCCGAAGACAAGGTCGAAACCGCCCGCGCCATGCTCCTGGCCGGCGGGGACATGGCCGAGGTCATCGGCCGGGCCGTGCCCGAGGAACCCGGGTTGGCCCGGCTGCGCATCGCACAGGCGGGATCATGAGCCGGGGGCGGGCCCCCGGGCGGTGCGTGCTGGTGGTCCTGGACGGGCTCGGGGACCGGGCCTACGCCCGGTTCGGCCACAAGACGCCCCTGGCCGCCGCGAACACCCCGAACCTGGACCGGCTGGCGGCCCTGGGCTGCAACGGCCTGTACCACGCCGGCATCCTGGGCCAGGCCCTGCCCAGCGAAAACGCCCATTTCGCCATGTTCGGCTACGAGCCCCGCGAATTTCCCGGCCGGGGGCCCCTGGAGGCCCTGGGCGCGGGCATCCCCGTGGCTCCGGACGAGGTGGCCGCGCTGGCCCACCTGTGCGCCGTGCGGGAGCGGGACGGATGCCTGTACCTGCTGTGCGACAAGCCCGCGCTGGTGTCGGACGACGAATCCCGGGCGCTCTTCGCCGCAGTGGCGGAATTCGAGAGCCGGGGCGTGCGCTTCCGGCTGATCAGGGACAAGGGGCTTTTCGGCATCCTGGTCCTGGCCGGGCCGGCGGACCGCGTGGGCACGTCTTTTACCGACACCAATCCCATGGTCGACGGTCTGCCCATCCCCGAGGCGCTGCCCCTGCGCGGCGCGGACGCGGCCGGCGTCACTACCGCCGCCGCGGTCAAGGACTATCTGCTCCACGCCCACGCGGCCTTGAGCGCCCATCCGGTCAACCAGAGCCGGAAAGGCCGGGGCCTGGAACCCGTCAACGCCCTGGTCGCCCAGCGCCCCGGGCGGCCTGCGCCCATCGAATCCTTCACCGAACGCCACGGCCTTCACGGCCTGACCATCGCCTCCGGGATCATCTGCCCGGGCCTTGCCCGCTACCTGGGCATGGACGCGCATGTCTGCCGGGATACGGACGACCCCGGCGCGGACCTGGCGGAACGGCTGGCCGCGGCCCGGGAGGCCCTGGCCGACCACGACTTCATCCACGTGCACACCAAGGCCCCGGACGAGGCCGCGCACACCAAATCCCCGGAAAAAAAGCTGGCCGTCATCGAATCCCTGGACCGGGGCATCGGCCGGGCCGTCGGACCCCTCCTGGACGACGAGGGCGTCATCCTGGCCGTCACCGCCGACCATTCCACCCCGTCGGCCGGGCCGCTCATCCACAGCGGCGAACCCGTGCCCCTGGCGCTTTGCGGCCGGGGCGCGCGCCGGGACGCCGTGACCCGCTTCGACGAGGTCAGCGCGGCCGGCGGGGCCCTGGGGCATCCGCGCGGCACGGAACTCATGCGCGTGCTTTTGAACGCCATGGACCGGGCCAGGCTCGAAGGCATCCGGGAGACCCCGGTCGTGCGCGACTTCTGGCCCGCGCCCGGCCGGCCCTTCCGGCTGCGCGAGCCCTGAACCGGACCCGGACCCATCTGGAGACGGACATGCACGATCTCGGCGTCATCCACGGCCGGTTCCAGGTCCCCCACAACGACCACCTGGCCTATCTCCTGGACGGGGCCTCGCGGTGCGCGCACCTCGTGGTGGGCGTCACCAACCCCGATCCCGTGCTCTCCGCGTCCGATCCGGCCGACCCCTCGCGCTCCCGGCCCGAAAACAACCCCCTGACCTATTACGAACGCCTGCTTCTCCTTACGGCCATGCTGCGCGAGGCCGGCCGGCATCCGGATTCGTTCACCATCGTGCCCCTGCCCGTCACCCGGCCCGAACTGTACCGGTATTACGTCCCCCTCTCCGCCGTGTTCTTTTTGTCCATCTACGACGCCTGGGGCCGCCGCAAGCGCGACCTGTTCACCTCCCTGGGACTGGCCGTGGAGGTGCTGCGGGAGGTGCCGCCGGAACAAAAGGGCCTGAGCGCGACGGACGTTCGCGACCTCATGATCCGGAACCGACCCTGGGAACATCTGGTGCCTCCGGCCGCCGCCGCGCTTATGCGGGCCTGGGACGTGCCCGCCCGCCTGCGCTCAAGGGTCGGTCGGCCGGCGTGACGGACGCCGTAGCCGCCATACCGGTCTTCTCCACGCCCCGCCCTCGGTGAAGCGGGCCACACCCCACTTGAGCCAGGACAGAAGCGCCAGGGCCATCCACAGGGACCAGGCCAGCATGGCCAGCCGGTAGGCCGCAAGCGGCGCGCTGACGACCATGGCCCGCGGGATCGCCCCGGCCACCCGGTCGAAGGTGAACACCAGATGCCCCGCCGTGGAGCCGTTGCCGGACACCTGCATGAGCGGATCGCCCAGAAGCCCGCGCTCGATGGCCGTGTACAGGCAGGAAAGGCCGGCCAGGGTCAGGACCACGAGTCCGATCTGCATGGCGTCGAAGACGAACCAGCCCTTTTCGGGCGCGTAGCGCTGGCGAAGGCCCAGGGCGAAGAGCCAGGCCGCGGCCAGCATGGCCTCGGGCGAGGATATCTGGGACAGGCCCAGGGCCAGGAGGAACCATTGCCGCCTGGTCAGGGGCGTGGCCCGAAACGAGCCCAGGATCAGGGCCGCGGCCAGGATGAAGGCCAGATGGCTCCAGAAGCCCACCACCGGCGACAGCGGCGTGTCCCCGAAAATCAGAAGGGTCCAGCGGTCCCGGGGAAGCTCCATGGTCACCCGGACATTGGCCGCCTCATGCCCGAGATCCACGGCCGGGCTTGTCGACAGGGCGGAGACGGCCGTGTCGTGACGCCAGGCGAGGCGCACGTCGTGGGCCCCGGGTTTGACCGGGAACTCCACCCGGACCGGGGAGGTTGCGGCGGTTTTTTCCGGGGGGCCGCCCAAGGCCGTTTCCCGGCCGTCCACCATGAGTTTCACCTCCACGGCCCCGGGCGGCAGGGTCAGGACGTGGCGGCGGCCCGTGGCCGCGCGCAGGCGAAGGGACAGGGCGGCCTCGGCCAGACGGTCGCCCTGGACCAGATGCACATCCGCCGCGTCGATGGTCAGGGTCTCCCCGGGCGCGGCCTGCGGGCGGGCGACGCGCAGGGTGAGGCGTTCCCCGGGCCAGGGCCGGTACACCGGACGGCGCAGCCCCGAGGCGTCGAAGCTTTGGGAGGGCGGGACGCCGTCGGCCGAGACCTCCCAGATGGGCGCGGCCGCGATGGTCCAGGTCTCGGTCCAGGGCGCGTCCCCGGGGGCGGTCAGGACCGTCTCCGGCCGGATGTCCAGGCGCGAACGCCAGGACAGGGTCTCCTGGCCGGGCTCAAAGGTGGCCAGGGCCTTGCCGTCCGCCGCCCTGACCGTCTCCCCGAGCACGGATTCGCCGGGCAGGAGGGGAATCTCCACCACCACGGCCTCCCCGGCCGGGCTCAGGCGCGCGACCTCGGTGAGCACGCTCCATTCGAGGCCCAGTTCCAGGGTCCGCGAGACCGAGAGAAAGGGCGCGAAGCGGCTGGTGGCGTTTTGGGCCGGGACGGGCCGGTCTTCCCGGGTCCCGGGTTTTTCCAGCCGGTCCAGGCGCACGGCCCGCTCGGGCGCGCCGTCGGCGGAAAGGCCCCGGACCTGGTAGCCCGGGGCGGTCACGGCCAGGGTCCGGGGGAGCAGCGGCCAGTCCACGGCAAAGGAGTCCGGGGCGGGGAGCGGCCCGGTCAGGACCACCCGGTGGGTTCCCCGGGACACGAGCACGTGGGGCGCGCCGTCCGCGCGCACAAGACCCTTGGCCGGCGTGTCGTCCACCGTGACCGAGACCGGCCGCCAGCCGTCCGAAACGCGCGGCAGGGGCGCGGCGATGCGGGTCAGGGCGTCCAGGTGGACCTCGATGCGCAGCCCGGCTCCGCTTATGGCGACGGCCGCGCCGGGGCTGCCCAGGCAGGAGGGGAAGCACGGGGCGGGCTCGGTGAGCCGGGCCTTGTACTGCTCAAGCATGCCGGACGGCGGGAAGTCCTGGGCCCGGGCCGGGACGGCGAAACATCCGAGCAGGACCGCCGCGACCAGGGCGGCCGGGACCGGGTTCGCCGGGGGCGGGGAGGTCCGGTCCGGGGCGGAATCGGCGGGCGGGGCGCGCCGGTCGCGTCCGCCCACCAGGAGCAGGGCGGCCAGCAGCAGGGCGCACCGGACAAAGGCCAGGATCAGGTTGGCCCATGGCGGCACCAGCCACAGGCGGATGGTCTGGTCCCGGGACACGGGGCCGTCGAAGGACAGGCGCAGGGTGTGAAACGACCAGTCCGGAAGCCCCGGGCCGGTCTGGATCAGGGCCTCGGGGTCGAAGTCCGGGGAGGGGGCCTTTCCCTTGGCCACGGCCGGGGCCGGGGCTGATCGGGCTCCCCGGACGGGACCGGCCGCCGGTCGCGGGGGCGCTTGCGGGGCCATGAGGGCTTTTTCGTCCCCGGCGGGGGAGGGCTCGGGGCCCTCGGCCGCGGCGTTGTCGCCCTCGGCCGGGGCCATGGCCAGAAGCGGGGCCGGGCGTTGCGCGTGGGATTCGAGCTGGGGATGCAGGCCGGTGCGTATCTCCCGCGGGATGAAGATCGCGGTGGTCGTGAGGATGGCCAGCCAGCCGCACAGGCGCAGAAGGGACGCCAGCCGGCCGAACCAGGGGGCGCGCTCGGCCACGGCCCTGGTCCCGGCCAGGCGGTAAAGGGCCAGGGCGGCCAGAAAGAACAGCCATGTCGGCCCCGGGGCGTCGGGCTGGTGATAGGCCAGGACCAGAAAGAGCAGCACGGTCGTCCCGGCGGTCTTTCCCGCCAGCCGGAGGGCGACGAGCGAGGCCAGAAGGATCAGGAACAGGTCGAGCAGGGTGAAGCGTCCGACCCAGGTCCGACCGGCCGCGTCCGGACCGCTGGCGGCCAGGACCGTCCAGCCCGGGGGCAGGCGCATCTCGGCGCGCAGGGAGGTGACGTCGACGTCGAATCCCACGGCCGGAAGGGTTCCGGAAAAGTCTTCATAACGCGATTCGGCCGTAAGCGACACCCGGGAGCCGGGCAGGATCACGCCCGGAACCAGGGGCGGATCGGGCGTTTTTCCGTCCTCGCCGGGCCGCACCAGCACCAGGGGGGCATCCCTGCCGGACAGGGTGACCCGGCCCAGGACCGCCGGGGGCGCCATGGTCAGGGACGATTCCCGCCGCGTCTCGCCGGTCAGGCGATCCTGGGCGGTCAGGCCCCGGCCGTCGAAGTCGAGCCACAGGGTGCGGATAAGAGCCAGGGTGTCCGGCCCGGGCGCGGGCCCGCCCCGGTGGGTCTGCGTGAGGGCGAAGGGCGTTCCCTGGGTCACGGCGTAGGCCGGAAAGGCCTTCCAGGCCTCGGGCAGGTCGGTGTTCCTGGGGTCCACGGGCGCGGGGCCGGAAATCTCCACCTCGCGCAGGTCCGGGGCCGCGGCGAAGGCCCATATCTCCGGACCGAAGGGGCAGGTCGCCGGGGGAAGTCCCGTGACCCGGCCGGGCAGCCTGGAGGTCACCTCCAGGTGGAAGCGGCCGGGGCCGGCCTGGACGAAAAGGGAGCCGTCGGGGCCGAAGGCCACAGGCAGGGGGCTTGCGGCCCGAAGCGGCACGGAGTCCGGCGGCAGAAGCTTTTCCAGGACCAGCCGCCTGGCCATGCCCGAGACCTCCAGGGTCACGGCCGTGGTCACGGTCAGGGGCGAGCCGTCGCGCACCAGACGGAAGACCTTGACCGTCAGGGCGTCGCCTTCGCGTTTCGCGTCCTGGCGGGCGGCGGGACGCAGCCGGCCGTCGGCGGACAGGTCGAAGGGCAGGGCCGCGCCGTCCCGGAGAAGTTCCACCAGGCCGGTGCGGGGATCCACGGCCAGGGCGTCCGGCAGGGCGGCGAAGTCCAGGCGGCCCTCGATCAGGTGTTCGCCCGGCGGCAGCAGCACCCGGGGGGTGTTTCCCGGGACCGGGGACGCGGGCGCCCGGGGGGGAGTCGGCCACGGGGCAGGGGACGCCGTCCAGGCGCACGTTTTTCGGCCAGGCCCGCTCGGCCCGGGGCAGGTCCACGAAGGACTCGGCGAAGACGGCGACGGTCATGGAGAACGCCGCGCCGGCCTGATCCATGGTCAGGGTCAGGCCGGCGGGAAAGGCGCACTGCCTGTTCCCCGGGTCGTTTCCCAGGGCGGGGCAGGCCTGGTCCGGCTGGTCGTGGAGCACCCAGTTCCGCCAGACCGCGAGGCTTTCGGGCGCGCCCGTGTCCGGGGCGTCCGGGACGTCCGGGGCGGCGGTTCCCCGGGGCGCGGCGGCCAGGTTCATGGGCGCGGCGAGAACCGCCAGAAGGACAAGGACCTTCCACAGCCTGGACCGGCGCGAATGTCCGGAATGTTTTTCGATAGGCATGGCGGGCTCTCCGGGAGGTGGCGTCGTGAGCAGGGCGTAGCCTGAAAGATCGCCCATGGCATGCCTATCCCATGCCGGGCTTGGTGTCCAACCAAAGCGGCCTTTGCGACCCCGCGCCAAGTGGTGCCGGCCGGGCCGTCGCGCCATGTCCCTCTTGGATTCATTCGCGTGGGAAAACAGCCGGACCTTGCGCCAAGTGGGCGGGGAAGGTTGATGCGAACTTTCCGGGACGCCGCGAGGGACGTTTCGGGCATGGCCAACTTCCTGGATTTCCGATAGGTTCGCCGATGCCCGAGGCGGTGTGAAAAGGTCATATTTTCAACAAGGAGGCAGGATGGTCACCACGACATTGTTTCCCGGCCGCTACGTGCAGGGCCGCGGGGCGTTGTCCCGCCTGGGCGGCGAACTGGCCCGGCTGGGCGGCCGCCATTTCCTGATCTGTTCCCCGCATCCGCTGGAGCGCGTGCTGCCGTCCGTGCTGCCGGACCTGAAGCGCGGCGGGACCGTGTGTGCGGAACGATTCGGCAGGGAATGCACGGACCGGGAGATCGAGCGCCTGGCCTCACTGGCCCGGGATTTCGGGGCCCAGACCGTGGCCGCCCTCGGCGGGGGAAAGACCCTGGACGCCGCCAAGGCGGTGGCCGCCCGGATCGGGGTTCCCGTGGCCCTGGCGCCGACCATCGCCTCCACGGATGCGCCGTGCAGTTCCGTCTGCGTGGTCTATTCCCCGGAGGGAATCTTTGAGCGGGTGGACGTGCTGGCCCGCAATCCGGACCTGGTCCTGGTGGACACCGAGGTGGTGGCCGGGGCCCCGGCCAGGTTCCTGGCGGCGGGGATGGGAGACGCCCTGGCCACGTGGTTCGAGGCCGACTCCTGCCGCGTCAGCCGGGGACGCACCATCGCCGGGGACGTCGGCTCCATGACGGCCTACGCCCTGGCCAGGCTCTGCTACGAGACGATCCGGGACCGGGGGCCGTCCGCCCTGACGGCCTGCGAGGCCGGGGTGGTCACGCCGGCCCTGGAACGGGTGGTCGAGGCCAACACCCTGCTCAGCGGCCTGGGATTCGAAAGCGGCGGCCTCGGCGCGGCCCATTCCATCCACAACGGGCTGACGGTCCTGCCCGCCGTCCGGGACAAATACCATGGCGAGAAGGTGGCCTTCGGCGTGCTCGCCTCCCTGTTTCTCACGGACAGGCCCGTCTCCCTCGTGGACGAGGTGTACGCCCTGTGCGCGACCCTCGGCCTGCCCACCACCCTTGCCGATCTGGGGCTCGACGGGGCCTCGGACCAGGACCTGGCCCGCGTGGCCGAAAAGACCTGCGCGAATGGGGAGAGCATCCATAACGAGCCTGTCGAGATATCGCCCCGGCTGGTGCACGCCGCGCTCAAGGCCGCCGATGCCGAGGGCCGTCGCCGCAAGGGGCGCGACGGGCGGTGACCTGAGGAGGCAGGGGCGTGATTCGGCTGCGGCTACAGAAAAAAACCAATCATATCGTAAGGTAAGATGCGTTTTTCGAGGCCTTGGCCTTGACAGGGGTCCATGCCGTTGTTACCCGTCTGGCACTCTTCGCAAGAGAGTGCCAACAGGGGATGCCATGCCGCTTCTTGACCGCGAACGCCGGGTGCTGACCACCATCGTCGAGTCCTACATCGGCGACGCCGCGCCTGTGGGTTCGCGCACCGTGGCCAAAAAAAGCGGCCTGAACCTGTCCGCGGCCTCCATCCGCAACATCATGGCCGACCTGACCGAGCAGGGCTACCTGGAGCAGCCCCACGCCTCGGCCGGACGCATTCCCTCGGCCCGGGCCTTCCGCCTGTACATCAACGAGGTCATGTGTCCCCGGCCCCTGCCCGAGTCCCAGAAAAGCAGGATCACCGGACTTCTGGGCTCCGTCGGTTCGGAACTCGGGGACATCCTGCGGCAGGCCTCGCGCATCCTGTCCGGAGACTCCCTCCAGGTCAGCCTGGTCATCGCCCCGAGGCACGCCGACGCCCGCTGGAAGCGCATCGAATTCACCCTGATCAAGCCCGGGCTGGTCATGGCCGTGCTGATCCTCCAGGGCGGCATGGTCCTGGACCGGCTCCTGGAGACCAGCCCGGACATCGCCGCCGACGATCTGGCGGCCTCGGCGAACTACCTGAACCACCTGTTCGGGGAGATGACCGTGTCCGAGGTGCGCACCAGGCTGGTGGCCGAGTTGCGCAAGGCCGAGACCCAGTTCGGCGAATTGTACCGCCGGGCTCTGAAGATGGCCGTGGAGGCCTTCGAATCGGTGGCGAGGCGGGAACTTTTCGTGGACGGCACGTCCAACATCCTGAACCAGCCCGAATTCACCGACGCGGCCCGCATGGGCGAGCTGCTGCGGGTCCTGGAGAACCGCGCCAAGCTTTTGGAGCTTTTGGACAAAAGCATGGACGAATTCAAGACCGTGTTTATTCTGGGCGAGGAATCGGATCTGGAGTCCTTCAGGGATTTCGGGTCCATCTCCACGCCCTACGGCCCGTCCGAGCATCCCCTGGGGGCGATCGGGGTCATCGGCCCGGTGCGCATGGATTACGCCAGACTCGCGCCGGTGGTGAACTTCACGGCCCGGGCCCTGACCAGGATGCTCGACAGGCGGTTCTGATCCGCCATGAGGCGTGGCGGGCGTTTTCCCCCGCAAGGCGTGGGGCCCGGGATCCGGGCCCGGACCGCGGCCGCGACGCGGCGACGGCCGTCACGCGCCGCGTCCGGGCGGTGTGCCGCCCCGGCGCGGGATGATATCACCACAAGGAGCATATCCGGCATGGAGCACGACGAGGAAAAACGCAAGGCCGAGGCCCCCGCCCCGGGGGACGCCGACGAGGCCGCCCTGGACCCGGCCCAGGCCCTGGCCGCGTGCCGGGAGGAACTGGCCGCCGAGACCGAACGCCGGCTGTATATCCTGGCCGAGTCCGAAAACCTGAAAAAGCGGCTGCTCAAGGAGAAGGAGGAGTACTTCAAGTACGCCACCGAAAACATCGTCTCCGAGCTGCTGCCGGTTCTGGACAACCTGGAACTGGCCCTGGTGCACGGCCGGGGCAACGCGGCCTGCAAGGATCTGGTCATGGGCGTGGAGATGACCCGGAAGGTGTTTCTGGACATCCTGGCCCGGCACGGGGTGGAGGAGTTCGGCGCGGCGGGAGAGGAGTTCGATCCCGAGCATCACGAGGCCCTGGGCGTTGAAGAGGCCCCGGACGTTTCTCCCGACCATGTCGTCAGGGTGATGCAGAAGGGCTACCGGTTGCGCGGACGGCTTCTGCGGCCGGCCAAGGTCATGGTGCGGCAGGGATAAAACCCGTTTTGGGGCCTTTACTCCGGCCAAAGCGGTCTTATAACTCAAAATTGTTCGGACGCGGCGCGAAAAAACCGCCGCCGACGCAAAGAAGAAGGAGGAAGGAGGATTTTATGGGCAAAATCATCGGGATCGACCTCGGGACGACCAACTCGTGTGTGTACGTCATGGAGGGCAAGGACCCGAAATGCATAACCAACCCCGAGGGCGGCCGGACCACCCCGTCCGTGGTGGCCTTCACCAAGGAACGTCTGGTGGGCGAGATCGCCAAGCGCCAGGCCATCACCAACCCCGAGCGCACGGTGTTCGCCATCAAGCGCCTCATGGGCCGCCGCTTCGACGCCCCCGAGGTCGGAAAGTGGCTCGAACACTGCCCGTATCGCATCGTCGAGGGCCAGAACGGCGACGCCTACGTGGAGATCGAGGGCAAGAAGTATTCGCCCGCCGAGATCTCGGCCATGATCCTGCAGAAGCTCAAAAAGGACGCCGAGACCTACCTGGGCGAGACCGTCACCGAGGCGGTCATCACCGTGCCGGCCTATTTCAACGACTCCCAGCGCCAGGCCACCAAGGACGCCGGACGCATCGCGGGGCTTGACGTCAAGCGGATCATCAACGAGCCCACAGCGGCGTCTTTGGCCTACGGCTTCGACAAGAAGGCCAACGAGAAGATCGCCGTGTTCGACCTGGGCGGCGGCACCTTCGACATCTCGATCCTGGAGGTCGGCGACAACGTGGTCGAGGTCCGGGCCACCAACGGCGACACCTTCCTGGGCGGCGAGGACTTCGACCAGCGGGTGATCAACTTCCTGGTGGACGAGTTCCGCAAGGAGCAGGGCATCGACCTGGCCAAGGACCGCATGGCCCTGCAGCGCCTCAAGGAGGCCGCCGAGAAGGCCAAGAAGGAACTGTCCACGGCCATGGAGACCGAGGTCAACCTGCCGTTCATCACCGCCGACGCCTCGGGCCCCAAGCACATGATGGTCAAGCTGAGCCGGGGCAAGCTCGAATCCCTGGTCCACGACCTGGTGCAACAGACCGTGGAGCCGTGCCGCAAGGCCCTGGCCGACGCGGGACTGAAGACCACGGAGATCGACGAGGTGGTGCTCGTGGGCGGCATGACCCGCATGCCCCTGGTGCAGAAGTCCGTGCAGGAGTTCTTCGGCAAGGAGCCCAACCGGTCGGTCAACCCCGACGAGGTGGTGGCCATGGGCGCGGCCATCCAGGGCGGCATCCTGGCCGGCGACGTCAAGGACGTGCTTCTGCTCGACGTGACCCCCCTGTCGCTGGGCATCGAAACCCTGGGCGGGGTGTTCACCAAGCTCATCGAGCGCAACACCACCATCCCCACCCGCAAAAGCCAGGTCTTCACCACGGCCGCCGACAACCAGCCCTCGGTGTCCATCCACGTGCTCCAGGGCGAGCGGCCCATGGCCACGGACAACATGACCCTCGGGCGCTTCGAACTGACCGGCATTCCGCCGGCCTCGCGCGGCGTGCCCCAGGTCGAGGTGGCCTTCGACATCGACGCCAACGGCATCGTCAACGTCTCGGCCAAGGACCTGGGCACGGGCAAGGAACAGTCCATCCGCATCACCGCCTCCTCGGGCCTGTCCGAGGCCGAGATCCAGAAGCTGGTCAAGGACGCCGAGTCCCACGCCGAGGAGGACAAAAAGAAGCAGAAGCTCATCGAGGTCAAAAACCAGGCCGACACCCTTATCTACACCACGGAAAAATCCGTGGCCGATCTGGGCGAGAAGATCGATCCGGTGCTTCGCGGCGAGATCGAGGCCAAGGTCAACCACCTCAAGGAGGTGCTCAAGGGCGAGGACGCCGACGCCATCAAGCGTTCGTCCGACGAACTGGCCCAGGCCGCGCACAAGCTGGCCGAGCAGCTCTACCAGCAGAAGGCCGGTCCCGGCGGACAGCCCGGCGGTCCCGGCGAGGCCGGACCCGGCGCGGCCGGTCCCGCCGGCGGCGACGAGGACGTGGTGGACGCCGACTATACCGAAGTCAAGAAGTAACGCGCCACGCGGCGCCTGATATGATCGCCCCCGGCCATGGGTCTCGTGGCCGGGGGCTTGACTTTGGCCGCCCGCATACGCATGGTGGGCCCATGGTCAGCACTACTTTCGACACCCTGGCGTTCGCCAAACGGCTCGTGGAGGCGGGCTTCACCGAAAGGCAGGCCGA
>JBMONM010000078.1:0-15470 GCA_049324675.1 Thermodesulfobacteriota bacterium
TCCGGGGCAAAACACACCGGAGTCAGGGGGTCCGGGGGGAATGATTCCCCCCGGGCGGGGTCCGGGGCGGCAGCCCCGGCACGCCGGGTGGGGGCGGCAGCCCCGGCCGCCGGGTGGGGGCGGCAGCCCCGGTTATGCCATCACGCGCTTCAAAAGGGGGACCAGTTGGGCCAGGGCGCGGCCCCGGTGGCTGCGGGCGTTTTTTTCCTCAGGGGTGAGTTGGGCGGCGGTCCGGTTGGTACCGGGGTCGAGGAACAGCGGATCGTAGCCGAATCCGCCGTGGCCCTGGGGGGAGAGGGCGATGGAGCCCTCCCAGAAGCCCTGGGCCTCGACCAGCCGGCCGTCCGGGGTAGCGGCGACCATGGCGCAGGCGAACCGGGCGCTCCGTTTGTCAGGCGGAACGTGTGTGAGGGCGTCGAGGAGTTTGGCGTTATTTTGGGCATCCGTGGCCTGTTCGCCGCTGTAGCGGGCGGAGTAGACGCCCGGAGCGCCGGACAGGGCGTCCACGCACAGGCCGGAGTCGTCGGCCACGGCGGTCAGGCCGGTCTGTCGGGCCACGGCCAGGGCCTTGATGCGGGCGTTTTCGACAAAGGTGGCCCCGGTCTCGGGGATGTCGCCGATATGGGGAAAATCGCCCAGGCCTTTCACGGTGATTCCCGACCCGGCCAGCATGGCCGACAGTTCGGCGATCTTGCCCGCGTTGCGGGTGGCCAGGACGACGATTTTCTCATTGGGCATGCGGCGTATCCTTGTCCAGGGCGAAAAAGGGAGGCAGAAGCAAGGTGACGGTGGTGCCCTGATCGGGCTCGCTCTTGATGGACACGGAACCGCCGAGATCGTTGAGGATCTTCCTGGTCATGGCCAGGCCCAGCCCGGAGCCCTTGTCGCGGGTGCTGAAAAAGGGGTTGAAGACCTGGGACAGGTTTTCCTTGGGGATGCCGTGGCCGGTATCCTCGACGCTCAGGAAGACATAGCCCTGGCGCATGCCCGTGGACACGGTGATGCGGCCGCCCTGGGGCATGGCCTCCATGGAGTTCTTGAGCAGGTTCACCAGACACTGCTTGAGCAGTTCCGTATCCCCCCGGGCCTTGGGCAGGGACGAGGCCGCCTCGACGACCACCTCGACCCCCTGCTTGTCCATGCCCACGCGCATGAGATCCAGGGTCTGCCGGACCACGGGGTTGAGTTCCACCTCCCCGGGCGTGGCCTGGGTGGGGCGGGAAAAATTGATGATGCTCTTGAGGATGGTGTCCAGCCGGTTTGACTCCTGAAGGATGATGGCCACCTTTTCCCGGGAGGATTCGTCGATCCCCGAGGAGCGCAGAAGCGAATTGGCGAACCCGGCGATGGCGAACAGGGGGTTTCTGATCTCATGGGAGATGAACATGGACAGTTCGCCGATGGCCGCCAGCCGCTCGGACTTTTGCAGGCGGCGTTCCAGGAACACGTCATGGGTGATGTCCCGGCGCAGGACCACCGTATGCCGGGGGCGTCCGTCGCCGCCGATGGCGTGGGCCGCGATCCGGAAGTAGCGCAGGAGCCCCTCGGCGTCCATGCACGAATATTCGGCGCGCCCGCCCTTGCCCGAGAGCAGATCGTCCCATGGCGAAACGTCGTCGGGACCGGCGGGATGGAAATGCTGCAGCTCGTCGAGGACCTCCCGGCAGGGGCGGCCCACGAGGGACTCCTTGGGCAATCCGGTGCGCCGTATCGCCGCCGTGTTGACGTCCTCGACAACGCCCGAGGCGTCGGCCAGGACCACCTCGTCGTCGATGTGGTCGAACACGGCGTCCAGATAGCGTCGGGTCTTCGAGAGGTCCAGACGGCAGGATTCGCACAGGGCGGCGGTGGATACGGTGGATTTGAGGAGCATGGCGGCCAGGCGGTCCATGACCGTGATTCCCGGGGGCAGGACCGTCTCCGGCGGCAGGCCTCGGCCGGTCAGTTCGAAGATGCAGTTGACGTCCGGATGCGCGGCCAGAAGCGCGGGCAGGGACGGATACACGGGGATATCCGGGTCGACGCGGCCCTGACCGGGCTCGCCCGGGGCCGCGCCCGCGAAATCGACCTCGGAAAAGATTTCCTTCATGCCCGGGCCATGCAAAAAGGCCCGAAACGACTCAACATCCGGTCCAGGACCGTAGAGGGCGACCCGATAGGGCTTGCGCGCCGCGTCAGGTTTTGACATGTCCGGCTCCCGGGGCCGCGCGGCGAGACCGCGGCCGGTTTTGTCTTTCGATTTGGGCCATGATAGCCGGGGTCGTGGCCTGAGGCAAGAACCTTGGGAAATATCATGAAAAACCCGATCAAAGTCTATTGCGTAAGCCTGGGCTGTCCCAAGAACAGGGTCGATGTCGAAACCATGCTGGGGTGTGTCGCCGGGGGCGTCGAGGTTGTGGCCGGCCCGGAGTCGGCGGATGTGGTGGTCATCAACACCTGTTCGTTCATCGCCCCGGCCGTGGAGGAGTCGGTCCGGACCATCGTGGAGACGGCCGAGGCCATCCGCGACCTCTCCCCCAGGCCGAAACTGGCCGTGACCGGATGCCTGCCGGCCCGCTACGGGGCCGAGCTTCGCCGCGAACTCCCGGAGGTGGACATCTGGGGCCTGCCCACGGAACTGGACGTCCTGCCGGACCGGCTGGCCCGGGCCGTCCGGGGCGGGGGGGAAGGCGGGGAACCGTCCCGCGGACAGCGGCTGATCAGCACGCCCCCGGGCTACGCCTACGTTAAAATCGCCGAGGGCTGCAACCACGCCTGCGCCTACTGCACCATCCCCTCCATCCGGGGCCGGCTGGCCAGCCGCGCGGCCGGGGAGATCGTCCGCGAGGCCCGGGAGCTTCTTTACCGGGGCGTGTCCGAACTGGTGCTGGTGGCCCAGGACCTGACGGCCTACGGCCGGGACATGGGCATGAAAAACGGGCTGCGGCGACTGACGGAGTCGCTTCTGGGACTGTCCGGCCTTGCCCGGCTGCGGCTTCTGTACCTGTATCCGTCCGGGATCGACGAGGAATTCGCGCGGTTTCTGGGCTCGGCCGGGCCGCCGCTGGTGCCCTCGTTCGACATCCCGTTCCAGCACGTCCATCCGGACGTGCTGGCGGCCATGGGCCGCCCCACATCCGCCCCGCCGGCCGCCATCCTGGAGCGGGTGCGGCGGCACCTCCCGGACGCGGCCATCCGCACCACCTTCATCACCGGCTTCCCGGGCGAGACCCCGCGCCGGTTCCAGGCCCTGTGCGACTTCGTGGCCGCCTCGCGGCTGCACAACGTGGGCGTGTTCCCCTTCTCCCCGGAGGAGGGCACCCGGGCCGTGACCCTGCCGGGCAGGGTATCCCGGAAAGAGGCCCTGCGGCGGCGCGAGACGCTCATGGGCATCCAGGCCGAAATCAGCGCGGAGATCCTGTCCGGATATGTGGGCCGAAGCATGCGGGTCCTGGTGGACGCGCCGCACCCGGAATGGCCCGGGCTTTTCGTCGGGCGGACCTGGTTCCAGGCCCCGGAGGTGGACGGGGTGACCTACGTCAGCGGCCCCGGCGTGGCCCCGGGCCGGATGGTCACGGCCGAGATCGTGGAGAGCAAGGACTACGACCTGGTGGCCCTGGCCGACGGGTAGCGCCGTGTCCTCGGTATGTGCGCCGCAATACCGGCGCATTTCTTCAGGGACGCCCCTCAGAACAGCCGCAGGCGCGGTACGTACCGCCGCCCGTCCACGACCTCCAGGCCGGGCACGGCGTTGTAGGTGTGCAGGCTGTCCCCGACCCCCAGGGCTGCGGCGTCGTGCCTGGCCGCCACGGTCTCCCGGTAGTCGTCCGGGGTCAGGGTCAGAATCTCATGTATGACCAGGGCCCGGCCGTAATGCCCGGAGCAGTCCTGGGCCGGCCGGTAGAGCCGGCCGTTTCTGGAGAAAATCCGTCCGGCGGGCCTTGCTGAGCGCACGTCGGAGACCATCGGGTTTTTCGGATGGGGGGCGAACGGCCCGAGCGGGGAGTCGGCGTAAAAAAGGGACATCTCGTCCCACGAGGAGGCCCCCGTCTCGCGCAGGTTGACCATCATCCACCACCGGCCGCCGTGCTCGAAAAGGGTGGCGTCCACCGCCCCCACCCCGTCCAGAAGCACGCCGGCCGATTCCCATTCCAGGGGGAACCGCGCGGCCCGGAAAAGCTCCACCCGGCCGGCCTGGGAGCTCTCGGGGACCATGAACACCCCGCCGCCCCATGCGAACACGAAGGGATAGGACAGGTGGTAGGGCCGCTCGAGCACCGGCCGCGGCGGGCCGAAGGTCCCGTCCGGTCCCAGGGTCATGACCGCGATGCTCCCTTTTCCCGTGGCCGGGTGGATGTCCTCGAAAAAAAGATGCGTCGCGCCCTGATGCGCGAAGGGGAAGGGGTCGGCCCAGCCCCGGGTCCCCGGCGGGAAAAGGGGCGCAAATCCGGTCGGATCGAAGGGATCGCCGTGGCCTCGGCGCACGGCCAGAAACCACTGGGGCGTAAAAAACACGTCCCGGAAGGCGGCCCTCAGGTGCCGCCCCGCAAGCCGGGGGAAAAACCCCAGCATGGCCGGACCGTCCGGGAAATCCCCGGGGCCGGGGTCGGCCATGGCCTCGGCCCGCTCCTCCCAGGCCGCAGGGCCGCGCTCCAGAAGATCGCGCAGGGCCCGGCCCGCGAAACAGGCGGCCTTGGCGCAGGCCGGGGCCCGGGTCCGGGCCAGGAAACGCCGGAACACGGCCGAGGGCGAGCGAAAAAGCGCCCGGGGCGGCTGACCGGGCGCATGCCACACCAGCCGCGTCTCCCAGTCCGGATGTCCGCCGGCCAGGGCCGCGAAGGCCCCCGGGGCGTCGCCCGAGGCGAAATCGAGGTGGTCCAGGACCAGCGCGCCAAGGGGAAACGCCTCCAGGACCTCCCGGGGAAGCGGAAGCCGGCCGGGCACTATCAGGACATCCAGGGACCGCTCCCGGGCCTGACGGGCCAGGACCCCGGGCCAGTCGGGCGCGGGGGGCAGGCCCACGGCCGCGCCGTCCCGAGCCGCAGGCCCCGGGTCCATGGGGTCGGCGGGCACGCCGAACAGCAGCCGGTCCAGGGCCCGGTAGGCGGAATACAGGACTTTGGCCCGGCGGCCGGGACCGCTCAGGACGAAGCGGACCGCCGCAAGCCCCAGGGCCTCGATATCGCCGAGGATGCGGGCCGCCTGCCGCGACGGGACGGGCCCCGGCAGGAGCAGCCCCACGGAGCGGGGGGCCGCCGTCATGGTCGCGGCCTCACGGGCGGCGTCGCACAGCGGAAACGGGAACGTGTTGCCATGAGGTGTTCCGTATGGTAGAAATTCCTTCAAACAGGGTGTTCAGGACGATCCGATACTCGGTCACCAGCGGATTCCCGTCACGCGCGGAGAAAAACCTTGTTGCTTGCCCAATGCAAGCTTTTTTTTGCCTCGTCATTGAACAATTTCCACGCGTGCAACAAAACTGCACGTTTGAAACTGTAAACAAATCAAGAATTGCAGTATATTTTACTTGGTATTGATGCAATGAATTGGTACACTTCACCAGTTCATATCGGCGACGTACATCTCGCCAAAAAAGCTTTTTTAAACACCCCATATCCTTTTTTTTCGGACGAATTGCGACATCCAGCCCGCTTAATCACTGAGTTTCGATGCGATTTCGAACCAATACGGAATCCGGGTGGGCCGGTGCGGAATTCGTCAAGGTGCCTATGAAATCCTCTCCAGGGATTCACGCATCGGCTGCCCAGCCCATACGCGCGCCGGAAGGCCTTCCGGGTTCGCCCGCAACGTCGGGCCTGCCTACGACGGCCTACGTCACCTTGTGGTTTCCCAAGCCCTCCGAGACGTTCATTTACCGTGAAGTCCAGATCATGCGCGAGATGGGCATGCCGTTGACCGTCTATGCCCTGTACGGCCGGCTGGGCTGCCACCTGTCCCATGAAATGGGAAAGGACGCGCTCCCCGTGGAGCGCCTGGGCTGCGGCTTCGGCCTGTGCGGCGGCCGGGATGTGGCCTACTGGATGAAAAAGCGGCCGAAGGTGCTGAAACAAATGTTCTCCTCCCTGCTGCTGCGGCGCTGGCGCAGCCTGGAGCAGACCGGAGAGAACTATTGGGCCTGCTATTGCGGCTGCCATCTGGCCCGGCGCTTCGAGGAGACCGGCGTGCGGCACATCCACGCCTGCTGGGCCAACGGCCCGGCCACGGCCGCCTGGATGGCCTCGGCCCTGACCGGCATCCCGTTCAGCTTCACCGGCCGGGCCGGGGACATCTACCCCCCGGACGGGGCGTTGGAGGAAAAAATCGCCCATTCCGCCTTCACCCGCGTCGACGCCGCCTTCAACATCGACTACCTGCGGGGCTTCGCCAAGGGCCACGAGGACAAGATCACCCTGGTGCGCAACTGTCTCTCCTGGGAGCGCTTCGACGACGCCCCCGCCCCCATGCGGCCGCCCTACCGCATCATGGCCCTGTGCCGGTTCGTGCGCACCAAGGGCCTGGACGTGCTGCTGCGGACCTGCCGGGAACTGGCCGACGAGGGCCTGGATTTCCGGCTGACCCTGGCCGGGTGCGGGCCCCAGATGCTGCCGCTCAAGGCCCTGACCGCGCGCCTGGGCCTGCGGGACCGGGTGGATTTTCCGGGCTTCATCCCCCACAACAAGGTCCCGGAACTTCTGCGCCAGGCCGACGTCTTCGTCACCCCCAGCCGGATCCGGGCCAACGGCGACCGCGACGGCCTGCCCACGGTGATCATGGAGGCCCTTTTGCACCGGGTGCCGGTGGTGGCCACCAACGTCGGGGGCATCCGGGAGGTGGTCCGAGACGGGGAGACCGGCCTGCTCATCCCGGAGCGCGACGTGCCGGCCATGAAGCGGGCCATCCGGGACACCCTGGCCGACCGCGAAAAATCCCTGGCCATGGCCGAGCGGGGCCGCCGGCTGATCCTTGATTTCTACGATTCCGAAAAAAACGCCCGGAGCATGATCGACCTGATCGCCGCCCACTCGGCCTGAAAAACCCCGCTTCCGTCGTCAGCCCGCACTTTTCCGGCCGCGCCCCCGCTTTTCCAGAACCCGCGCAAACGCCTCCTCGTGGCGACGGGCCATGGCCGCAAGGGAAAACTCCTCCACGGCCCTCTGTCTGGCCGCCTCCCCCATGGCCGTCCGCAGCCTTTCGTCGCCCAGGATCCCGGCCATGGCCGCGGCCAAGGCCTCGGGCCGCCCCGGCGGCGCAAGCCGGCCCGTGACCCCGTCCGCCACCAGTTCCGGCAGCCCGCCCACGGCCGTGGCCGCCACCGGCAATCCCGAGGCCATGGCCTCCAGGACCACGTTGGGCAGGCCCTCGTGGCGCGAGGACAGGACCAGGAGGCCGGCCCGGGCGTAGTGGGGCCGCAAGTCCGCGTCGCCCGGGACGATCGTGATCCGGTCCGCAAACGGGCTTTGCCGTACCCGGGCCGCGACCGCGTCCCGGATCGGGCCGTCCCCCACCAGGTGCAGCCGGACCGTGGGATGCCCCCCGGCCACGCGGTCGAAGGCCGCAAGCAGGGTCGCATGGTCCTTGACCGGGTCCATCCGGGCCACGCACAAGACGACCGGATCGCCGTCCGGACGCGACCCGGGCGGCGTGTAATGCTCCGTGTTCACCCCGTTTGGGATCACCGTGATCCGGCCCGCCGGGACCCGGAAGGTCCGGGTCAGCCGGTCCTTTATGGCCTGCGCGTTGCACAGGACATGCCCGGCCAGGGGCCACAAAAGCCACTCGTGCTGCCTGGCCGGATCGGCCGCCCCCCGGCAGTTGCCGATGACCGTTCCCACCCCGGCCAGCCGGCCCAGCACCCGGCCCCAGATGTTCGGGACCACGGTCAGGGGCGCCAGGATGTCCGGCGGATCGGCCCGAAGCGCCCGCCACAGGGCCCGGACCGATCCCGGGCCGACCGGCCCCGAGGGGCGCAAGAGCCGCACGGACAGGCCGTACTCCCGCGCCAGGGGCACGAAGTCCCGGCCCTCGGCCATGGTCCACAGCTCCACCCGGAAGCGGGCCGGGTCGAGCCGGGCCCCCAGTTCCAGGGCGTGGCGCTGGGTGCCGCCGAAAAAAAGGTCCTGCAGGAGCAGGACGATCCGGATGCGGGACACTTGTTCTTTTGCCTCAAAGATGGGATGGACCTCGCGGCGCGGGCCGCGTCGCACAAACGGCCGGGGAGGAAGCCTCCGGCGGCCACAGGGCTGCCGCCCTTTGGAATCCCCGAATATGACGTCATGCCCCGGTCGCCATCCTAGCCCCCCCGGAGGCAAATGAAAAGAGGCCCCATGCCCGGCAACGCCCCCTCCACCGGCGACCCCCGCCCCCACGACCACGGCATCCTCGGCAAGTTCCTGAAGCTGGCCGGGGCCCAGTGGGTGCGCGACGGCCTGCACACCCTGTTCATGATCGTCCTGGCCCGGAAAAGCGTGGGCGACTACGGGGGATTCATGCTGGCCTTCGGGCTGGGGCAGTTCATCCTGTTTCTGGGCGAGTTCGGCCTGAACCAGCCCCTGGTGACCAGCTTAAGCCGCCGCTACGCCCGTACCGGCGAGATCCTGGCCCAGTACACGGTGATCAAGGCCGTGCTGTTCGTGGCCGGCGTGGCCGCCGTGGTCGGGGTGGCCCTGCAGCAGGGCTACGACCCGGGACTGGTGTGGCTGGTCCTGGTGATTTCCCTGGGCGTCGGCCTGGAGCCCCTGTCCGGCACGTTTTTCGTGGCCTGCCGGGTGCGCGGCCGCCAGGACCAGGAGGCCCTGGTCCGGTCCGTCTCGGCCCTTCTGGGCTACGGATGGGCCTTCGGGTCCCTGCTTCTCGGGGCCGGCCCGGTGTGCATGGGCCTTTTCAAGGTGGTGGAAAACGTCTGCAACCTCGCCGGCGGGGCTTGCGTCACCCTGCGCGGGGAGAACCTCGCCGGGCTGAACCTGGGCCGCAAGGCCCTGTCGCGCATCTGGGGGACCACCAAAAACGGCCTGGAATTTTTGATCATGGCCCTGGCGGCCATCACCTACAACAAGTCCAACCTGTTTTTTTTGCAAAACGCCGGGGGCCAGGAGGCCGTGGCCCGCTATTCCGCCACCTGGGAACTGGTGGACGGGGTGTCCGTGCTGGTGTGCTCCCTGCTTTTGAGCAACGTGCTCTATCCCCTGTTCGCCCGGCTGTGGAAGACCGGCCGCGAGGAGTTCCACCGCCTGGCCAGGGTCTCGGCCCAGTGGCTCCTGGCCCTGGCCCTGCCCGTGGTCTTCCTCCTGGCCGCCGAGTCGGACCGGGTGATCGGGCTGATCTACGGACCGGCCTACGCCGACGCGGTCTGGGTCCAGAAATACCTGGCCCCCACAGTGCTGTTCGCCTTCCTGCACAACCTGGCCGCCTACCTGATGCTCAGCCAGGGCCGGCAGCGGCTGCTTCTGGTGATCTACCTGGCCGGGCTGGTCCTGAACCTCGGCCTGTGCGCCGCGCTCATCCCCGCCCACGCCCTGGCCGGCGCGGCCGTGGCCATCCTGGCCACCAAGGCCGCCGTGGCCGTGGCCACCGTGGGCTATTGCCAGAAAACCGTGGGGCTTTTCACCCGGGCCACCCTGGCCCCGGTCCTTGCGGCCGCGGGCCTGGGCGCGGCCCTGTACCTGGGGCCGGGGCGGCTTGTCCCCAGGGAGATCGCGGAACTGGCGGCCGTCGCGCCCATGGCCGCGCTCCTGCTCCGCCTGTGGCGCGCCCGGCGGCTTTCGGCCCCGGCCGGCCCGTCTTCGTGAACACCTTCGCGCCGCTTCGCCTGATCGTCACGCCGTCCCTGTAAAGTCCCTGAATGGTCCCCGGGCGCGGGGACCGCGGTTGCCCGCCCCGCGGTTTGCTGGTAACCGGAAGACGCGAAACGAAAAAACCCCTTCCCCCTCAAGCCGGAGGTCCCATGACCGACGTCTGCCCGTTCCCGGCCCTGGATACGACCATCCCGGTCCTCGGCCCGGCCAAGATCCCCTCGCCCCTGCCCTACTGCCGGTTCGAAACCGACGCGGCCGGGGCCAACATCGAACTGACCAACGAAGACCTGGACGAGATCACGGCCCCCTGCTTCGCCCGCTTCGAGGTCGCCGGGCCCCGGGAAAGGATCTACTTCGACGCCTCCAAGGCCAAGGCCGCCATCGTCACCTGCGGGGGCCTGTGCCCGGGCATCAACGACGTCATCCGGGCCATCGTCATGGAAGCCCACCACAACTACGACATCGCCGCCACCCTGGGCATCCGTTTCGGGCTCCAGGGATTCATTCCCTCCTTCGGCCACCCGGCCATGGAACTGACCCCGGAGAACGTCGCGGACATCCACCAGTTCGGCGGCACCATGCTCGGCTCCAGCCGGGGCCCCCAGGAGCCGGCGGACATCGTGGACGCCCTGGAGCGGCTCAACGTGAGCATGCTGTTCATCATCGGCGGGGACGGGACCATGCGCGCGGCCAGAAAGATCCAGGAGGAGATCACCACCAGGCGGGGCAAGATCGCGGTCATCGGCGTGCCCAAGACCATCGACAACGACATCAGCTTCGTGACCAAGTCCTTCGGGTTCGACACGGCCGTGGAAAAGGCCACCGAGGCCATCCGTTGCGCCCACACCGAGGCCCTGGGGGTCCTAAACGGCGTGGGACTGGTCAAGGTCATGGGCCGCGAATCCGGATTCATCGCCGCCCAGGCCACCCTGGCCCTGAAAGAGGTCAACTACGTCCTGGTGCCCGAATACCCCTTCGAGCTGCACGGCGAACACGGGCTTCTGCCGTCGCTGGAAAGGCGTCTGGCCCGCCGCCGCCACGCGGTCATCGTGGCCGCCGAGGGGGCCGGGCAGCACCTCCTGGCCGCCTCCGGGAAGAAGGACGCCTCGGGCAATCCGGTGCTGGGCGACGTGGCCGGTCTTTTGGGCAGGGAAATCCAGGACCATTTCAAGTCCAAAAACCTGCCCCTGACGCTCAAATACATCGATCCCAGCTACATCATCCGCTCGGTCCCGGCCAACGCCAACGACCGGGTCTACTGCGGCTTTCTGGGGCAGCACGCGGTGCACGCGGCCATGGCCGGCAAGACCGGCATGGTGGTCAGCAAGCTCTTCGGCCGCTACGTGCACCTGCCCTTCGACCTGGTCACCCGCAAGCGCAAGAAGCTGAACATCGCCTCGGACTACTGGCGGGCCGTGCTCGAATCCACGGGACAGCACGGCGTGACCCCGCTGCCCGGGGACGAGGGCACCCTGTGCGCGAAAGGGGGCTAGTCCGTCACGAAGTCCACCACCCGGCGCTCCTCGGCCACGGCCTTGATGAAGGCCACGCATTCCTGGTGGCGGGGATGCGCGGCGTAGGCCGCCAGATCGGCCTCGTCGGCGAACTGCGAATACAGGGCCACATGGGTCTCGGGCACGGACTCGATCACCCGCGAGCTGACCTCGAGGCGTTTGACCTGGGGGATGACCGGGGGCAGGGCCTCCAGGATCTCCTTGATCTTCGCGGCGTTCTCGGCCCTCGTGCCGTGTTCGGTGCGCTCCTTGAGCCGCCACATGACGATATGCGTGAGCATGGTTCCTCCGTTCGCGGGTATGCGGTTTGACGATCGCCTCAGCCGAGCATGGCCAGGGCCTTGACGGCCCGCCCGGCCATCTCCTCCAGCGGGCCCTCGGGCAGGACCACCTGGGCCGCGGCCAGATACAGCGGCTCGCGTTCGGCCAGGGTGGTCCTGATCTCCTCGAGAAGTTCAAGCCCCGTCAGGCTCGGCCGCTGCTCCGGATTGAAATCCGCCGTCAGGCGCTCGGCCAGACGCGCCGGGTCGGCCTGGAGATAGATCACCAGCCCCTTGGCCAGGACCTTCCGGTTCTCGGGCAAAAGCACCACCCCGCCGCCCGTGGCCACCACCATGCCCGGGGTCTTCCCGGCCTCGGCCAGGATGTCCCGCTCGATCTCCCGGAAGCGCTCCCAGCCCTCGCGGGCGACCAGCGCGGCGATGGACTCCCCCCGGGTCCGGCGGAACTCCTCGTCCAGGTCCGCGAAGGGACGCCCCAGGCGCTCGGCCAGAAGCCGCCCCAGGCTGGTCTTGCCCGAGGCCCGGGGTCCGATGAGATAGACGTTGGGCGGCGATGCGGTCATAGTGCCCCTCCATATCCGGGATGGCAGGGCATACCCTGCCGGAGCCGGTATGGGAAGCCCCCGGGGCGCTTTCCGGCCGGGGCGCGTCGCCCTGCCCCATTCCCGCGCGGGGGCGAAAACGCCGAAAGGAGCCCGTCTCATGCTCGAACGCCTGGCCGTGGTCCTGTTCCGGCCCAAATTCTCCGAAAACGTGGGCGCGGCCGCCCGGGCCTGCGCCAACATGGGCGTGTCCCGGCTCGTGGTGGTCGATCCCCAGGATTTCGATCCCGCCCGGGCCGCGGCCCTGGCCACGGCCAAAGGGCAGGACATCCTGGCCCGGGCCCAACGGCCGAAGGACCTGGAATCGGCCCTGGCCCCCTTTTCCAGGGTCTACGGGACCACGGCCCGCACCGGCGGCTGGCGCAAGGCCATGACCTCCCCGCGAAGCGCCGCCCCGGAGATCGTCCGGACCCTGGCCGGCGGCCAGGACGCGGCCCTGGTCTTCGGGCCCGAGGACGCCGGGCTGACCAACCGGGAAACCATGCTCTGCCACCGGCTCCTGACCATCCCCACGGACCCGGGGGCCACCTCCCTGAACCTGGCCCAGGCCGTGCTGGTGGTCCTCTACGAATGCTTCCTGGCCGCGACCGGCCAGGGCGAACCGCGCCGGACGCCCCATACGGCCGGGGACGGCCGGGACATGACCCACGCCGAGGGCGAGGCCCTGTTTTCGGCCCTGCGCCAGGCCCTTGCGGCCATCGATTTCCTCAAAGACGACAACCCCGACTATTTCCTTCTGCCCGTGCGCCGCTTCGTCCAGCGCGTGCGGCCCACCCGGGCCGAGTTCAACATGCTCATGGGCGTGTGCCGCCAGATCCTGTGGGCCGTGGGACGCGGGGACGACGCCCGCCCCCCGGAAAAACCCTAGCCCCCCGGGCCGATGGACTTTCCCGGTCCCGGATCGTATGCACCAAAAACCATCGCAACCCAGAATGGACACGCCCATGCCCACAGCCCCCCTCCTCCGGCGTCCGTTCCTCGCGGCCGTCCTGGCCGTGCTTGCGGCGTTTTTCTGGACCTGCCCCGGACTGGCCGGACGCACGTCCGGGGACGCCCGCCCGCTGCTCGACCAGACCCGCCTGGACATCCGGGAGGCGGGCGAGGCCGTCACCTCGTTTCGAACCAAACTTCAGGCCAAAAAGCAGGAAATCGAGGACACCGTCGGCCTCGTCAAGCGCAAGCGGGAGGAACTGACCCTCTGGGCCTGGACCGTGGACGCCCCGTGGGATCTGCGGGACGTTCTCGAGGGCGTGGACTCCCTGCGGCGGGAAATCGAGGCCCTGCTCGCCGCGCCGAGCGACCAGGAAGCGGAGATCGTCGCCGAGATCAACTACTTAAACCGCGTCGAAGCCCGGGTCATGGAAAGCCTGGACAAGGGCCTGAGCCCCGAGACCGACGTCCAACTGCGCCTGGTCCTGGGCGATCTGATCACCCTGCGCATCCGCCTGGACGGTCTGCGCAAGGAGATGGACGAGAGCCTGGGGCCGGCCCGGGACCTGCTGGCCTCGGTGAACGCCTGGAGCGCCTCCCTGCACCGGGAGCTCAATACCGCCTGGAAACCCTACTATCTGGGACGAACCCCCTGGCTCGGCGATCTGGCCGACCCCGAGGCCCTGGCCGCCGCCCTGGGCAGTTGGTGCTCCTCCTTCTCCCTGACCATGGCCATCTCCGGCCAGGACCACACCCCGTGGGGCTGGCTGGCGATTCTGGGGTCCTCCCTGCTGGCGGGGCTTGCGGCCTGGCTCATTCTGCACCACCTGCTGCGGCGCTTCCTGGTCCCGCGCGGACACGCCGCTTCCGGCAGGCAGTTCTCCCTGGCCGCGCTGTGCGCCTGCCTGGGCCTGTCCGTGACCTTTCTGGCCATGCAGATCGGGTTTATCCTCTATTCCTCGCTGTCCTCGGTGGCCGAGGCGTTCTTCACCGCCGGGCTGGTGTTTTTGTCCCGGGCCCTGACCCTGTTCGCCTCGGGACCCGATTCGGCCCCGCGCACCTTCACCCGCTGGCCCCTGTGGTTCCTGTTCTGCCTGGGACTTCTTCTCCAGGTTCAGGAAATACCGGATGTCCTGGCCACGCCGGTCATCGCCCTGGCCCAGCTCGGGGCCGCCTTTCTGGTCAGGAAACGCGGGCGCGCCGCGGAAACGCGGCTGGATGCGGCCCTCTCCCTGTGCTGCAGCCTGCTTCTGCCCGTCCTGGCCGTCCTCACCCTGGCCGGATACGGCCGGGCCGCCATCCTGGCCACATCCGTGCTTTTCTACGCGGTGTTGTCCGTGCGGCTGTCCATGGCCGTGGTGCTCATTGCGGGCCGGTTGCGGAAGCGCCATGCCGAGTCCGCGACATCCCCCCTGCGTCTGGCCATCCTGTCCGGCCTGGGATTCCCCCTGATATTTTTGACCATCCTGTACCTGACCCTGCTCCTGGGCTCCAACCAGTTCGAGGCCACGGACCTGTTTCTGGACATGCTCGCCAGCGAGGTCCGGTTCGAATATTTCCGCGTCAGCGCCAAACGCGTCCTGGCCGTGATCTTCGCCTTCTACCTGACGAAGATGGCCATCGCCGTGTCCCGGTCGTTCCTGCGCATCCACGGCCAGGCCCTGACCGGCGCCAGCGGCGACGGAGGCGGCACCATCCATTCCCTGTCCACCATCGCGGGCTATTTCTGGTGGGCGGTTTTCGTCCTGTGCGCCCTGTTCCTGGTCGGCTTCTCGCCCACCGGGCTGGCCGTGGTGGCCGGGGGCTTAAGCGTGGGCATCGGCTTCGGGCTGCAAAACATCGTCAACAACTTCATCAGCGGCCTGATCCTGCTCTTCGGCCGGGCCGTGGAACGCGGGGACGTCATCCAGCTGGGCGGGGAACTGGCCGTGGTGCGCCGGGTGAACATCCGCAACACCGTGGTCCAGACCAAGGACAACGTCACCATCTTCGTGCCCAACTCCGAACTCATCTCCGGCCGGCTGGTCAACTTGAGCCACAAGGACCGGGCCGTGCGCCGGGAGGTGGCCGTGGGCGTGGCCTACGGCTCGGACCTGGACCTGGTCCGCCGGCTCCTGCTCCGGTCGGCCTCGGAAAGCGCCCGGATTCTCGAAACCCCTCCGCCCTCCGTGGTCTTCACGGACTTCGGCCCAAGCGCCCTGGAATACCGCCTCCGGGTGTGGATCACCGAGCCCGAGGACGCCGTGGCCATCCTCTCCGGCGTGCGCGAACGCATCGACGCCCTGTTCAGGGAACACGGCGTGGAGATCGCCTTCCCCCAGACCGACATGCACCTGCGCTCGGCCCCGGCCCTGAAACCCCTCCTCGACAACG
>JBMONM010000079.1:0-1885 GCA_049324675.1 Thermodesulfobacteriota bacterium
GGGCCACACCGGGAGTCGGGGGGTCCGGGGGGAATGATTCCCCCCGGGCGGGGTCCGGGGCGGCGGCCCCGGTTCGGGGGGTGTTGCTTTTCCGGGGCGGGTTGGTGAAAGTGGGGGGATGGGTATGAACACGGGCAAGGAATGGACGTCGCGCCGCGTCGGCGGAAGCGGCGACGGGTTGGGGGCGCGGCTGGGCGTTTCCGATCTGGTGGTGGGCTTGTTGCGCAACCGGGGTCTGGCGACGGCCGGGGAGATGGACGTTTTCTTGTCGCCGGGGTTGCGGCACCTGATGCGGCCGGATGAGATACCGGGGCTGGGGGGCGCGGTCGAGGTGCTGGCCGCCGGGCTGGCGGCCGGGAAGAAGGTGGCCGTGTGGGGCGACTACGACGTGGACGGGGTGACGGGCGTGGCGCTGTTGCTGGATTTTTTCCGGCTGCGGGGGATCACCGCCCTGTGGCACATCCCGAACCGGCAGGAGGAGGGCTACGGCCTGAACCCGGGGGGTGTCGAGCGTCTGGCCGAGGCCGGCGCCGAGGTCCTGGTGACCGTGGACTGCGGCATCACCAACGTGGCCGAGGTGGCCCGGGCCAGGGAACTGGGCATGGCCGTGGCGGTCACGGACCATCATCTGCCGGGGCCGGTGCTGCCGGCGGCGGACGCGGTGTGCGACCCCAAGCTGTGGGACAATGCCGGGCGCGATCTGGCCGGCGTGGGCGTGGCCTTTTTTCTGGCCGCGGCGCTCAACCGGCAGCTTCCCGGCGAGGCCTGCGACATGCGCCGGTTTCTGGACCTGGTGGCCCTGGGGACCCTGGCCGACGTGGTGCCGCTTGTGGGGCAGAACCGGATACTGGTCAAAAACGGCCTGCTGGTGCTGGCCCGATCCGACCGGCCGGGGGTGTTCGCGCTTCGGGAGGCCTGCGGCCATGCGCCGCGTTCGCCGATCGGGGCCGGGCAGGTGACGTACGGCCTGGCGCCGCGCATCAACGCGGCCGGGCGCATGGGCCGGGCGGACGCGGCCCTGGACATGCTCTTGGCCCCGGACCTGGACGCGGCCCGGCCCCTGGCGGCCTTTCTGGACCGGGAGAACGCCCTGCGCCGCCAGGAGGAGGAGCGCATTCTTACGGAGGCCATGGCCCAGGCCCGGGAGATGGCCGGGCGGGCCTCGCTGACCCTGTTCTCTCCGGGCTGGCATTCGGGGATCATCGGCATCGTGGCCTCGCGCATCGTGGAGGCCATGCACAAGCCCACGCTGATCGTGACCGAGGAGGGCGGATGCCTGAAGGGGTCGGGGCGGGGCATCTCGGTTCTGGATCTGCACGAGGCCCTGACGGACAGCGCGGACCTTTTCATCAAGTTCGGGGGGCACCGGCAGGCGGCCGGCTTTTCGCTTCCGGCGGAGCGGCTCGGGGACCTTCGGGAGGGGTTCGAGCGGGCCGTGGTGCGGCGCATCGGGGCCGATCCCGTGCCGCAGCGGCTCAAGCTCGACGGGGAGTTGGGCTTTGCGGCCATCGACGCGGTCCTGGTGCGGGAGATCGAGCTTTTGCAGCCGTTCGGGCCGTCCAATCCGGAGCCGCTTTTTTCCTCGCCGCCGGTGGTGGCGCTGTCGCGTCGGACATTCGGCGGTTCGGGGGACAATGTGCTGGTTTCCCTGCGCGACGACGCGGCGGGTTTGACGCTTCGGGGCAAGGGCTGGCGCATGGCCGGGGCCATTTCCGAGGCCGTGGTGGGCCGGTCGGTGCGGGTGGCGTTCACGCCCCGGCTCGACGCCTACGACGGCCTGCCGAAGATCGAACTGCGCCTGAAGGACCTGAAGATGGTGTAACCGGCGACACCCGTCGCACCCGGACCGCATCCCGACCGTCCCGCCCCGGCATGTCCGGGGCGT
>JBMONM010000080.1:0-15362 GCA_049324675.1 Thermodesulfobacteriota bacterium
CCTGGTCTGGGGAAGAATGCGCCGCGCGGCGCCGGCGGGGTCCACCCGTCCGTCGGGACCCACGTCCATGAGGCTGACCTCGACGCCCGAAGCGGCCAGGGCCCTGGCCGGGGCCAGGACCGAGGGATGCTCGACGGCGGAGACGGCCAGATGGCCCATGCGGTCCTGGAAATGGCCGAACAGCACGGTGTTGTTGCTCTCCGTGGCGCAGCCCGTGAACACGATCTCCCCGGGTCCGGCCCCGATCAGCGCGGCGGTCTTTTCCCTGGCCTCGTCCACGGCGTTTCTGGCCCTGAGCCCCCAGATGTGGGCGCTGCCGGGATTGCCGAAATGCTCATCGAGATACGGCCGCATGGCCGCGAAGACCCGTGGGGCGATGGGCGTGGTGGCGTTGTGGTCGAAATACAACGGTCGCATGAGGGCTCCTTTACAGGCGGAAGAAAACGACTTATACGTACAGAGTGCGTAACCGGAAGACATGTGCCCCGGCCGCGCGACCCTAATGGAAGAAGACCCTTTTTACCAGCCCGCATCCGCCCCGTCGCGTCCCGTGTTTCCTGAAAACCCCGGCGTCCGGCTTTCTTGCCGCGTTCCCTTCCCATGCTGACCCTGATCATCGCCGTCGGTCTGGCCGTCGTGGTTTCCGCCTTCTGTTCCATGAGCGAGGCCATGCTCTATTCCGTGCCCTGGAGCGTCATCGAACGGCTGCGCAAGGAGGGCCGCAAGGCCGGCGAACACCTGTATTACCTGCGTTCCAACGTGGAAAAGCCCATCACCGCCATCCTGACCCTAAACACCGTGGCCAACACGGCCGGGGCCGCCGTGGCCGGCGCGGCCGCCGCCGCCGTGTTCGAGCCGGACCAGTTGTGGGTGTTCACCATCGGATTCACCCTGCTCATCCTGGCCTTGGGCGAGATCATCCCCAAGACCGTGGGCGTGGCCTACAACCGGCGGCTGGCCCTGTATCTGGCCCTGCCCATCCAGGTCATGATCGCGACCCTGACCCCGCTCATCTGGGTGGGCGGGCTCATGGCCAGGATGGTCCGGCCCAGGCGCAAGGGCCCGGTGTCCACGGAGGAGGACCTGCGGGCCGTGGTCAGCTTGACCCGCAAGGAAGGCGTGATTAAGCCTTACGAGGAACTGTCCATCAAGAACATCCTGTCGCTCGACGACAAGACCGTGCGCGACATCATGACCCCGCGCACCGTGGTCTTCTCCCTGCCCGCCGGAATGACCACGGCCCAGGCCAAGGGGGGCAAGACCGTGTGGCCGCACAGCCGGATACCGGTTCACGACGACGACGATCCGGAAAACGTGGTCGGCATCGTGTACCGCCGTCAGGTCCTGGAGGCCCTGGCCAACGACCAGGACGACCTGACCATGGCCGAACTGATGAAGCCGGTGCGCTTCGTCCTGGAGACCATGACCCTGGACAAGCTGCTGGTGAAGTTTCTGGAGTCGCGCACCCATCTCTTCGTGGTCCTCGACGAATACGGCGGGGTCAGCGGCGTGGTCAGCCTGGAGGATGTTCTGGAGGAGATTTTGGGCAAGGAAATCGTTGACGAAACCGATCAGGTGGCTGATATGAGGGAACTAGCCCGGACGCGCCGCAACGAACTGCTTTCGAAGATTTCCGTGGCCTCCGAACCCGAAGAACCCTCAGGCCGATCATGAGTGCGACCATGCGAAAAAACGGCTCCAAAGGCATCTATGCGGCCGCCCTGGTCCTTTTCCTGGGAGGCCTGGGCTATCTCGTGTTCTCGGGCTTAAGCGAGAACAGCTCCTACTTCCTGAACGTCTCCGAGGCCATGGCCATGGAGCCGGGCAGGCTTTCCAAGGTGCGGCTTTTCGGGACCGTGGCCCCGGACGGCCTGGAGTCGCCCCATGGCGGCCTTGGCGTCACATTCAAGCTCGAAGACAAGGACAACAGCGCCAAGACCCTGTGGGTGGACTACCGGGGCGCGGTGCCGGACACCTTCAAGCCCGGGGCCGAGGTTATCGTCGAGGGCGGATTCGACTCGGCCCGGGGCGTTTTCGGGGCCAATACGCTTATGACCAAGTGTCCGTCCAAATACGAGAAGCAGAACCGGGAAAAGACGGGCTAGGCCTTCGTTTCCGGAATCCGAGGCAAGCGTTTTCGTCCGAAGAACGGGGCGTGTGCGGGAGAAAACCACACGCCCCGTCTTTGTAACCGCCGTACGGGAGCCCCGCGTCCACCCGGGCCGCGTCCGGAGCCCGGCGTCCCGCCGCAAAGGAGTTTGCATGCATTCCCTGGCCTATTGGGCCCTTCTGGCGTCCCTTCTGATGTCCCTGTTCGCCGCGGCCGTGGCGGCCATGAAGACCTGGCGCGGCGACACGACCGGCGTCGCCTGGTACGAACGCGCCCAGATCGGGGTTTTCGTCCTGACCACGGTGGCCTCGGCCGTGCTCGTTTTGGCCTTGTGGAACCGGGATTTTTCCTTCCAGTACGTGGTCGAGTACACGGATACCTTCCTGCCCCTGTTCTACGCCGTGACCGCCTTCTGGGCCGGTCAGGCCGGGTCCTTGCTCTTTTGGATGTTCACCCTGGCCCTGTGGGGCGCGCTTTTCGCCAGGACCCCGTCCTACCGGGCCCTTTCGCCGGACACCCGGCGGTATTTCTGGCTTTTGTTCCTCGGCGTGGAGGCCTTCTTCCTGCTGCTTCTGACCGGGCCGAGCAGTCCCTTCATGGAGCTCGTGCCCGCGCCCCGGGAAGGCCACGGCCTCAACCCGCTTCTGCGCAATCCGGGCATGATCTTCCATCCGCCCCTGCTTTTTCTGGGCTATGCCGGGTTCACCGTGCCCTGCTGTCTGGCCCTGGCCGCGTTTCTGACCGGCGAACGCGTCTCCTGGCTCAAGGTCGCGCGCAACACCATCCTTCTGGCCTGGGTGTTTCTGACCGCCGGCATCGTCCTGGGCGGCTGGTGGTCGTACATGGAACTGGGCTGGGGGGGCTACTGGGCCTGGGACCCGGTGGAAAACGCCTCGCTCATTCCCTGGCTCATGGGCACGGCCTTCATCCATACCGCCGTGGTGGAAAGGCGGCGGGGCGGGCTTGAGAAAACCAATGTCCTTCTGATCAGCCTGACCTTTCTGTCCAGCATCTTCGCCACCTATCTGGTGCGCAGCGGGGTGGTGCAGTCCCTGCACGCCTTCGGCGAAGGCGGCGTGAGCCGGCCCCTCCTGGTGTTCATCCTCTTCGGGCTGGCCCTGACCGTGGTCGCCCTGCGCCTGGGCGGCCGGCCGGACCGGGAACCGAAGCCCCTGCCGGGGCTTGTGAGCCTGCCCGGGTTTCTGGTCGTCCTGGCCTGGCTGTTCACGGCCCTGTCCCTGGTGGTCATCCTGGGCACCATGTGGCCGGTCATAAGCACCGTGTGGAGCGACAACCCCGTGGGCCTGGACCCCGGGTTCTACAACCGGGCCTGCAACCCCCTGTTCGCCGCGGCGGCCCTGCTTTTGATCTTCTGTCCCTGGCTGGCCTGGAAGGGGGGCGTGCGGGATCGTGTCGCGGCCCTTTCGCTGGGGGTCCTTTGTCTGGCCTCGGGCGCGGTCCTGTATGTTTCGGGCATGACCCATCCCGTGGCCCTGGCCGCCGCCGTGGGGGGCATCGGGGCCCTGGCCGGGGTGCTGCTTCTTTTTATCCGCGACAGGAGCGCCCGGAGCGTCGCGGGCGGGCTGTGCGGCTATCTGATCCACGCCGGCACGGCGCTCTTGTTTCTGGGGGTGGCCGTGTCCGGCCCGTACCAGAGCTCCAAGGAGGCCATCCTGGCGCCGGGCACGGATATGAAGGTGGCCGGATACCGGCTGGTCTACCGGGACATGACCATCACCGAGAACGAGGCCATGAGCGTGGCCCAGGCGGTTCTGGATGTGGAAAAGGACGGCCGCAAGGTGTCCGAACTGACGCCGGAGCGCCGGGTCTACCGCGGCTTCGACCAGCCGTTCGCCGAGGTGTCCACGGTGTTTTCACTGGGCGACGAGCTGTACGCCGTGCTTCTGAGCTTCACCGACGAGAAGGCCGTGAGCATCAAGGTCAGCGTCAACCCCCTGGTCAACTGGATCTGGATCGGCGGCACGATCATGAGTCTGGCCGGTCTCGTGGGCCTGTCCCGGTTCCGGACGGGCCGCGGCGGGGCGGAGGCGTAGGGCCGTGGAAGGCGCGCGGGCCGGATCGACCCCGGAGGCGGGCGCGGCCGTGCTCGTGCGTCTGCGCGGGGTGGGCAAGCGCTACGGGGAACGGATGGTGCTGCGCGGCATCGACGTCGAGGTCCTCGCCGGGTCCATCCTGCTCGTCGTCGGCCGCAACGGCGCGGGAAAATCCACGCTTCTGCGCATCATGGCCGGGCTGGCCAGGCCGGAATCCGGCGCGGTCGAACATCTGGCCGACGCCGGCCGGACGGCCTTCCTGGGACACAGGCCCTTTCTCTATCCCAAGCTTTCGGCCGACGAGAATCTGGCCTTCTGGGGCCGCATGCACGGCCGCGACCTGGACCGAAAGGCCAGGTTGGAACTCCTTTCCCGGGTGGGCCTGGCCGACTTCGCGGACGAGCCGGCCGGGGTCTTCTCCCGGGGCATGACCCAGCGCCTGGACCTGGCCCGGGTTTTTTCCCAGTCCCCGAGGCTGTTTTTTCTGGACGAGCCGGCCTCGGGACTGGACGCGGCCTCGGCCGCGCTGTTGCGCCGGGAGATGCGCCAGGCCCGGGACGCCGGGGCCGGGGTGGTCATGGTCAGCCACGACGTGGCCGGGGATATGCCCCTGGCCGACCGGGTCCTGCACCTGGAGGCCACCCGGGCGGCCTTTTGCGGCCGGGCCGCCGACTTCGACCCCGGGACCCTGACAGGGGGCCGGACATGTTGAGGCCCGCCCTGGCCGTGGCCGGCAAGGACCTGCGGCTGTCCCTCAAGGGCGCCCAGGGGCCGGCCCAGACCGTGCTTCTAGGCCTGCTTCTGATCTTCATCTTCAGCCTGTCCCGCGATCCGGGCGAGCTGTTTCCGCCCCTGTCCGCGGCGGCCGTGTTCTGGCTGGCCACGGCCTTCGGGCAGGTCCTGGTGTTCAATTCCCTCTACGCCCTGGAGGAGGGCGGCTGCCGGGACGGGCTTTTGCTGTCGCCGGCCCCGGTCCAGGCCGTATGGCTCGGCAAGGCCATGGCCGGGATGGCCCTGCTTCTTTGCTGCCAGATGGTCTTCGCCCCGGCCGTGGTGGCCTTTCTGGGCCAGCGTCCGGCCGGGTCCCTGGCGGCCGGGCTGGCCTTCATCCTGGCCGCCGACTGGGGCATCGCCGCCCTGGGTTCGCTTCTGGGGGCCATCTCGGCCGGCCGGGGGGCCCGCGAGTCCCTGCTCACGGTGGTCCTTTTTCCGCTTCTGACCCCGCTGCTTCTGGCCGCCATCCGCCTGACCGAGGGGGTGTTGTCCGGCGAGGCCGGGGACGTCCGGACCTGGCTGGGCATGGCCCTGGCCTTCGACGCGGTGTTTACGGCCGCCTCGCTGGCCCTTTTTCCGTCGCTGTACAGCGGCGAGGAGTAGGTCCGGCCGCCCGGATCGGACCTGGGAAGACGCGGCGCGGCGCCCCTTCCGGGTTGTTTTTTCCGGCCGTACAGGATACCCATGCCCATGCTCGCGTCTGTACCCGTGCCACGCCAACGTTTCGTATTGGAAGTGATCCACCCATGATGGTCGTCTTGAGCGTTCTCACCGTCCTGGCCTTTGTCGCCGCCCAGGCCCTGATCTGGTTCTACGCCCCGCTGGAGGCCACCATGGGCGTGGTCCAGAAGATTTTTTACATGCACATGCCCATGGCCGGATGGTCCATGGTCGCCTTTGCCGTGGTCTTCGTGGCCTCCGGCCTCTACCTGCTGCGCCGGGACCCGAAGTGGGACCGCCTGGCCGGGGCCGCGGCCGAGATCGGCGTCCTCTTCAGCGGCCTGGCCCTGGTGACCGGCATGATGTGGGCCCGGCCCATCTGGAACGTGTGGTGGACCTGGGACCCGAGGCTGACCACCACCCTGGTCATGTGGTTCGTCTACGCCGCCTATCTGGTCCTCCGGGCCTCGGACATGGGGCCCGAACGCAGGCGGCTGGTGTGCGCCGTGCTCGGCGTGGCGGCCTTTTTGGACGTGCCTTTGGTCTTTGTCTCGGCCAGATACTGGCGCAGCATCCATCCGGCGGTCCTGGGCGCCCAGGGCGGCGGCCTGGAGCCGGAGATGCTGGCCACGCTTGGCGCCGGCCTGGCGGCCTTCGGCCTGCTGTTCACGCTCCTGGTGCGCCTGCGCGCGGGCCAGATGGCCCTGGCGGCCCGGGCCACGGCCTGCGCCCTGGACAGTTCTTCCTGAAAAACGGACGGATGCATGGAAAAGGAAACCTATCTCTTCGTGGCCAACGCCCTGGTGTGGATCGGGGTGGGCGGCTACCTGATGCTCCTGTCCCGGGTCCAGGCCCGGCTGAAAAAACGTCTCGAACGTCTGGAGGCGCCTCGTGACCGTAATGTCTGACATGTCCCCGCAGGCCCGGACCGCCCTGGCCGGAAAATACACGGCGGCGCTTGTGGGGCTGGGCTTGGCGGCCGTTTTCCTGGGCTCCTTTTTGTACCGGGTCGAGAATCCTTCCCGGGTGGTGCGCGCCGACGCCCCGGGCATGCCCCAGGGGATGGCCGACAGCGGCCCCATGAAGGAGATCATGGAGCTCATGCAACGCCAGAAGGACGAGCCGGACAACCCGGCCGTGCACCTGGAGCTGGCCGAGCGGTTCCTGATGATGGGGGCCTTCGACCGGGCGCTGATCTTTCTGGAAAAGGCCGGACAGCTCGATCCCGACAACCCCCAGATTCTCAACGACAAGGGCATCGCCCTGTACAACACCGGCCGGGCCGAGGAGGCCAGGGGGGCCTTCGAGGCCATCCTGGCCAAAAATCCCGACGACTACCGGGCCAGGTTCAATCTGGGCCTGCTCTACGGGCATGGCCTCGGGGACACGGCCAAGGCCGTCGAGCACCTCAAGGCCGTCGTGGACTCGCCGGCGGCCGACGAGCGCACCCGGAAACAGGCCGGCATGGAGCTCGAAAAAATGGCTTCGACCGGAGAAAAGTCCGGTCAGTGACGGTGTGATACGGTCCGGGCGCCGCGGCGACATTGCTTTTTGTGACGTTTTGGTGAATTCTGTCCTTTTCATGGAGTTCCGCGCCCACCGGACGTCCGGATGCAATCGTCTGTTTCGTCCCTGGGACGACGCACCATACCAAACCCGCAATGCCAAGGAGGACGTCATGCTCGGCAAAGGTCTGAAATTTCTGGGAACAGCCTGCCTGATGGGGCTTCTTCTGGCCGCAGTTCCGGCCCTGGCCGGCGATGTGATCAAGATCGCCGTGCCCTCGCCCTATACCGGCAGCGCCGCCGGGTTCGGCGAGAACGTCAAGGCCGGCGTGACGCTCAAGGTGGAGGAGATCAACGCCGCCGGCGGCATTAACGGCAAGAAGGTCGAGGCCGTGTACCTCGACGAACAGTGCGAGCCCCGCGAGGCGGCCACCGTGTCCACCAAGATCGCCAACGACAAGGACATCGTGGGCATCGTCGGGCATCTGTGCTCCTCGGCCCACCTGGCCGCCCTGCCCACCTATGTGCGCGAGGGCATCGCCGCCATCTCCCCCACGGCCACCAACGTGACCATCACCACCAAGAACAAGGATGACAAGGGCAAGGTCTGGTCCTTCCGCAACGTCTACCGCGACGACTTCCAGGGCAAGTTCCTGGCCGACTACGTCCAGAAGGTCATGGGGCTTACGAAGGTCGCCGTGTTCTACGAGAACAACGACTACGGCATCGGCCTCAAGGACGCCTTCGTGTCCGAGGCCAAAAAGATCGGCCTGACCATCGTGGGCGAGGAGGCCTACATGAAGGGCGCCCAGGACTTCACCCCCCAGTTGACCAAGATGAAGGGCGGCGCCCCCGAGGCCCTGTTTATCGCCGGCTACTATCCCGAAGGCGCGCTCATCGTGGACCAGGCCAAGAAGATCGGCCTGGACGTGCCCAAGTTCGGGGCCGACGGTTTCGACAATGCCGACTACATCAAGCTGGCCGGCGACGCCGCCGACGGCCTGTACCTGACCGCCCCGTTTCTGGCCGAGACCGCCGGTCCCGACGCCAAGAAATTCGTCGACACCTTCAAGACCCGCTTCGGGCGGGATGTTGACTGGATGAGCGCCAACGCGTACGACGCCGCCGGAATGCTGGCCGACGCCATCGCCAAGGTCGGCGCGGACCGGGCCAAGATCCGGGACTACCTGGCCGGCATCAACACCGCGGACAAGGGCTACAAGGGCGTCACCGGCGTCAACTACTTCGACGAGAACGGCGACTGCCTCAAACCCGCCTTCGTAAAAATGGTCAAGAACAACGCCTTCGGCCCGGCTCCCAAGCAGATGGACTAGGGCGGATACGGACTTCCGGAAACGAAACAGGCTGGACACCCTCCAGCCTGTTTCGTTACCAAGGCGGCCACACGAACGGCGAGACGTCGCCAAACCTCGAACGGATGCGTCCGCGCCGGACGCGCGCAAGCGGCGGGAGTCGGCCTTGCTCGAACAACAACTGGTCAACGGCTTCACCCTGGGGCTTATCTACGCGCTGATCGCCGTGGGCTACACCATGGTCTACGGGGTCATCGAGCTGATCAATTTCGCCCACGGCGAAGTGTACATGTTCGGCGCGTTTTTGTGCATGATGTTTTTGACCGTCTTCGGCGCGCCCCTGGTCGTGGCCGTGCTTCTGGCCATGGCCTGCTGCGCGGTCATGGGCGTTGTCCTGGACGTGGTGGCCTACCGGCCCCTGCGAAACGCCCCACGGCTGGCCGCCCTGATCACGGCCATCGGCATGTCCATCTTTCTCCAGAACCTGGCCATGATCATCTGGGGCAGCCGGCCGCTGCCCTTTGTCAAACAGGCCCTGCCCGCCTTTTTCAAGGACACGGCCCTGTCCTTCGGGGACGTGAACATCTCCTGGATGCAGATGACCATCT
The DNA here is from genome assembly GCA_049324675.1 of Thermodesulfobacteriota bacterium. Classification (GTDB taxonomy): domain Bacteria; phylum Desulfobacterota; class Desulfovibrionia; order Desulfovibrionales; family Desulfovibrionaceae; genus Desulfolutivibrio. Next base: position 9,025 of record JBMONM010000080.1, read on the forward strand.
ACATCGCGGCCGTGGGCATGATGATCTCGCTCAACCTGGTCATCACCAGGACCAGGATCGGCACGGCCATGCGCGCCCTGGCCCAGAACCGGGTCTGCGCCTCGCTCATGGGCATAAACGTCAACCGGGTGATCTCGTTCACCTTCGCCCTGGGCTCGGGCCTTGGGGCCATGGCCGGGATCATGGTGTCCATGTTCTACAACACCATGTATCCGACCATGGGCTACAACGCCGGAGTCAAGGCCTTCGCCGCCGCGGTCCTGGGCGGCATCGGCTCGGTCCCCGGGGCCATGTTCGGGGGAGTGGTCCTGGGCATCGCCGAGACCCTGGGGGCCGGATACGTGTCCTCCCCCTACCGCGACGGCGTGGCCTACGCGGTCATGATCCTGGTCATCATCCTGCGCCCCTCCGGACTTCTCGGGCGGGCCGTGACGGAAAAGGCCTGATCCGGAAAAGCCGGATCGCATCACAACCCCTAAACCCCGGTTTGCGGACATGCGCGGCGTCACGGCACTTCTCGGTCCCCTGAAATATCTGCTTCTGGCGGCGGCCCTGGCCTATCCCCTGACCCCGGCGAGCGACGTCTACGTGCTGCACGTGGTGGTCCTGGTCATGGTCTACATGGTCCTGGCCATGGGGCTCAATATCCTGCCCGGGTTCTGCGGCCTGCTGGACCTCGGGTACGTGGGCTTCTACGGCATCGGGGCCTACACCGCCGGCCTTCTGACGCTCAACTACGACCTGTCCTTCTGGATCATCGTGCCCCTGGCGGTCATAAACGGCGCCGTCTGGGGCGTGATCCTGGGCGCGCCCACCCTGCGTCTGGTGGGCGACTACTTCGCCATCGTGACCTTCGGGTTCTCGGAACTGGTGGTCCTTTTCCTGACCAACGAGATCTGGCTCACCCGGGGCCCCCTGGGCCTTCCCGGCATCGCCCCGGTGTCCCTGGACGTCTCCTGGCTGTCGCGCCTTCTCAATCCGGAATGGAACTGGAAATACACCTTCACCGGCGAGATTCCCTACTACTATCTGGGCATGGTCATGGTCTTCGCCGTCTACGTGGTCATGCGCCGGGTGGAGGATTCCCGGCTGGGCCGGGCCTGGCTGGCCATCCGCGAGGACCCCATGGCCGCGGCCTCCACGGGCGTGAACCTGTTCGCCTACAAGGTCATCGCCTTTGCCGTGTCCACGGGCATCGGGGCCCTGGCCGGGGCCTTTTTCGCCAGATGGACCATGTTTCTGTCCCCGGACATGTTCAAGTTCTGGGAGTCCTTTCTGGTCCTGTGCATGGTGGTCCTGGGGGGGCTTGGCAACATCAACGGCGCGCTCATCGGCTCGGCCGTGCTCATCTCCCTGGGCGAGATCCTGCGGGTGGCCCTGCCCCGGCTCGGCCTTCCGGCCGAGACCCGGTTTCTGATGTACGGACTGATCATGGTGCTGATCATGCGTTTTCGGCCGGGCGGGTTTTTCACCGCCGTGTCCGAGTCCACCATGAAAGGTCCCTTGATCATGGACCTGCGCCGCAGACTCGCGGCGCGTAAGACCGGATAAGGCGACATGGAAGCGATTTTGCGCGTGGACGGGGTCAGCAAGCGGTTCGGGGGCCTTATGGCCCTAAGCGACGTCAGCTTCGAGGTGGCCCGGGGCCGCATCCTTGGACTTATCGGCCCCAACGGCGCGGGCAAGACCACCATGTTCAACTGCGTGGCCGGACTCTACCGCCCCACGGAAGGAACCATCGTGTTTCGTCCCGAGGGCCGGGACCGGCAGGTGCAGGGGCTCAAGCCCGAAAGGATGACCGCCCTGGGCGTGGCCCGCACCTTTCAGAACATCCGGCTCTTTTCCTCGCTCACGGTCCTGGACAACGTGCGCATCGGCCGCCACTGCCGCACGTCCGCCAATTTTTTCGGCGCGGTCCTGCGCACCCCCTCCCAGCGCGCCGAGGAACGCCGGATCATCGACGACGCCATGACCTGGCTCGATTTCGTGGGCTTGGGGCAGGCCGCCCTGTCCCCGGCCGCGAGCCTGTCCTACGGCGACCAGCGCCGCCTGGAGATCGCCCGGGCCCTGGCCACGGACCCCAGGCTGCTGCTGCTCGACGAGCCGGCCGCGGGCATGAACCCCAAGGAAACCGAATCCCTGGTGGATCTCATCCATGCCATCCTGGAAAAGGACGTGACCGTGATCCTGATCGAACACGACATGAAGCTGGTCATGCGCATCTGCGAGCATCTGGTGGTCCTGGACCACGGGGTCAAGATCGCCGAGGGCCCGCCCGAGGCCATCCGCCAGAACCCCGAGGTCATCGAGGCCTACCTCGGAAAGGGCGCGGCAAATGCTTGAACTCAGCGGCATCCATACCTATTACGGCAACATCCATGCCCTCAAGGGCGTCAGCCTGCGGGTGGAGAAGGGCGAGATCGTCTGCCTGATCGGGGCCAACGGCGCGGGGAAGACCACCACGCTGATGAGCATAAGCGGCGTCACCCCGCCCAGGCAGGGCTCCGTGACCTTCATGGGCCAGGACATCACCCGCTTCTCCACGGAAAGGATCGTGTCCAGGGGCATCACCCAGGTGCCCGAGGGGCGTATGATCTTCCCCCGCCTGACCGTGCGCGAGAACCTGCTCATGGGGGCCTATCTGCGCAAGGACAAGGCGGGCGTCAAGGCCGGCGAGGAACGGGCCTACGAGCTTTTTCCCGTGCTTCGGGAGCGCCGCTCCCAACTGGGCGGCACCCTGTCCGGAGGCGAGCAGCAGATGCTTGCCATCGGCCGCGCGCTCATGGCACAACCCGCCTTGCTGCTTCTCGACGAGCCGTCCCTGGGCCTTGCGCCCATGGTGGTGGAGAACATTTTCGAGATCATCAAACAAATCAACGCCGAGGGCACCACGGTCATGCTGGTGGAGCAGAACGCCCAGATGGCCCTGCAGATCTCCCACCGGGGATACGTCCTGGAAACGGGCGCGGTGACCCTGGAAGGCCCTTCGGAGAAACTTCTGGCCGATCCCAAGGTGCGCTCGGCCTATCTCGGACTGGACTAGGGGCAAACGCCCCGCGGATGGCATTTCAGAGCGACGAGGAGCTTCATGGACAAGATTTCCGGACGGGGCCTGACCTTCGACGATGTGCTGCTTTTACCGGATTATTCCGAGGTGTTGCCCGACGCCGTGGACGTGGGCTCATGGCTTACCCCGGACATCAGGCTCAATATCCCGCTGTTAAGCGCGGCCATGGACACCGTCACCGAGTCGCGCATGGCCATCTCCCTGGCCAGAAGCGGCGGGGTGGGGGTCATCCACAAGAATATGCCCGTGGATCGGCAGAGGCTCGAGGTGGAGAAGGTCAAGAAGTCCGAATCGGGCATGATCATCTCCCCCATCACCGTGCCCCCGGAGATGACCGTGGAGCAGGCGCTTCTGGTCATGTCCGAATACAGCATCTCCGGGCTTCCCGTGGTCGACGGCGACCGGCTGGTGGGCATCGTCACCAACCGCGACGTGCGCTTCGTCAAGGATTCGGTGACCAGGGTCAAGGACGTGATGACCAAGGAGAATCTGGTCACCGTCCCCGTGGGCACCACCCTGGAGGAAGCCAAGCACCACCTGCACCAGAACCGCATCGAAAAGCTTCTGGTGGTGGACGAGAACAACAAGCTGCGCGGGCTCATCACCATCAAGGACATCGAAAAGATCCGCAAATACCCCAATTCCTGCAAGGACGACCTGGGCCGGCTGCGGGTGGGCGCGGCCGTGGGCGTGGGCAAGGACAGAAACGAGCGCGTCGAGGCCCTGCTCGATGCCGGGGCGGATTTCATCGTGCTCGATTCGGCCCACGGCCACAGCAAAAACATCCTCGACTCCATCGTGGCGCTGAAGTCCGACTTCCCCTCCTGCCGGCTGGTGGCCGGCAACGTGGGCACCTACGAGGGGGCCAAGGCCCTGATCAAGGCCGGGGTGGATACGGTCAAGGTGGGCATCGGCCCCGGGTCCATCTGCACCACGCGCATCGTGGCCGGCGTGGGCGTGCCCCAGATCACGGCCATCATGGATGCCGTGCGGGCCTGCCGGGAACACGGCCGCTGTCTGGTCGCCGACGGCGGGGTGAAGTTCTCCGGGGACATCGTCAAGGCCATCGCCGCCGGGGCGGACACGGTGATGATGGGCAGCCTGTTCGCCGGCACCGAGGAAAGCCCGGGCGAAACCATCCTCTACCAGGGCCGCACCTACAAGATCTACCGGGGCATGGGCTCCATCGACGCCATGCGCGACGGCAGTTCGGACCGCTATTTCCAGGAGAAATCCAAGAAGCTCGTGCCCGAGGGCATCGTCGGCCGGGTTCCCTTCAAGGGGCCGGTCACCGAAAGCATCTACCAACTCGTGGGCGGACTCAAATCCGGCATGGGCTATTGCGGCTGCAAGGACATCGCCGAACTCCAGGCCAAGTCCCGCTTCGTGCGCATCTCCACGGCCGGGCTGCGGGAAAGCCACGTCCACGACGTGATCATCACCAAGGAAGCCCCCAACTACCGGGTGGACACCTATTAACGCGGACGGTTCCCCCGTCGCCGCCAACCGCTTCAGGCAAGGCCCGCGAACGCCATGACCCATCAGGACTCGGTCGTCATCCTGGATTTCGGTTCCCAGTACACCCAGCTCATCGCCAGGCGCGTGCGCGAGGCCGGCGTCTATTCGGAGATCCATCCCTGCACCGTCCCCATGGACAGGCTCAGGGAACTGGCACCCCGGGCGCTGATCCTCTCGGGCGGCCCGTCGAGCGTCATGGAGCCCGGCGCGCCGACCCTGGACCCGGCCGTCTTCGATCTGGGGCTTCCGATCCTGGGCATCTGCTACGGCATGCAGCTTCTGGCCAACATCCTGCCCGGCGGCAGGGTGGCCTCGGCCAGCGACCGGGAATACGGCCGTTCGGAATTCACCGTGGCCGCCCCCTCGCCGCTTTTCGAGGGCCTGGCCGGCAACCGGCCGCTCACGGTCTGGATGTCCCACGGCGACAGGGTGGTTTCGCCTCCGGAGGGGTTCACGGTCCTGGGAAGGACCCCCGCCGTGGATGTGGCGGCCATGGCCGATCCGGCGCGGCGCATCTATGCCCTGCAGTTTCATCCCGAGGTGGCCCACACCGAGGACGGCAGCCTGGTGCTGCACAATTTCCTGTTCCGGATCGCCGGACTGGCCCCGGGCTGGTCCATGTCCTCCTTCGTGGCCACCCAGGAGGCCGCCCTGCGGGAAATGATCGGGGACAAAAATGTGGTCTGCGCCCTGTCCGGCGGGGTGGACTCCACCGTGGTCGCGGTCATGCTGCACCGGGCCATCGGCAGGCGCCTGCACTGCATCTTCGTGGACAACGGCCTTTTGCGCCTAAACGAGGGCGAGGAGGTGGTCTCCTACCTGCGGGAGCACTTCGACCTGAACCTCATCCACGTCGACGCCGCCGACCATTTCCTGTCGCTCCTCTCCGGGGTCACGGACCCCGAGGAGAAGCGCAAGATCATCGGCCGGACGTTTATCGAGGTCTTCGAGCGCGAGGCGAAAAAGCTCCCGGACGTGGCCTTCCTGGCCCAGGGCACGCTGTATCCGGACGTCATCGAGTCCGTGTCCTTCAAGGGACCCTCGGCGGTGATCAAAAGCCACCACAACGTGGGCGGGCTGCCCGAGGTCATGAATCTGTCCCTGGTCGAGCCCTTGCGCGAGCTTTTCAAGGACGAGGTGCGCAAGGTGGCCGTGGAGCTGGGGCTGCCCGATTTCATCATCTGGCGGCATCCCTTCCCCGGTCCGGGACTGGCCATCCGGATCATCGGCGAGGTCACCCGGGAGCGGCTGGACATTTTGCGCCGGGCGGACAAGATCGTGCAGGCCGAGCTTCTGGCCTCGGATTGGTACCGCAAGGTGTGGCAGGGATTCGCGGTGCTTTTGCCGCTCAAGACCGTGGGGGTCATGGGCGACGACCGCACCTATGAAAACGTGTGCGCCCTGCGCGTGGTGGACAGCATCGACGCCATGACCGCGGACTGGTCCCGGCTGCCCTCCGAGGTCCTGGCCGCCATGTCCAACCGGATCATCAACGAGGTCAAGGGCATAAACAGAGTGGTGCTGGACATCTCCTCCAAACCCCCGAGCACCATCGAATGGGAATAACCCCGGGGCCGCCGCGCCCGGGACGGGAACATCTATGTTCGGCATCGGTACCACGGAACTTCTGGTCATTCTGGTAGTGGCCCTCATCGTCATCGGCCCGAGCAAGCTGCCCGATGTCATGCGGACCATCGGCAAGGGCCTGGCCGAGTTTCGCCGGGTGAGCACCGACGTGAAAAGCACCCTGGAG
>JBMONM010000081.1:0-15242 GCA_049324675.1 Thermodesulfobacteriota bacterium
CCTTCTCCCGGACCCTCATCCCTCCCCCAAAAACTGTAACGTGTTGTGGTGATGCATGGGCGTGTCCTGAAAACAGGGTTACAGGCGGTCGAGAATGTACCGGGCCGTGAACGGCAGGCCGTCGTATCGGAAAATATGGTGGTGAAAGACGAAACCCGTTTCCTGGCGGATGAGCCGGGCAAGCTGCCCCGTGGAATTGCCCTCGATCATGACCGCGCGGGGAGCTTTCTGGAGAAAAGACAGGAAGTGGTCCGGGACCAGGGGATAGACCTGGGAGAAATGGAGAACGGCGCAGGATGTTCCGGACTGGCGCATGGCCGAGGCCGCCTCCAGGGCCGCGCCCAGGGTCGTGCCCCAGCAGGCGAGAAGAAGGTCCGGATCAGGGTCGCCGGAGAGGTCGGGGGGAACGGTCTCGGCCCGAAGCCCGGCCAGTTTGCGCGACCGCTTGTCCTGCATGGCCACCCGCACGGACAGGTCCTCGGTGATGTGCCCGTCCGGGGTGTGTTCGTCGCTGTCGGCCACCACGAGGGAGGATCCGAAACCCGGGACGAGCCGGGGCGAAACCCCGGATTCGGTCACGGAGTAACGTTCGTAGGGGGCGGGGCCGTCGTGGGATGTCCCGGGCCGGGCCACCGGAGGAAGCGAGAGCAGATCGAAGGGGGGAACGCCCCGGTAGGAGTCGGCCAGGAACTGGTCCGTGAGCACGAAGGTCGGGCCTTGGTATTTTTCGGCCAGATGCACGGCCCGATGCGTCAGGTGGAAGCACTGTTCCACCGTGCCCGGGGCGAAGACGGCCCGGGGGAACTCCCCGTGCCCGGCGTAGAGCACGAGGTTGAGATCGGCCTGCTCCGTGCGGGTGGGCAGCCCCGTGGCCGGCCCCGGGCGCATGGCCACCACGATGACCACCGGGGTCTCGATCATGCCCGACAGGCTTACGCCCTCGACCATGAGCGCGAATCCGCCGCCCGAGGTGGGCACCAAAACCCTGGCCCCGGCGAACGACGCGCCGAGCGCCATGTTCACGGCCGCGATCTCGTCCTCGGCCTGCTCCACCACCACCCCCATGGCCTGTCCCTTGGCCGCCAGGGTGAGCGCCACCGAGGTGCCCGGGGTCATGGGATAAAAGGAGCAGAAGTTGACCCCGGCGGCCATGGCCCCGAGCGCGATGGCCTCGTTGCCGTTGAGCATGATCCGCTTGTCCGTGTTCACGGCCGGGGCGATGCAGGTGAAGGTCACATTCTGCGCCGCGGTCCAGGCCCGGGCATCATCGAAGACCTTGAGGTTGGCGGCCACGATCTCCTCGCCCTTCTTGGCGAAGGTGTCGCGGATGATCCCCGATATCCACGCGGCGTCCAGGCACAACAGGGAACACAGAACGCCCAGCGCGGCGGTATTCTCGAAGATGGGCCTGGGGCACAGGGCCTTGAAGGGAACGCGAAGCGTGCGCGGCCCGGAGGACGCATCCCCGTGGGCCTCGTCGATGAGCACCACGGCCTTGTCCGAGAGCTGCCCGGCATGCAGGGCGTAGGTCGCGGCGTCAAGCGCCACCAGGATATCCACAGCCTCCGCCGGGGCGTAAACCGGGTCCGGGCCCACGCGCACGGCGTAGGTGTTGTGGCCGCCCCGGATGCGGGACATGTAGTCCTGGGCGACCACGATCTCGTAGCCGGCCCTGACCAGGGCCTTGGCCAGGAAATCGCCCACAGTGACCAGGCCCTGCCCGGCCTCGCCGCCGATGAGGATGTTGACGCTGCTGTCGGCCATGCGAACATCTCCGGGTTAAACATATTGAAATCGCGAGGGATTCCAAAGGGCGAAGCCCCTTGGCCGCCGGAGGCATCCTCCCCTGACGCCTTTTGCGTGCGCCCTTATGCCCCGTCCAAACCGGCGCGTTCCTTTTCCAGGAGCCACCCCTGGGGGTCCTCGAAATAGTAGCGGGTGTCGGACAAAAGCACGTGGAAGCCGCGCTGGTCCCGGATCATCTCCGCCAGAAAGGCCTTTTCCACGGGGTCCGTGGCCCCGGCGGCGTGCTCCCGGAAAAAAGCCAGGGCCTGAAGTTCCGCGTCGATGGCCGCGGAAAGCGCCCCGACCACGGTCATGCAGGCCGCCTTGCCGGGCGGAAATCCCGGCGCCAGGATGGAAAAGACCCTGCGCATGTCCTCGGGCTGGTCCTCGTGCAGCACGCAGGCCGCCTCCCATTTCTTCCCGGCCATAAGGCCCTGGTAGACCTCCTCGATGCGGGCGCGCTGTTTTTTCTTGTCCGCCACGAGCCGCTCGAAGACCTCGCGGCCCAGGGCCTCGGGGCAGTCGGCCACGGCCTTGGCGTAGAAACCCACGGCCTTGTCGGCCAGTTCCAGGGCCGTACACAGCATGTCCTGCGACGGATCGGGCATGGTTGCCTCCGGAAAGCCGGGGGGCCGCCATATCCGACGGCCCCGTCCGGGTATATGGTGCGAGGCTTACTGGTTCCTATGCGGATGTCGGCGGAGTGAACACGCGCTGGGCCAGGTCCTTGTCCAGAAGGAACCAGCCGCCGGGGGTGGACTCCACCAGCTTGAGCTTCTGGATGACCTCGGCGACGCTGGCTTCCTCCTCCACCTGCTCGGTGATGAACCACTGCAAAAAGGCGGCGGTGGCGTGATCCTTTTCCTTGAGGGCCAGGTCCATAAGCGCGTTGATGCGCGCGGTGACCTTGCGCTCGTGGGCCAGGGACTCCTCGAACACGGCCAGGGGCGAGGCCCAGGTCGCGGGCGGGGCGTCGATGGCCTGGAGGATCACCCTGCCGCCGCGCTCATTGACGAAGGCGTAGAACTTCTCGGCGTGGAAGCGTTCCTCCTGTTCCTGGACGTGCATCCAGTTGGCGAACCCGGCAAGCCCAAGTTCCTCGAAGTACGCGGCCATGGCCAAGTACAGGTAACCGGAATAGTATTCCCACTTGACCTGATCGTTTAAGGCCTGCTCCATTTTTTTCGACAGCATGCCCTAGTCCTTTCTCCACAACCCGTGGATATTGCAGTATTCGCGCGCGGACACGGTCTTGGCCTGGACGCAGAATTCGGCCTCCGGAACCTGTCCGGGTTTGAGAAAGGCCTTATACGACACACCGTCGGCCAGAAGCTCGATCCATTCGATGTAGTGCTTTTCCTCCATGGGATGGGGCACGGCGCCAACCTTGACCTTGTAGCCGGAGGCGGTCTTCTCGATGACCGGCACATGCTTTTCCTTGGAGGCGTCGACAACTCCCTCCTCCATAAGTTTCATGGGCTGGCCGCAGCACACCAGATCGCCCTCGCCCGTATGCAGCACCTCGACGATATTCCCACAGATCTCGCACTTGTAGATTTCAAGCATTTTGGTCATGGCCTGGTTCTCCTTGTCATTCTTTTTACCGACCTCCCGGCCTCGACGGTTCCGCCGCCGAGGAGGGAGGGCGCCGGATAAGGAATAAAACATTTCCGCGACACATGCGCAACCCCCGGATCACATTCCGGCGACGCGGCCACATGCTTTGTCGAATATAAGTCCGTCCCGACGCCGGGCAACCCCTGTCATCCATCACCGGTCCCATGCTAAAGATTTCGCCGAATCCTCCGATGACAGACGAGAGAGGCCTTCACGTTCAGCCACGGTGAGCGCCGAAAGGACACCATGGATACAACCAGGACCCTGCGTCTTACCCTGATCGCGGCCGCGGCCATCGCCCTGGCCGTTCCCCGGGAAGCGCCGTGCGAACCGGCCCCCTTCCCCACCACCATCGGCATCCGGGACGCCAGCCGGCCGCCCTCGCCGGGAAAGGATCCCAAGCCCTTTGTCCCGAGACCTTCCACCCCGAAACGGTCCACGGCGCGCAAGAAAGCCCCGGCCAAGCCCAAACCGCAGGCCGCGGTCAAACCGGCCCAGCCAGCCAAGGCCGAGCAGCAGGTCCAGGCCGCCCCGCCCCTGCCCAGCCCGGAGGAACTCAACCGGCAGTACACCACGCCGAAGGAGTCCCTCTCGTCGCTTTTCGATGCGGCCGCCCCCCTGCCCGCCGCGGCGCCTTCCCCGGCCAAGGGGGAACACGCCGCGACCGCCGGCGCCACACCAGCCCAGGGGACTCCCGTTTCCTCCCCCGGCCCGAAACCGGCCCAGGCCCCGGCCGAGGCACCGAAAGCGCCATGACCGCCTCTTCACGCCGCCAGCCAGGGAACATCATCCCCACACCACCAACCAGTCACACACGGACAACGCCATGACCTCTTCCCGCGCCCACTCCCTTGTGCGTCTTGATCGCAGGACGCTGGCCTTCCTGGCCCTGATCCTCCTCACGGCGGCCCTTCTGGTCGCCATCCCGGCCCGGGCCGGCCGCAAGGCCCCGCCACCGCCTCCGCCACGGTATCCCGAGGTGGCCATGTCCCTGGCCGCGGACCTGGACCGGCAGGCCGCGCCGCGCCTGGGCATCGGGTTCCCCGACAACTCCCGGGGCCTGTACTGGGTGGTGGTCACGGTCCCGGCGGACACGGACAATCTGGCCACGTCAAGCGGCCTGGGGCGGCTCATGGCCCAGGAGACGGCCTCGGCCCTGGTGGCCTTAGGCTACAACGTGCAGGAAATTCGCAAGGCCTCGGAAATCGCCTTTTCCCGGGGCCAGGGCGAGTTCATCCTGACGCGCGACATCCGGGCCCTGGCCAAGCCCCAGGTCACGGCCACCCTGATCGTGGCCGGAACCTACACGATCCTGCCCGGCGAGGTCCGCTTCAACCTGGAGATCATCGACGCCCGAAACAACAACATCGTGGCCATGAGCAGCCAAAGCCTGGCCAAATCCCCGGAGGTGGCCGCGCTTTTGGGACGCGGCGGGATGTCCGAGGTCGGCCCCACCGTCTCCACGGTGGACCCGGAGGTGTTTCGGCGGGAAATCATGCCGTATCTGCGCTAGGACCGCGCGCCACGCCCCAGTGGGCACGGGAAAACGACAAAACGGCCGCCCTTCCGTTCAGGAAGGACGGCCGTCCGTATTTTTGCGGGGTGCGTCCCCTGCCTAGTGTCGGGTCTGCGGCTGGTAGGCGTCCTTCATGAGCGTCGCGGACAGGTGGGGGGTGTCCTCCCCCCGGCCGCAAAAGAGCTTGTCGGGGTCGGCGCACACCAGGGCGTTCTCCAGAACCTGGTCCATGTGCTCCACGCGGATGATCTCCAGGTCCTTCAGGATGGCCTCGGGCACTTCCTTGAGGTCCTTTTCGTTCTCCTCGGGGATGATCACCGTGCGGATGCGGCCCCTGTGGGCGGCCAGAAGCTTCTCGCGCAGCCCGCCGATGGGCAGGACCCGGCCGCGCAGGGTGATCTCGCCGGTCATGGCCAGATCGTTGCGCACGGGCAGGTTCAGAAGGGCCGAGACCACGGTGGTGGCCAGGGTGATGCCTGCGGACGGGCCGTCCTTGGGGATGGCCCCCTCGGGCACGTGGATGTGGATGTCGATCTCCTTGTGGAAATCGGGCTTGAGCCCGAACAGGGCCGAACGCGAGCGCAGGTAGCTCACGGCGGCCTTGGCCGACTCCTGCATCACGTCCCCCAGCTTGCCGGTGATCTCCACCTTGCCCGCGCCGGGCATGATCACCGCCTCGACCATGAGCATCTCGCCGCCGAGCTCGGTATAGGCCATGCCGTTGCACAGCCCCACCTGGGCCTTGTCCTCCTTCTCGCCGTACCGGAACTTGGTCACCCCGAGATAGGACTGCAGGTTCTGCTTGGTCACGGCGAAGGACTTGGCCAGGTCCTTTTTCTCCACAAGCTTGCGGGCCACCTTGCGACAGATGGAGGCCAGCTCGCGTTCCAGGTTGCGCACCCCGGCCTCCCGGGTGTAGCGGCGCACGACCTCGAGCAAGGCATTGTCGGAAAGCGACAGATTGTCTTCCTTCAGGCCATGCTGCTTGAGGTTCTTGGGCAACAGGAATCGCCTGCCGATCTGCATCTTCTCGTTTTCCAGGTAGCCGGGAATGCGGATGATCTCCATGCGGTCCTGCAGCGGCAACGGGATGGTGTGCAGGGCGTTGGCCGTGGTGATGAAAAAGACCTTGGACAGATCGTAGTCCAGGTCCAGGTAGTGGTCGTTGAAAGCCAGATTCTGTTCGGGATCGAGGACCTCGAGCAGGGCCGAGGACGGATCGCCCCGGAAATCCGTGCTCATCTTGTCCACTTCGTCCAGACAGAACACGGGGTTGTTGTATTTGACGCGCTTCAAGGACTGGATGATCTTGCCCGGAAGCGCGCCCACATAGGTCCGGCGATGGCCGCGAATTTCAGCCTCGTCGCGCACGCCGCCAAGGGACAGGCGCACGAATTCCCGGCCCATGGCCCGGGCGATGGACTTGGCCAGGGAGGTCTTGCCCACCCCCGGCGGTCCGACCAGACACAGGATGGGTCCCTTGAGGGCCTCCACCAGGGACTGCACGGCCAGATATTCCAGGATGCGCTGTTTGGGCTTGTCCAGGCCGTAATGATCCTCGTTGAGAATGGCCTCGGCCTGCGAGATGTCCAACGCCGTGGGTTGCAGGACATTCCAGGGCAGATCCAGGATCCATTCCACGTAGTTGCGGACCACGGTGTATTCGGCGGAGGACGGCGGGATCTGCTTGAGCTTCTTGATCTCCCGGGCGGCTTTCTCCCGGGCCTCGTCGGGCATGTCCTTGGCCTGCAGCCGCTCCTCGAACTCGGCGGCCTCGGCGGCCGGATCGTCCTCGCGGCCCATCTCCTTGTTGATGGCCTTGAGCTGCTCGTTTAAGTAGTATTCCTTCTGGTTCTTCTCCATCTGCTGCTTGACGCGGCTTTTGATCCGCTTTTCAAGCGACGAGATCTCGATTTCGCCCTGCAAGAAGCCGTAGGCCGCCTCCAGCCGCTTGATGGCCGAGGTCTCCTCGAGCACGCCCTGCTTCTTGATGTAATCCACCTTGAGGTGGGGCATCACGGCGTCGGCCAGCTTGCCCGGCAACACGATGGAATTGATGGCCAGGATGGTTTCCGGCGCGAGTTTCTTGTTGATGCGGCCGTACTGTTCCAAGGCCTCCTGGGTGGCCCGGATGAGGGCGTCGGCCTCGGCCCCGGCCATATCCTCGTCGGGAAGGGGGGTCACCCGCACCAGGACGTTGTCGGCGTTGAACTCGCCGGTTCCCTCCTCAGGCACCCACCGGGCGCGATACAGCCCCTCGAACAGGACCTTGATGGTGCCGTCGGGAAGCCGGAGCATCTGCAGGATCTTGCTCACCGTGCCGATGCCGAAAAGATCGTCGGGCATCGGGCGTTCGGTTTCCGGGGCGCGCTGGGCCACCAGAAAAATCTTCTTGTCATGGGCGGCCACCGCGTTCTCGATGGCCTTGATGGAGGCCTCGCGGCCCACGAACAGGGGCACGATGGACCGGGGGAACATGACCACTTCCCGCAGGCTCATCATGGGCAACAGGCCGTCTTCTTCAAAACCGTGCTGCGCGTTATCGTACAGATATGTGGACATACCACCTCCGTGAACACTCGGGGTCAGGGTCGTCGGTCGCCGCAAACCCGGACATGGCAGGCTCCGGGAGCGGATTTTCAAAGGTAAGGACGAAAAAACCGTTGTCAAACGACCGCGACGTCACCGGGAATCCCTCGCTCCTGGCCGCCCGGACGCGGCGGATCAGGCGCTTTTCACTTCCTGGTGGTAGAAAAGCAGCGGTTCAAGACCCTTTTCCAGAACGGCCTTGTTCACCACGCACTCTTTCACCCCGGTCAGGGAGGGCAATTTGTACATGATGTCCAGCATGATGTTTTCCATGACGTTGCGCAGTCCGCGGGCGCCGGTCTTGCGTTCGATGGCCCGCTGGGCGATGGCGTCCAACGCGTTTTTGGTGAAGCGCAAACGCACCTTGTCCATCTCGAAAAGCTTCTGGTACTGGCGTACCAGGGCGTTTTTAGGCTCGGTGAGGATGCGCACCAGATCCTCCCGAGTCAGTTCGGTGAGGCTGGTGATGATCGGGATGCGGCCCACGAACTCGGGGATCAGCCCGAACTTGATCAGGTCGGCCGGGTGGGTCTGGGAAAGGACCACGGACAGCTCGTCCTCGCGCTTGGACTCGACCTTGGCCCCGAACCCGATGCTGGTGCCCCGCATCCGCTGGGCCACGATTTTTTCCAGCCCGATGAAGGCCCCGCCGACCACGAACAGGATATTCGAGGTATTCAAGCGGATGAATTCCTGCTGGGGATGCTTGCGGCCGCCCTTGGGCGGAATGTTGGCCTCGGTGCCCTCGATGATCTTGAGCAGCGCCTGCTGCACGCCCTCGCCGGACACGTCGCGGGTGATGGAGGGGCTGTCCCCCTTGCGGGCGATCTTGTCGATCTCGTCGATGTAGATGATGCCCTTGGAGGCCGCCTCGATGTCGTAATCGGCGTTCTGCAGCAGTTGGACCAGGATGTTCTCCACATCCTCACCCACGTAGCCGGCCTCGGTCAGGGTGGTGGCGTCGGCGATGGCGAAGGGGACGTTCAGGATGCGGGCCAGGGTCTGGGCCAGAAGGGTCTTTCCGGAACCGGTGGGGCCGATGAGCAGGATGTTGCTCTTGTCGATCTCCACGTCGTCGGGGTTCTTCTGGGCGTAGAAGACCCGCTTGTAGTGGTTGTGCACGGCCACGGCCAAAATCTTTTTGGCCTGCTCCTGGCCGATGACGTATTCGTCCAAAAGCCGCTTGATCTCGGCCGGAGGCAGGAGCTTGCCGTCCTTGGTCTCCTCGGTCAGCGACTCCTGGGCGATGATCTCGTTGCACAGCGACACGCACTCGTCGCAGATATAGACGTCGGGGCCGGCGATGAGCCGTTGCACCTCTTCCTGGCTCTTGCCGCAGAAAGAACAACACAGTTCGTTGGACAACGGATTCTTTTTCTTGGTCATGGTCGGTTACCCGTTTCGTCGTCCGCGGCGGGATCATCCGCGCCCGGACGCCGGCGTTTCCCATCCCGGCGGCCTGCCGGCCGCCGGATGATCACTCCCCGGCCTTTTCCGGAAGGGGTTCGCGGGAAGTGAGCACCTTGTCGATAAGGCCATAGACCCGGGCCTCCTCGGCGCTCATGAAGTAGTCGCGCTCGGTGTCGGCCTGGACCTTCTCAATGTCCATCCCGGTGTGCCGGGACATGATGGCGTTCAGGTTCTCCCGCAGGCGGATGATTTCGCGGGCATGGATGTCGATGTCCGTGGCCTGGCCCTGAAAACCGCCCATGGGCTGATGGATCAGGATGCGGCTGTTGGGCAGGGCGTAGCGCATGCCCGGGGCCCCGGCGCACAGCAAAAACGCCCCCATGCTGGAGGCCTGCCCCAGGCACAGGGTGGACACGGGCGGCAGGACATACTGCATGGTGTCGTAGATGGCCAGGCCCGAGGTCACGGAACCGCCGGGGGAGTTGATATACAGGTTGATGGGCTTCTCCGGGTCCTCGGATTCGAGGAACAGGAGCTGGGCGCAGATGAGGTTGGCCACATGGTCGTCAATGGCGCTGCCAAGCAGGATGATCCGGTCCTTGAGCAGCCGCGAATAGATGTCGTAGGCCCGCTCGGTGCGGCCCGTGGTCTCGATGACAATGGGTATGGTGGACATGGCAGTCATACTATCCTTGGTGATCGTGAAAAACAAGCCGTCGGCCATCGCCGACGGCCTGCCTCGGGACTAGCAAGAAACGGACCCGGACACGCATTCGAGATGCCCTAGGCCTTCTTTTCCTCAGACTTCTCTTCCGGAGCCGGGGCGGCCGGAGGCGTCTTTTTGACGTTGGCCTTGGAATAAATCAGATCCACGGCCTTGTCCGCCAAAAGTTTGTCCCTCACGGGGATCACCATGTTGTGCTGCTCGTAGTACTGTTTGAGGGTCAGCACGTCCTGCCCGGTCTTGTGGGAAAGCTGGTTGAAATAGGCGTCCATCTCCCGGGGCTCGACCTCCAGGGCCTCGGCCTCGGCCACGGCCATGAGGAAAATCTGGGTCCGGGCGATGTTCTCGGCCTCCTTGGCGAATTCCTCCCGCAATCCCTCCAGGGTCTTGCCCGTGGACTCCAGGCTCTTGCCCCGGCGCTCCAGGCGCTCCACATGATCTTCCACAAGCTGGGACAGGTTGGTTTCAACCAATGACGGTGGCAGGGGGAAGTCCAGGGTCGCCAGGATGCCGTCCAGGAGTTTTTTCTGGGCCGCGGCCTTGTGCAGATCCTGGCGGGACTTCCGGTAGGAATGGACGATGGCCTCGCGCATCTTCTCCAGGCTCTCGAAATTCCCGGCCTTCTGGGCCATGACGTCATCGAGCGGCGGCAGCTTCTTCTCCTTGATGACATGCACGGCGACCTTCATGAGCACGGTCTTCCCGGCCAGCTCCGAATTGATGAAATCCTCCGGGAAGGTCATCTCCCCCTGCCCCTCGCCGCCGGCCGGAACGGACTTGACCAGGGCCTCGAACTCGGGCAGGGCCTGGCCCTCGCCCAGGGTGAGCTGGAAATTCTCGGCGCGTACGCCGGGAACGGGCGCATCGTTCTCGAAGGCCTCGAAGCTGACCGAGACCACCTCGCCATCCTTGGCCGGCCGGTTGTCGGCAAGCGGCGTCAGTTCGGCGAGATTCCCCCGGATGCGCTGGATCACGGCCTCGACGTCCGCCTCGGACACCTCGACGTCCTCCTCCTCCACATCCAGCCCGAAATAGGTCGGCAGCTCGAACGCCGGGGCATGCTCGAACTCGAAGGTATAGGCAAAGGCCTCGCCCTTGGCCAATTCCCCGGCGTCCACGTCGATGCGCGAAAACGGGGATTTCTTCAGTTCGGCCATGATCTCGTTGATATGCACGTTGAGCAGGTCATTGGTGGCCTCGCCCACGATCTCCTTGCGAAAACGCGATTCGACCACGCTGGAGGGGACCTTGCCCTTGCGGAAGCCCTTGAAATCCGCCTTCTGGCGGTAGATGGCCACGGTGGCGCTCAGGGCCGCATGGGCCTCCTCGGCCGGAACCTTGACCTCGACTTTGGTTTTCACCGGGGACACGTTGATGACATTATATTCCAAGGCGAACCTCCTGGGGTTTCCGTCCGGAACGTGGCGCGCGGCCAGCCCGGTGGTTTGCGTACGTCACGAGGGATGCGGACCGCTGGCTGCCGCCAGCGGTTTCCTGCTAAGGCAAATGAAGGATAATATAAGACGAAATGCGAAAAGGGAAGAGCCGTGATCGTACTTTCACCAATCTCCTCTGAAATAGTTGACGATTTTTTTCACATGCCCTCCCCCCGGCCGGTGAAACGATCCGAAAACGCAGAGGAACCAGGCCGTTGACGCCCCCGGCGAAACATCTTACCCCGGGGCCTTTCCGGACGGAAACCGCCACGCCCCAGGCCCGCGCGGTTCCGGCAAACCAGAAAAGGACGTCGCATGGTTTCCCTTCTTCTGTATCCCCTCTTCGGCGCGCTGGCCGGGGTCATCGCCGGTCTTCTCGGCGTCGGCGGCGGCATCGTGGTGGTTCCGGTCCTGGTCTTCCTGTTCACGATGCAGGGGTTTCCCCCCGAGTTCATCATGAAGATGGCCCTGGGCACGTCGCTTGCCAGCATCATGTTCACCTCGATTTCGAGCTTTCGGGCGCATCATCGCCGGGGCGCGGTGCACTGGGACATCGTCAGGGCCATCACCCCGGGCATCCTCATCGGCACCTTCGGCGGCACCTATCTGGCCGCCGCCCTGTCGGGCACGTTTCTCACGGCCTTTTTCGCCTGCTTCCTCTACTACGTCTCCATCCAGATGCTTTTGAACCTCAAGCCCAAGCCGTCGCGCACCCTGCCCGGCGCGGCCGGCATGGTCGGCGTGGGCGGGTTCATCGGCGTGTTGTCGAGTCTGGTGGGGATCGGCGGCGGCACGCTGTCCGTGCCGTTTATGACATGGTGCAACCTGCCCATGCACCACGCCATCGGGACCTCGGCGGCCATCGGGTTTCCCATCGCCGTGGCCGGGACCGTGGGTTATATCGTCAACGGCTGGTCCGTGGCGGGGCTGCCGGAGATGTCCGTCGGGTATGTTTCCGTTCCGGCGCTCGTCGGCATCGCGGTGTTCAGCATGCTCACCGCGCCGTTCGGGGCCAAGCTGGCGCATAAGCTGCCCGTGCCGGTGCTGAAGAAGATTTTCGCCGTGTTTCTCATCGCCACGGCGACCAAGATGATGTGGGGGGTGATCTTTTAGGTTCTGTCGTCAATCGGCAATGACGAATTGGCGTCGCCGCCGAAGCGACCCTCGGCGCGCAACTTCTTTCCCGGCGGCGCAACTGGCTCCCGGAGCGGCCTCGTCTTCTTTATCCGGGCATGGTCCGCCCCCGCCGATCACTCCGCCGCGTGGCGCCGCACCCAGTCAAGGGCATACCGCTGCGCCTTGCAGGCGTCCGGAGCCGTCCAGAAACCGATATGCGACGCCTTGTCGATCCACAGCAACTGCGAGCCGGCAATCGCCCCGTGGGCATATTCCGCGTCGCGCGGCGGCACGTCGTTGTCCGCATCGCCGTGGATGATCAGCGTCGGGCAGCGAATCCCGTCCAGGGGCAGCTTCCCGATCGCCGCGCCCAGGGCGATGTCGTTTCGCGCCCCCGCCTTTCGCTCCTCGAACCTGTGGCTCATGGTCTGAAACATCACGTCGACAAGGGCGAATTTGTTTTCGTCGCCGACGATCTCCCGCACCCGCTTCCCCATCTCATGCTTGTCCAGACTGCTTTCCGTTCGTAAAAAGCCTGTGACCACCGATGCCGGGAAATGCTTGAAGAAAAACTCCATCAGCCATTGCCCCGGCCTGCTCAGATACATCCACTCCTCGACCGGGCTGATGTCCTCCCCCTTGGTGTAGTTCATGCTGATGCCGTCGATGACCAGCAGCGCCTTCACCTTCCCGGGATGGCGCTGCGCCAGCTGATAGCCCGCCGGCCCGCCCCCGGACGCGCCGATCATGACGGCAGCGGGAATATGCAGGGCATCCAAAAGCGCGGCCATGAGATCGCCCTGCTCCTCGGCGGTCTTTCCGAAACCAAGCGGCGTCCCGAGATATCCCGGCCGCGACGGCGCAACGATCCGAAACCCGTTTTTCCGGAAAAGCTCTCCCAGGACCAGAGCCTGATCGTAGCCGCCGGGCCCCCCGTGCGCGACCAAGACCACCGGCCCCTGTCCCCGCACGGCGTATTCCACCGGCCCATGCGCCGTCTCGATGACGGCCGATGGAACGTGCAGGCAGGCACGCAAATCTTCCGCCGTCACGATGCGGTCCTCCGGCAAGGACTCTGTGAGATCCCGTGATGATATGACAGACATATCCGCTCCTTCGATCCGCTTCACGACCGCCTTGGCGGCGGCGTGGTCACCGCGACCGTTTCATTTCGAGATAATGCCGCATACCTCGCCATGCCGCCCGCCGCAAGGGGAGTGCCGGCGCGCCCCCGCAGGGACCAGAACGGCGTTTCCTTCACGCCGGCGCGGTCCCCATGGCGGCCGTTTCGGCTTCCGCCAGCGGAAAGACCACGGTGACGGTCGTCCCCTTCCCCGGCACCGTCTCCACCTTGAGACGGCCATGATTGGCCTCGATGATCTCCTTGGCGAAGGACAGCCCCAATCCGGCTGAAAACTCCTTGGTGCTGAAGCACGGATCGAATATCCTGGGCATCACCTCGGCCGGAATGCCCTTCCCCGAGTCCGTGATCCGAAAGACCACCCGCCCGGCCTCCCGCACGGCCTCGATATCCACCGCCCCGCCTTTGGGCGAGGCCTCCACGGCATTGACCACGATCTCATTGAGCCCGACCAGAAGGCTCTCCCTGTCGGCCTCGAACCAGGCCTCGGCGGACAGCGGCGTCAGCCGCAGACGAACGCGGGCCACCTCGGCCTTGTCCCGCCCGTTGCGTTCCAACCCCGCCAGCACCTCGTTGGCGGCAATGCGCCGCATGAGATACGGCGCGTTGTCCCTGACCTTCAATATGCCGTCGACCAATCCCGAAAGCCTGTCCGACTCCTCCACAATGACCTTGAGTTTGGGAACCACGCCATTTTCTGTTTCGCACTTGCGCAGAAGCGACTTGGCGGAATTGGCGATGACGAACAGGGGGTTTCGCGTCTCATGGGCCAAGGTCGCGGCCATTCTGCCGGCTATGGCATGGCGCTCCAGCAAAATCACCTGATCCCGGTTGCGGCGGATCTCCTCCAAGGCCTCGCCCAGTTTGGCATGGGCCTGGCGTATCTGCAAAAACGCCTTTTCCACGAAGGAATAATACAGCGTCACCGCCGCGATGAAGATGAACGTCGCCGTATTGATGGCCCCGCTTATCGGACTGAGCAGCGACCAGATGTGGGCGTGTCCGAAGCTGATCAGGATATCGCGGACGATGTGTCCGATGCCCCGGCCCACGGAAAACGCGGCCAGGGCCGACGAGAGCATAAACAGATACGACCACAACAACTCACGGGGAGCGCGCCGCATCAACCGGTGCGCAACGCGCATGGCGGCAAAGGACAACAGGATCATCATGGCCGAACCGGCCAGATCGACGACATACACGGGGGCGGCCGGAAGCGCCGGGCTCATGGGTTCTCCCTGTCGAGGGCCCGGAGCCCCTGAAGGAAAAGGAACATGGCCGGCACCGCGAGCAGGTGGTCGAACTTGCACATGTAGAAAAGCAGCGCCTTTCCCTGGGGCGCGTCGGCCAGGACCCAGCTCCACGGATTGCCCCCTCCGACAAACACCGGAACGGGCATGATCTCCTCCAGGCAATGCCCCACGAAGGCCACCGCGTTCCACAGGGCGAACAACAGACAGGAGGCCTTGATGCGCCTCCAGCCCGGCGAGGACAATTCGGGATTGCCCCGCAACCGCAAGGCGAGCGCCACCGCCATGCCCAAAAAAAGCAGATGTCCGATTTGATGGACATACAGTCCTTCGGCGCCGCCATGGCTCTGGATGGCCAAGGCCTCTGCGGGGAACATGGCGATGGCGAGTCCGAGGCCGGCCGCCGCACACGTCCTCACCATCCCCCGGGGACGGAACACCCGGACCGCAACGCGTCCGGCCCATCCGCCGTCCATGCTGTCCCTTCTCCCGCCGATCCGGCTTTCCGCCATACACGGCCCCCCATGCGTTCTTTCCCTATTGCCCACGCATACGCCCTTTTCTTCGCCCGAACAACAACACGCCTCCCTTTTTCCACCCCCTTGACTCATTCATTCGAATGACTAAATACAATGCCATAACATCCCTCTTCCACCCC
>JBMONM010000082.1:0-15221 GCA_049324675.1 Thermodesulfobacteriota bacterium
ACGCGCAACCAGGCCCCGCCCCCCGCCGCCCGCGTCGGTATGCCCCCTGGGGCGGGCGGGGCGTCCGGGGGGTGCTTGTCGTTTTTTTAGGGAATGCACTGCAATATATTTCCTTGCCTCATTGTTTTTTTTCCGTAAATCCGTATTCTCAGGGCGAGAGGTCGTACGCGCATGACGGATTGAGGAACGCGGAGGACGCGTGGAATCGGATTCCGGAGGAGGATTCCCGGTGACGCCTGCGGCGGGAATGCGGCCCGCGGGGAGGCTGCGGGAGGATATCGCCAGGAGGATGGCCCGGTATGCGGCCGGGGCGTTTTTTTTGCTTTGCGCCGTGGCCGCCGGGGTGGGCGTCCTTTCCGGAACGGCCCTGGCCCAGCCCCGGTTCCATCACCTCACCGTGGACGACGGACTTCCCCAGTCCTCGGTCCTGAGCATCACCATGGATACCCGGGGGTTTCTGTGGTTTGGGACCTACGACGGGCTGGTGCGCTACGACGGGTACGAGTACCGGACCTATCACTCCGACTCGGGCCGGCCGGAAACCATCTCCGACGGCAACATCAGGGCCGTTTTGCCGGATGGCGACGGCGCGCTGTGGGTGGGCACCAAAAGCGGCGGCCTGAACTTTTTCGATGCCCGCCGGGATCTTTTCGTGCGCTACCGGCACGACCCGGACAACCCCCACAGCCTGCCCCACGACGAGGTCCGGGCCCTGTGCCGCGACCCCTCGGGAACCGTCTGGGTGGGCACCTCCGGCGGGCTGGCCTCCCTGGACCCGGCCGGAGGGACTTTCGTGACCCACCGCCAGGCGGGCGACGGCACCCTGGACCGGTCCGCCGACGAGGTCCTGTCCCTGGCCAGCGGACCGGACGGCATGCTTTTCGTGGGCACCGCGGCCGGGCTTTTCCGCTTCGATCCGCGGTCCCTGGCCTTTTCCTCCATCCCCCTGGCGCCGGGGCCGGAACAGGACAAGGCCGACGACAAGCCGACGGTCGTCTCCAGCCTGTATCTGGCGCAGGGGCGTGTCCTGTACGTGGGAACCGAATGGAAGGGGCTTTTCGAGATCGACCTTGAAAGCGGCAGAATTTCCCACCACCTGGCGAACCGGGCCGTCTCCGCCACATTGATTGATTCGCGGGGGACGCTGTGGGTGGGCACGGACGCCGGTCTGGCGCAACGGGATGGTCCGGGCAAACCGTTTCACATGCACGTCCACGAGGCCCTGGACCCCTTGAGCATCTGCGGCAACGACATCCGCTGCATCGTGGAGGACGCCTCGGGCATCCTGTGGTTCGGCAGCTTCACCGCCGGGATAAGCAAGCTCTCCCCCAAGATCAGGGCCTTCGACCTCTACAGGAAAAAATCCGCCAGCCCGCATGGACTTTCCGGAAGCGAGGTCGCCGCGGTGACCATGGACTCCGGGGGAAGGCTGTGGGTGGGCACGCGCGACGCCGGCATCACCGTCATTGACCGTCGGGCCGGAACCCGCAAGGTGTTCCGCCACGATCCGGGCGACCCCGGCAGCATCTCCCAGGACGAGATCACCTGTCTTTTGCGCGACCGCTTCGGCAGGGTCTGGGCCGGAACCGCGGACAACGGCCTGAACCTCTACGACGAGGCCAAGGACGCCTGGAGGCATTTCCGGCATGACCCGGATAATCCCGAAAGCCTTTCCCAGGACAAGGTCTGGTATGTGGCCGAAACCCGGGACGGGATGCTCTGGGTGGGCACCAGCAAGGGGGGCCTGAACCGTCTGGACCCGGCCACGGGCCTGTGCCGGCGCTACCGGCATGACCCGAAAAACCCCGCGAGCATCAGCCACGACCGGGTCCGGTACATCGTCGAGGCCCATGGCGGCGGGTTGTGGATCGGCACCAACAAGGGCCTGAACTTCTTCGATCGGGCCAAGGAAACCTTCCGCCATTGGGAAAACGATCCCGACGATCCCGCAAGCCTGTCCAACGACCGGGTCACGCCCATCCTGGAGATGGCCAACGGGTTGTTGTGGGTGGGGACCGACAACGGGCTCAATCTCTTCGACCCCGGGGCCGGAACCTTCACCCGGTACACCAAGGCCGACGGCATTCTGAACGACGGCATCCAGGCCCTGTTGCGCGACGAGGCCGGAACCTTGTGGATGAGCACCTTCAAGGGCTTGAGCCGCTTCGATCCCGTGAACCGGGAGTTCCGCAACTACACCGCCAAGGACGGCCTGCAGAGCGGGGAATTCTGGATAAACGCGGCCTACCGCGACGCCTATTCGGGCGAGATGTTCTTCGGGGGCTTAAAGGGCCTGACCGCCTTTTTCCCCAAGGATGTGGAGAAAAATTCCCATGCCCCGCCCGTGGTGGTCACCGCCCTGTCCGTGTCCGACCGCCCCTACGACGGGAAGGTGGCCACGGATTTCGTCCAGGACATCGAGCTCTCTCCGGACGACCGCAGCTTCACCGTGACCTTCGCGGCCCTGGATTTCGCCGACCCGGCCAAAAATCAGTATTCGCATATTCTTGAGGGATTCGACAAAGACTGGACCAAGCCCTCCACCAGACGTTTCGCCACCTACACCAACCTGGACCCGGGGCACTACGCGCTTCGGATACGGGCCGCGAACGACGACGGCGTCTGGAACGACTCCGGCGCGTCATTGCGCATCCGGGTCCTGCCGCCGATCTGGAAGACCTATTGGTTTCGCGGAGTTGTCGCGGCCTGGGCCCTGGGCGTGGCCTGGTTTTTCTACC
Organism: Thermodesulfobacteriota bacterium; assembly: GCA_049324675.1. Lineage (GTDB taxonomy): Bacteria > Desulfobacterota > Desulfovibrionia > Desulfovibrionales > Desulfovibrionaceae > Desulfolutivibrio. The sequence continues at coordinate 2,739 of JBMONM010000082.1, forward strand.
GCTGGCGGCTGGCCCGGGTGGAGCGCAAACGCCAGGAACTGGCCGCTGTGGTGGCCGAGCGCACCCAGGCCCTGCGACACGAGATCGAGGAACGCAAGGCCGCCGAGGAACGCCTGCGCGAGGCCAAGATCGCGGCGGAACAGGCGGCCACGGCCAAATCCGAGTTCCTGGCCCGCATGAGCCACGAGATCAGGACCCCCATCAACATCATCATGGGCATGGCCGACCTGTTGTCCGAGTCGGGCTTAAGCACCAGGCAGCGTCGCTACGTGAGCTCCTTCCAGTCCGCGGGGGAGCTTCTGCTCTCCATCATCAACGACATCCTGGACTTTTCGAAAATCGAGGCCGGCAAGGTCGAACTGGAGCGCACGGCCTTTTCCCTGGGGGACGAACTGCGCCGGGTGGCCGAATTGGCGGCCTTCCGGGCCTCCGGAAAGGGCTTGGGGTTCTCCTGGTCCATGGCCGGGGATATGCCCGACCACGTCATCGGCGATCCGACCAGATTGCGCCAGGTGCTCATGAACCTGCTCGGCAACGCGCTCAAATTCACGGTCAGCGGCGAGGTGTCCCTGGCTGTGGAGCGCGAGGCCGGGTTGCCGGAAACGGCCGTCCCGGGCCCGGGAGAGCCCTTCCTGGCCCGCTTCTCGGTCAGGGACACGGGAATCGGCATCCCGGAGAACGTGCTCGGGGATATCTTCGAACGCTTCACCCAGGCCGACGCCTCGACGACCCGGCATTATGGCGGCACCGGACTGGGGCTGGCCATCTGCCGCAAACTGGTGGAACTCATGGGCGGGACCATCGCCGTGACCTCGAAGGAGGGACAGGGCAGCGAGTTCAGCTTCACGGCGCGTCTGGAGGCGGCCCCGGAAGGGGCTGTCATCGATCCGGCGCGCCGCGTCGCGGACGATGACGTGTTCCCCGCGATCCCGGATGTGGAGGTCCCCGCGGGCGGACCGGACCGCGCCGTGTCCGGGGCCAGGATCCTCCTGGCCGAGGACAACGAGGCCAACCGCAACGTGATCAGGCTTTTTCTGGCCGAAAGCCCGGTGAGGATCGAGACGGCCGAAAACGGCGTCCGGGCCGTGGAGTTGTTTCGTGAACACCCCTTCGATCTGGTGCTCATGGACGTGGAGATGCCCGGGATGGACGGCCTTGCGGCCACCAGGGCCATCCGCGACTTCGAGGCGCAAAACGGCCGGACTCCTGTTCCGGTGGTGGCCCTGACCGCCCACGCCTTCCAGGAGCACCGCAAGCAATGCCTGGAGGCCGGTTGTACGGATTTCGTGACCAAACCCGTGGGCAAGGCCCGGCTGCTTCAGGTCGTCGACAGCCATCTGGGCGGCCGTATCCTCGGACCGGACGCGGCGCGACCGATGCCGGAGGATCAGGCGGGGTCGGAGCGGGAGGGCGGGGACGCCGGCGGGGACAGGGAGCGGACGAACGTTCATACCGTGGTCATCCGGGAACGGCTGCGGCCCATCGTGCCGGTGTTTTTGCGCACGGCGCGCCAGGGGCTGGCCGACATGCGCGAGGCCCTGGCCCTGGACGAGATGGAGACCGTGCGCCGCAACGGCCACAGTCTCAAGGGCTCGGCGGCCACCATGGGCGTCTCGTTCCTGGAGGTCCTGGGCAGGGACATCGAGCAGGCGGCCACGGCCGGGGACACGGCCAGGCTGCCCGAGCTTCTGGACGCCATGGAGCGCTTCCTCTCGGACATCGACCTGCGCTATCAGTGAGCGTGCGTCCACGTCCCGGCACGGGATGGCCGCGCCGTCGCCCGGCCGCCTTCAAATCGCCATGACGCCGCTTCCGTCCGATACTATCGTCCCTTGCCCCGGGCCGAAGAATTCGTTGCGAACAAGCCCGGGAAAAAGAACCCTCGCCACGTGAGCCCGACCTCATGAACTATGTCGCCGTCTGCCTGACCGCCCTTGTCGCCTCGGCGCTGACGCTTTTTTCCGGTTTCGGGCTGGGGACCATCCTCACCCCGGTCATGACGCTGTTTTTCCCGGTGGAGGCGGCCGTGGCCATGACCGGGCTGGTTCATTTCGCCAACAACATCGTCAAGCTGGCTTTTTTTGGCCGCGCGGCGAGCCTGCCGGTCGTGTTGCGCTTCGGGCTGCCGGCCATGGCCGCGAGTCTGGCCGGGGCCTGGCTCCTGGTCCGACTGTCGGACCTGGCGCCGCTTTCCACTTACGAGGCCTTCGGCCGGACGTTGACGGTCACGCCGGTCAAGCTGCTGGTGGGGCTGCTGATGGCCGGATTCGCCGTGCTGGAGTTGTCCGGCGGTCGGGGCAAGCGGGCCTACGGGGCGGCGTATCTGCCGCTTGGCGGGGTGGTCAGCGGCTTTTTCGGGGGCTTGTCGGGGCATCAGGGCGCGTTTCGCAGCGCCTTTCTGCTTGGCGCGGGCCTGGCCAAGGAGGCCTTTATCGCCACGGGCGTGGTCCTGGCCTGTCTTGTGGACGCGACGCGGCTCTCGGTCTACGCGGGGCTTTCGGGCTCCGAGGCCGTGGCCGACAATCCGTACCTGGTGCTCATGGCGTCGTTGGCGGCCTTCGCCGGCGTCTTCATCGGCGGCCGCATGCTGCGCAAGACGACCATCAAGACCGTCCGGGCCCTGGTCGCGATCATGCTGCTCGGACTTTCCGGGGCGCTGTGCCTGGGTCTGGTTTGATTCAACATTGAAATCATGACCCCGTTACTCTTGAGAAACCGAGCTACATATGAATACGGTGGAATTGCCTCGCGCTCTAGACATCTCACGAAAGGAGAGTGCGGGATTTGAAGCGCAAAATTCCTTGAATGCCAGAAATTGACCATGTCTTTCCGAGCCTTGATATCGAAAGAAATCATCGAATATAATTATTGTCCCCAAACCAATTAATGTGGCACAGTATTTCAGGGCGGTTGCTGTAGACTCATAATAATCACAATCAAGATGAATCACTGCCGCGCGGGTCAATTTGGATTCTTCGATCAGCTTTTGCGACAAAGTATCTTCAAAATATCCCTGGATAACTATTACTTCAGAATCACCCATCCCAGCTCTGCGCATATTTTCAAAAAACGACTCAACGGAGCACGCCATTGATCCAGGCTGCCAATGTGGAGAGCGAAGAGTCGTTGCGTCAGGCCCCTTCGCCTCGGGAAGCCCCCCCTCAAAAGCGTCGAATGCAAAAAAACGCATCGGTGGCACCACTTTATACTGTGCGCTGAGCTTGCCAGCAATTGAGAGCATTTGTTCACGATAATACCGATAGGCTCGGTTTGCTCTGATAAAGGAGTGCCCCCCGCGTACGCCGAATTCGAGATAGTCGCCAGGTACATTGTTAAATACGGCATGATCCATGGCAATCCATAATGAATCTATGTAGCGTTGGACAGTCTCGTCGATCAGGGAGGTCAGCCGAGGCGTCATGATCTCGAAAAGATGATCGGCAAGATTCTTCATGTCTCCTGGCATATTACAATCTCCATGCATATTGTAAGATGCAAATATTGCGATGTTGAAAAACGACTCCCTGGTCGCCGCGAATATTTTGTAATTGCAAATATTGATTTTAACTATCAACTAACAGTGCGAGGAACTTGTCCTTAAGCTTTGTTAAACCTTGTTGATCAGAACATATCCTCCACCATTACAATATATTTTCCCATACTGTCCAATCCGTCAACCGGTATCGCCATGCATTCCAGTCAATACGCCATAATCATTTGATTTATTTCCCCTGCCCGAGTTCCCCATCAGAATGAACAAACATCTTGACCCTGACGTTACGTCAGGCATTAGGGTCTCCCGAAAGGAGACCCGCCATGAGCCTGACCATCGGAGAACTGGCCCGGCACGCCGGTCTGACCATCCGGACCCTGCGCCACTACGACCAGATCGGACTGCTCAAACCCTCCGGCCGCTCGAACGCCGGTTATCGTCTCTATGACGCCGACGACACGGCCCGGCTCCACCATATCCTGGCCCTAAAAGAACTCGGCCTGCCGCTCGGCGACATCCGGGCCACCCTGGACGCCAACCGCCCATCGCCCCGCGCCATCATTGCCCGACGCATCCGCGACCTCGACGCGCGCATTGCCGAGGCGACCGCCCTGCGCGACCGACTGGCCCGACTCGACGCGCGCCTGGCCTCGGGCGGAGAAGCCCGACTCGACGACTGGCTCGGCCTCCTCGAACGCATGCGTCTTTACGAGAAATACCTCTCGCCCGAGGAACTGCGCCTCCTGCGCCAGCGCCACGACGCGGCCGGCCCCGAACGCGCGGCGGCCATGAAGGCCCTCTTGTGCGACATCCGCGAGGCCATGGCCCGGGGGAGCGCTCCCGAAACTCCGGAAGCAGGCCGCCTCGCCCTGGCCCTCATGCGCCACGTCCTTGACCTGACCGGCGGCGATCTCGAAACAACCCGTAAACTTCGGCTGATGCGCCAAAAGGAGCGCCGCGCACTGGAGCTCTTCGGCCTTGACGCGACCGCCCTGAACTGGCTCTCCACGGCCCTCGGCGCGGCCCGCCGGGCCATGCGGGACCGTTGCCTTGACGCGGCGGAGCGCGACGACCTGCTGGCCCGCCTGCGTGCCCATGGCCGCGACTGGCCCCCGCTTCTGCGCCTCTGGCGAGAGGCTCTGAACGCGGGAACCCGGCCGGACGACCCGGCCCTGGCCCCCCTGGCCGAAGGCCTTGAAGCGCTTTTCGCCACCACCTCTCCGGGCGGCGACCCGCAATGCGGCCTGCGCCTCCTCGACACCCTGACAAGCGAGCCGGAGCTTCCGGCGAGCCTCGGCCTGACCCCCGACCTTCTCGCCTTCATGCGCCAAGCCATGGATGCCCGCCGGCGTCTGCAACCCAGGGAGAGCCCATGACCATCTCACCCCCCAGGCCCACCGCCCTGCGCACCGCCCAGTTCCGGGCCGTGCACCAGCGCCTCGACGTCCCCCCGGTGTTCGTCGATCCCCTGGCCTGGCGCATCCTCGGTCCCGACGAGGCGACTCGGCTGCAAAGCGAGCTCACGCGCCATCGCCATCCCTTGCTGGCCAGCCTGCGGGCCTCGGTGGTCGCCCGAAGCCGCCTGACCGAGGATGAATGGGGCGTGGCCAGGGACAGAGGCGTGCGCCAACGCCTCATCCTCGGCGCGGGGCTGGACACCTTCGCCTACGGAAATCCCGATCCGGACGGCGTGTCGATCATCGAGGCCGACCTTGTCGCAACCCAGGAATGGAAACGCCGGCTCCTCGACGCCGCCGGCCTGCCCATCCCGAAATATCTCTCCTTCGCGCCGCTCGACTTCGAACGCGTCGGGCTGGCCGAATCCCTGGCCCAGGCCGGTTTTGACCCCAGCCAGCCGGCCTTCGTATCCTGGCTCGGCGTGGTTATGTACCTCGACGAAACGGCCGTATTCGAGACGCTCCGCTTCGTGGCCGGGCTCGCCCCGGGGAGCGCCCTGGTCTTCGACTACCCGGTCCGGCCGGAGCTTCTGACCGGCTCCGAACGATCGGCCATGGAGCGCATATCCGCCAGAACGGCCGAGCGGGGCGAGCCCTGGAAGACTTTCCTCGATCCGGACGACCTCGCCGCCCGACTCGCCGGCTTGGGTTTCGCCCATGTCGAGGACTTCGGTGCCAAGGGGATAAACGCCCGCTACTTCGCCGGCCGCGACGACGGATTGCGCAAAAGCGGCGTCACCCGCATCGTCCTGGCCCGGGTCTGATCCCCTTCCGGCGCGGGCGCGACGCGACGCTCCGGCCCGGTTCGCGCCCGTCCCCTCGACAGCCACGCGCGCTTCCTGCTAGGTATGGCCGCACGCATCCGTCACGGCCCTGTTTCGAAGGATGAGCCCACGAAGCCCCCGGGCCTCGCGCATTGCCTTCGTGACCGCCCCGGCCTGGCGGCGCCGCCTGGGGGGGACGCATGCTGCTTGGAATCGACGTGGGAGGGACGCACACCGACGCGGTCCTGATCGGTCGTGACGGAATCGTGGCCATGGCCAAGATCAGGACCAACCAGGACAACCTTCTGGCCTCCATCACCGACGCCCTGGAGAGCATCGTCTCCGTGGCCGGCCCCGAGGGCATAAGCCGCCTGAACTTAAGCACCACCCTGTCCACCAACGCCATCGTCGAGGGCGCCACCGAGCCCGTGGGCGTGTTCGTCTCGGCCGGTCCGGGCATCGATCCGGAACTGTACCGGGTGGGCGACCACTACTTCACGGCCCCGGGATGCATCGACCACCGGGGGACTCAGATCGCGGCCCTGGACGAGGCCGCCGTGGCCCGGGGAATCGAGGCCTGCCGCGAGGCCGGCGTGGGCGTGTTCGCGGCCGTCTCCAAGTTCTCCACCAGGAACCCGACCCACGAGAACCGCATCAAGGAACTGGTCCACGCAAGGGCCGAATACGTGGCCATGGGCCATGAATTCTCCGGCCGCCTGGGCTTTTCCCGGCGCATCAACACCGCCTACTACAACAGCGCCGTGTGGCGTTTGTTCAACCGATTCGCCGACGCCGTGCAAAAAAGCGTATTCTCCTTAGGCCTTCGCCCCCAGATCGGGGTGCTCAAGGCCGACGGCGGCACCATGCCCCTGGCCGCCTCCAGGCTCTCGCCGGTCCAGTCCATCCTGTCCGGCCCGGCGGCCTCGGTCATGGGCATCATCGCCATCTGCGACATCCGCGAGGACGCCGTGATCCTGGACATCGGCGGCACCACCACGGACATGGCCGTGTTCGCCCAGTCCTCGCCGCTGATCGAGCGCGAGGGCATCGTCATCTCCGGCCGGCCCACCCTGGTGCGGGCCCTGCGGGTCAAATCCATCGGCGTGGGCGGCGATTCGGCCATCAGCGTCACGCCCCAGGGGGTTACCGTGGGGCCCAGGCGGCTCGGGCCGTCCATGGCCTTCGGCGGCGGCCATCCCACCCTGGTGGACGCCTTAAACGTGCAAAACGTCATCGCCTTCGGCAACGTGGCCGCGTCGTACCGGGGCATGGCCGCCCTGGCCGAGGGCACGGGGCACGATCCCGAGACCCTGGCCGACTTCGCCATCGCCTCGGCCGTGAACCGCATCCGCGAGGAGGTGGCCGGGTTCGTGCGCGAGATCAACGACCGGCCGGTGTACACCATCAGCGAGATGCTCGAGGGCCGGCGCATCGCGCCGGCCAAGGTCTACGTCATGGGCGGGCCGGCCCTGGCCCTGTCGGCCCTGCTGCAGGACGCCTTTTCCCAGGAGGTCGTGGTCCCGGAGAATTTCGCCGTGGCCAACGCCGTGGGCGCGGCCCTGGCCCGGCCCACCTTCTCCGTGGAGCTTTTCGCGGACACGGCCCGGGGCGGCATGGTCATCCCCAGTCTCGGCGTGCACCGGGAGGTGGCCCCGGACTACGACCTGCCCCAGGCCGAGGCCGAGGCCTCCGGCAAACTGCGGGAGTACCTGCGTTTCATCAAGGCCGGCGACCAGGAGGCCCCGGTGGAGACCGTGGAGAGTTCGTCCTTCAACATGGTGGAGGACGCGACCTTCACCGGGCGCAACATCCGGGTGGTGTGCCAGGTCAGGCCGGGTGTTTTGCCGCAGTACCGGGAGGCGGTCACGTGTCCGTGCTGAAGGCGGCCCGCGAACTGGGCATCGTGTTCTTTCCGGCCTTCGACTGGGCCATTTCCCCCACCCATCCGGAGCGCCAGGAGCGGCTGCTGTACACCCAGGACCAACTGCGCGAGGAGGGGGTCTTCGACATCCCGGGCATCAGCGAATACAAGCCCGATGTGGCCGACATCGGCGACGTGGACCGGGTCCATTTCTGCTTCCCGGACACCGAGGGCGTGGCCAGCCCCTCGCACCTCGTGTCCGCCGGCGGGGCCATCCGGGCCGGCCGGCTGATCATGGAGAAAAAGGCCGCCCGGGCCTTCGCCATGGTCCGCCCGCCCGGGCATCACGCCATGAAGTGCGTGCATGGGGCCAGGGGCTTTTGCAACATCAACATCGAAGCGGTGATGATCGAGCGGCTGCGCGAGCAGTACGGGCCGTTGCGCGTGGCCGTGGTGGACACGGACTGCCACCACGGCGACGGCACCCAGGACATCTATTGGCACGACCCGGACACGCTTTTCATCTCCCTGCACCAGGACGGCCGCACCCTGTACCCGGGCACGGGCTTCGCCCACGAACTGGGCGGCCCGGGGGCCCTGGGGGCCACGGTCAACGTGCCGCTTCCGCCGGGGACCTCGGACGAGGGCTTTTTGTACGTGGCCGAGCACCTGATCCGGCCGCTTCTGGACGAATTCAGGCCCGACCTGGTGGTCAATTCGGCCGGCCAGGACAACCACTTCTCCGATCCGATCACGGACATGGCCTTCTCGGCCCAGGGCTATGCCAAACTCACGGACATCGTCGGGGCGGACATCGCGGTGCTTGAGGGCGGCTATGCCATCCAGGGGGCCCTGCCCTATGTGAACCTGGGCATTGTCCTGGCCATGGCCGGCCTGGACTATTCCCATGTGCGCGAACCCGGGTTCGATCCGGAGCGGGTGCGCCAGGGGCACAAGATCACCGAATACGTCAAGCGCCTGTGCGAGGACGTCCGCAAGCTGGCCAAGAATCCCCCCCGCCAGCAGCGGGGCGGCGAGATGGTCGGGGAGTGGTTCGTGCGGCGCAAGACGCTGTACTACGACACGGACCACATCACCGAATACCAGACCGAGAGCCTGCTGGTGTGCCCGGACTGCCCGGGCGTGCTCAAGATCGAGTCCGAGTCGTCGCGAACGCCCCTGTGCCTGGGGGTGCAGATACCGATCCGGGCCTGCCCGCGCTGCCACGCCGAGGGCATCCGGGCCTACGAGCAGGGCCAACTCAAGGGGAAATACCGGGTCATCCGGCTGATCGACCGCAAGGGCCGGCAGTATCTGCGCTACATGGGCTGAGGGCGGGGCCGCGTTTGGTGTCGGACAAACGTTGCCCCGCCATTTCGGATCCTTATGGCCGGAAGCCGTGAGCCAGACCGCTACCTGGTTTGGTGCGCGACCGGCGGGCCTCCCGGGTACGGACGCTTCGGGTTCGGCAGCGTCGTGGAGTACAGCATGCCCGCGAGAAACAGGACGAGGATCCCCATGATGGACAGGTGGAGCGGGCGTCCTTTCAGAGTCAGCAGCAGCGGCTTCCAGTTCAGGACGATATGCAGGGCGCAGGCGGCGAGGAAGACGATGCTCGCCCATTCATGGGTCGGCACGATGACTACCGACTTGACGTGAAAGAACATCAGTACGCCGGAAATGAAACAAATGCCCCCCGTGATGACCAGGACAGGGTTCAGGGTGGTTCGTTTTATGGAGATGCTCATTCGTTTGCCTCCAGGGCTGAAGTCTCGTTGCGGCACATCCGCCGGGCAGGGGCGGGCCCTGCCGTTCCCCAATGCACATGAGCCCAGGCTACAGGCCCAAACTGAGCTGAAACTGAGGAGGGCAGGCCGCTCGAAGGCCCGGGTCCTGCCGGGCACACCGGAGGATTTCCAGGCCGTGGCGCGAAGCCGGGGGAATGGACGGGACGCCTGTGGTTTCGACGGGATGGGGATGCGGGCGAAGAGGGAACGCCCCGCTCCTACGCCGTGCCTTGCCGGGAATCCGGCGCGGTGATGGGCTGATCCGGAAGAAAGACCTCCACGGCAAGCCCTGTCCGGTCTTTGGGGTTCGTGTAGCCGAGGCGGACATGGCCTTTCAGGTTGTCCGCGATCGTCCTCACAATGGCCAGGCCGAGGCCGGATCCGAGGGTCGTGTCTCCGGGGCACCGGGAGAAGGGCTCAAAGACAAGATCGCGCTCGCTCTCGGGAATCCCGGGGCCTGAATCGCTGACGGTGAGGCAGACGCCGTTGTTTTTCCGATCGATCCGGATGTCGATTTTCCCTTTGTGCGGCGTGTAGCGGATGGCGTTTTCCAGAAGATTCTTCAAGACGATCTGTATCGCGACGGGGGGGGCGGCCACGGCAAGCCCTTCGCCGGCGACCAGGCCCAGGTCGATGCCTTTGGCTTCGGCGTCGGGCAGGAGGTTTTCCAGGGCCTCCCGCACGGCGGCGCCGACGGAGAGCGACTCGGATTCCCCGTAAAGGTGTTCCTGAGCCCTCGCCATCGCGAGCAGTTGGTCGATCAACCCCTGGCAGCGGCCGATCCCGTTGCGCATGGCGGCCAACCGCTCGTGGGCGGCCGGGGGGAGGTCGATGTTCCCCAGCCCTTCGGCCTGGAGGGAAATGGCGGTCAAGGGCAGGCGCAGCTCATGGGCCGCATCGGCGACGAAACGCCGCTGCATGTCGGAAAACCGCGCAACCCGGGCGAACAACCTGTTTATCGCCGAGGTAAAGGCCAGTATTTCTGAAGGGATGCCATCGGCGGGAAGGGGCGCTAGGTCGTTTTCCTCGCGCCCGTCGATGGCTGCGGCGAGTTTTTGGACCGGACCGAGAAAATGGCGGATCAGGACAAGGGTTACGCCGATGACGCATCCCGTGAGCAGCAGATATGGCAGGAGCTCTTCGGCCGCCTTGATCCCGGCCACTTCCTCACGCGGCGTGGTTTGTTGGGCGGCCATGTACCGCCCCCCATCATCGCGTTTTGCGACGAGAACCCGCCAGTCGACGCCGGCGACAGTGACGCTGTGGAATCCTTCGTCCAGGTTCCGGGGGAGATGGCCAAGGCCCGAAGAGTGTTCGGGGGAAACGGGGTAGGCCGACAGAAGAATGGCCTGCCGGGCCTCCGCGTGCGAGGATTTTCGTTGTCGCATTCCCGGCAGTTGCCTGTCTGGATCGCCAAGAAAAGCCGCCTGGAGCAGTTCTCCATCCAAAGCCTGGGCGAGTCTGTGCTGGAATGCGAAATAGGCGAGCAGGCCGGAGGCCGCTCCGAAAATGATGACCAGGACAGACAGCCAGAGCGCCAGATTGAAACGAAGGGAGCGGCTCAGTCTCTCGGCTTTTCCACTTTCCATCCCACCCCCCGGACGTTCTTGATGGTCGTCGCCCCGAATTTTTTGCGAACGGAATAGATGATGGCCTCCACGGCATTGCTTTCTATCTCCTCGCCCCATCCGTAGATCGCCTCTTCCAACTGCTGCCGTGATAAAATGGCCCCGGGCCGGAGCAACAACGCCTCGACCAGCGAAAACTCCCGCGCCGAGAGGGTCGCGGTCAGGCCTCCGGCCGTCAGTTGATGCGTCGCCATGTCGAGATGGAGCAGGCCGTTGGATAATGCCGGGGCCGCGCTGCCTCCCTTCCGGCGCACGACGGCGCGGATCCGGGCGAGCAGTTCCGGCATGGCGAAAGGTTTCACGAGATAGTCGTCCGCGCCGAGGTCCAGGCCTTTTACCCGGTCTTCCACGGCGTCCCTGGCCGTCACGATCAGGATCGGAGTGGCCTCGCCCCGCGTCCGGATGGCGTGAAGGATGTGGAAGCCGTCTTTCTTGGGCAGGCCCAGATCCAGCAGAATCACCATGTATTCCTGGACGGCGATGGCGGCAAGGGCCGTTTCTCCGTCCCGAACCCAGTCGGCCGCGTACGAGGCGTCTTTGAGGTTCCGCACGACAGCCGCGCCGACCATTTGGTCATCCTCGACCAGCAGGATTCGCATGGGGATGGACCTTCCCTGTCGTGGAGGTTGGGATGTGGACCCGCCGTGCCCGCGCCCCTCGCGCGCGCCGCGGGCCGGACGCCGTGATCATGAAGCGTGTCCGACGGGAAGGCAATACGGCCGGGGCCGGCGGTCAGGTTCGCCGTTTCGGCCGCGACGGAAACGCCCCCGCCCGGGAGACCCGGACGGGGGCGGCGATTTTGGCGCAAGACGCGGCTTTTACAGCTCGCCGAGGACCATGCCCAGGGCCGAGGCGAAAAGCGCCAGGTCCTCGCGGGGAATGGTCAGGGGCGGCAGCAGCCGCAGCACCCTGTCCTGGGTCAGGTTGACCACGAACCCCCGGGCGAGCAGCTCCCGCCACACCGCCTGGCCCGGGAAGGACAGCTCGATGCCGATCATCAGCCCCAGGCCCCGTACGGCCGCGATCTTGTCCGGATACGTGCGCATGAGGTCCGTAAAAAGCCCCATGGCGTAGTCCCCGACCCGCCTGGCCCGCTCGTCCAGCCGGTCCCGGCGCATGATCTCCACCACCTTGGCCGCGGCGGCCGACAAAAGCGCTCCCCCGCCGAAGGTGGTGGCGTGGCTGCCCGGAACGAATCCGGCGGCCACCTCGTCGGTGGCCAAAAGCGCGCCCATGGGCAGGCCGTTGGCCAGGGCCTTGGCGCAGGTGAAGATGTCCGGCGCGACGTCGTGATGCTGGAAGGCCCAGAACCTGCCCGTGCGGCACATGCCGGTCTGGATCTCGTCCACCATGAACAGCACGCCCTTTTCCCGGCACAGGGACTCCAGGCCGCGCACGTAGTCGCCGGGAAGCGGATTGACCCCGCCCTCGCCCTGCACGATCTCGATGAGCACCCCGGCGGTTTTGTCCGTTATCGCCGGGCGCACCGCGTC
>JBMONM010000083.1:0-1816 GCA_049324675.1 Thermodesulfobacteriota bacterium
GGGTCAGGTCAATCCGCATGGGGGGCCTCCTTGCGCCTGTAGACGACGAGCGGGCTCTGGGGAGGTCCGGCCGGGACGAAATAATGGAAATAGGGGTCGGCCCGGTTGCCGAAGGTCTCGTCCGGCCAGGGCAGTTCGATGCGCTCGTAGTCCCGCTCCAGATCCAGACCGTGGACGAAGGCCCGGGCCGGAAACAGGAGCCGGTCCCGGTTGACCCGGACGGCGCGGCGCACCAGCACCCAGTCGGGCTTCTCGTCGGGCGCGGGCGGTCCCTGCAGCCCCCCCAGGACCCGCAGTCCGGTGTAAAACTGCAGGGGCAGGTCGCCGTATTCGGCCAGGACGGTCTGGCCGGGAGCGGCGTTTTTCTTGAAAAAGCCGATGATGTGCGCGTTGACGTCGGGATATCCGGAAAAAAGCTCGGTGAGGTAGAGCTTGAGCGGAAAATTGAGGGAGGTGAGCATCCTGAAGTCGTTTTCCCAGGGCCGGTTGATGAGCTTGGTGCGCTCCAGGGGGTAGAGGTTCAGCCAGTTGGTCAGGCCGACGAGCACCAGGAAAAGCGCGCCCGAGGGCTTGGACCAGCGCCACAGGCGCAGCCCGGCCCAGGCCAGGAGGATGGCGCACAGGGGGTAGAAGTGCACGATGTAGCGGTGGAAGCGCTGGGGCACCAGGGCCAGGAGGATGAGGCTCAACACCGTGACCAGGGCGCAGAACAGGACGAAGCGTTCGGCCGGGTCCTTCGGACGTTCGAGGAGGGTGAAAAACCGCCGCCAGCGCCAGGCCAGAACGGCCAGAACCGGCAGGGGGATCATGAACATGATCAGGTCCGCGAAATAGAGCATGAGGTTTTCGGGCACGAGCAGGATGTCGAACATGCCGCTTTGGGAACCCATGCGATAGAGAAACAATCCGGGGACGACCATGGCCAGGGTCAGGGCGGTCAGGAGGATCAGGCGCCGCATGTCCAGAAGCTCGTGGTACAACAGCACGGCGCAGGCCAGGGCGCTGGGGACGAAGCTTAAGAAAAGCAGATAGTTGGCGTGGAACAAAAGCCCCAGGGAGAGGGCCGCGACCACCAGGGGACCGGTCTTTTTTTGCCAGTCGCAGAAAAAGGCGTAGAGCGCCGTCAGGGTCAAAAGGGTGCCCACACTGTAATAGCGGCCCTGGCGGCAGAAAAGGAGAAAGGGCACGGTGGCGGTCAGAAGCGCGGCGGACAGCCCGGCCCAGGCCGGATTCCGGAAGAACCGCAGGATGAGCAGAAAGGTCATGGCCACGGCGGCCAAGCCGGCCAGGGCGAAAAAGAACCGGTCGGCGGCCGCGTTCTCGCCGCCAAGGGCCAGACCGGCCGCGGCCATGTATATCTGGAGCCACGGGGACCAGCGCCAGACATGGCCGTCGTCGGGGTTGTATTCGCGGGCCTCTTCCTGGGAGATGAGATTTTTGCCGTCAAAGGCCCGGGGAATGCCGTCGGTCAGCACGGTCTGGGCCAGGCGGGCGGTTTCGGCCTCGTCCTGCCACAGGGGGCGCTGGCCCAGGTTGTAAAAAATGAGAAACGCGGCCGCCGCGAGGAGGCACAGGGGCAGGGGACGCAGGAGTCCGGCAAGGGCGGTCCTGGTGCCGGATGGCGGCATGGGGGCGTGGGTGTCGTGCATGAGGGTCCCGGGCGCGGTGTGCGCTGGCGAGGGCCGCATAATACGATTTTGGGGCGAAGACAACCGATGCCGGAAAAAACAGCCCGGCTTCGTCCGCCGGCAGGCGGGGGGAGGCGGGGGGTTGACAGCGCCCTGGGTTTAAGGATTAGTTCCCACGTTTAGCGTCC